>NZ_JBITCS010000094.1:0-1331 GCF_044453445.1 Streptomyces sp. NPDC051684 | reverse complement strand
GACGCTCCGCGTCGCCTCCCTCCTCCGCCTTGCGATCGCACGCACCAGGCCCCGCTCCCTGATCCGGCCTGATCCAAACGACAAGCCCTAGCGGCGCACGGGGCTCAAGGGCTCCGCACCGCGCCCTCGCGCGCCTGCCCGGACGGGAATGTGTGGCACAGCACGTTCACTCCGGCGCAATTCGCGTGCCCGTTGTCAGTGGGTGCCACTATTCTCTTCACATGATCCCCACACCCGAGCATGGTCCCGGACGGTCCGCCGAAGAGCTGAACGAGCGGATCCGTGACCTGATGCTGCGCTCCGGTGGGCGGTTGAGTGCCGAGCAGCGTCGGGAGTACGAGGTGTTGGTGGCGGAGTGGGCGGCCGCCGAGCGTGGCGGGATTGTGAAGGCCGCGTAGGGGGCGGCCCGGGGCGCTAACCGTGGGCGCGAGGGAGGCGGACGACCGCTGTTCCGCCCTCCAGGTTCACCGACGTCCGGTTCGGCGGCGCGCCGTCGTCCTTGCCGGGACGCCACGGCAGTACGCCGGCCCGGCCCGCGCGGAGCAGCAGCTGGTCGACGAAGGTCAGCAGCGTCAGCACGATGACCAGGCCCGGCAGTGTCATGAAGAAGACGAACTCCATGACACTCCCAACTGGCAGAGGGTGTTCAGAGTTCCCGGGCGGGCTGGGGGCGGACGGTGAGTATCTGCTGCGCGTGGCCCACGGGGCCGTGGATGTCGTGGAGGATCGAGGAGGTGACTCCCTGGCCGGTGGGGCCGAAGGCGACGGTGGTGTCGAGACCGGTCCAGCCGCCTTCGGGGAGGCGGTGGAGGTGGATGGTCAGGTCGACGTTGGGAAACATCCAGTCGGTGGGCGAGGCGCGTACGGCGATTCCGTTGGCCGTGTCGACCAGCGCGACGTACGAGGCGAGCGGCCCGGCCTCCTCCCCGGCGGCCAGGTCGAGTCCCGTCGAGATCCACGCGGTCGTGCGGCCCGGCTGCGGGGGTGCGACCGGACGGACGTCGAGCGAGGCGATGTAGCCGCCCGGCCACACCGACGCCATCGGCCACGGGGCGAGCGCCTCGGGCGTCGGAAGCCGCTCGGCCCCGCCACCGGCCACGGCCGCCGTGTCGCCGACGGCGAGCAGCCACGCCCGGGCGCGCACGACGGGCCGTCCGGAGATCAGCACGACCACTTCGAGGAGCTCGATGGTGCGGCCGGGCCGGACGGTCTCGATGCGGATCTCGCACTCGTCGAGGGCTAGGGCCTGTCGTTTGGATCAGGCCGGGCTCGCGGGGCCTGGCACGCACGCTCGCGGCGTTGTCGTCGGTCGACGACGCTCCGCGTCGCCT
>NZ_JBITCS010000093.1:0-1649 GCF_044453445.1 Streptomyces sp. NPDC051684 | reverse complement strand
GAGGCGACGCGGAGCGTCGTCGACCGACGACAACGCCGCGAGCGTGCGTGCCAGGCCCCGCGAGCCCGGCCTGATCCAAACGACAAGCCCTAGCCGGGTGTCGACCCGTCCGCGAGCCGGTTGTTGCGGTCGATGTCCGGCATGTGGGTCTCGGCCCAGACCCGCAGGGCCGCGAGCGGTGCTTCGAGGGAGAGGCCGAGGTCGGTGAGCCGGTAGTGGACGGCGGGCGGGACGGTGGGTTCCACACGGCGTGCCACCAGGCCGTCGCGGGTCAGGCTCTGCAGCGTGACGGACAGCATCTTCTGCGAGATGCCGGGGGCGAGGCGGCGCAGCTCCGCGAAGCGGATCTCGTCCGGGGCCTGCTCGGCCAGCACCTTCACCACCATCGACGTCCACTTGGTGCCGATACGGTCGAGCAACCGGCGGGTCGGGCAGAGTGGATCCATCAGGTCACCGTGCTCACCCCGCTCACCGCGCCGCCGCGCACGTCCGCCGGACCTCGACGTGGTCACCTGGGGCTCACCACCTGAAGGGAAAGTGCCGTCTTGGGCGGACCAGGTTAGTTCCCTACGGTGAGGTTGTCACCAATCCTCACCGCCTCCTCCACCCTCCCTCCCCGTACCTGGAGTCCCGCCATGCCCGAGCTCCGACGCGTCCGCGCCAACGGTGTCGAACTCAACGTCGCCCTCGCCGGATCGGGTCCTGCCGTCCTCCTGCTGCACGGCTTCCCGCACACCTGGGAGCTGTGGACGGACGTCATGGCCGACCTGTCCGCCCACCACCGCGTCATCGCACCGGACCTGCGCGGGTTCGGCGCGAGCGGCCCGGCCGACTCCGGGTACGACGCGGGGACCCTGGCCGAGGACGCCGCGGCGCTGCTCTCCGCGCTCGGAGTGTCCTTGGCCGCGGTGGTGGGCATCGACGCCGGTGCCCCGCCGGCCTTCCTCCTGGCCCTGCGCCGCCCCGACCTCGTCCTTCGGCTGGTCGTCATGGAGTCCCTGCTCGGCGGGCTGCCCGGCGCCGAGGACTTCCTCGCCGGCGGTCCACCGTGGTGGTTCGGCTTCCACTCCGCCGCGCCCGGTCTGGCCGAGACCGTGCTGGAGGGCCACGAGGCCGAGTACGTCGACTGGTTCCTGCGCACCGGTACGCTCGGCGAGGGGGTGCGCCCGGCCGTCCGGGACGCCTTCGTGCGCGCGTACACCGGCCGCGAGGCGCTGCGCCGCGCGTTCTCGTACTACCGGGCCATGCCCGAGAGTTCAGCGCAGATCGAGGAGGCGGTGAGCACGGCCCGGCTGACGGTGCCGACGATGGCGTTGGGCGCGCGACCGGTGGGTGCCGCCCTGGCACGCCAGCTCCGCCCGGTCACCGACGACCTCACCGCACACCTCGTCGAGGACTGCGGCCACATCGTCCCGCTGCACCGGCCGGACGCCCTGCTTGCTCTGCTGCGTCCGTTCCTGGCCGGCGCGGAGCCCCGGCGGAGCGCCTGAATCAGGGCGGCCGTCCGGGCCCCGAACCGGCCACTGCCCGAAGGCGATCTCCTCGCCCACCAGCCCCTAGGGCTTGTCGTTTGGATCAGGCCGGGCTCGCGGGGCCTGGCACGCACGCTCGCGGCGTTGTCGTCGGTCGACGACGCTCCGCGTCGCCTC
>NZ_JBITCS010000092.1:0-2418 GCF_044453445.1 Streptomyces sp. NPDC051684 | reverse complement strand
TCCGATACGTAGGCGGGGAGTTGCTCGGCGAGTTGGCGGTAGGAGAGGCCGGGGCGCCAGGACGGCAGGTGCACCTCGTACGCCGAGAACGGGGCAGCGTGGACGGGGCGGGCGGCACGCCGCTCCAGCCAGGCATCATCGCCCCACGTGTGGTGGGCGACATCGACGATGGACGCGGTCGCCGGTGGCTTCTCACTGCGGCGTGCCATGGGATCCGCATGCTGACGCGCAACACCGTCAGGGCCGACGATCTCGAACTTGTACAGCTCGCCCTCGCCGATGCCCGGCACGAACAGTTCCCACACCCCGGAACGGCCCAGCGAGCGCATGGGTGTCGCTGTGCCGTTCAATGAATTGAAGTCGCCGACCATCCGGACACCTCGTGCGTTGGGGGCCCACACGGCGAAGCGGGTCCCGGGCACGCCTTGGTGTTCCATGACATGGGCGCCCAGAGCCGTCCACAGCCCCTCGTGGCGGCCCTCGCCGATGAGGTGCAGGTCCAACTCCCCCAACGTCGGCAGGAATCGATAGGGGTCATCCGCCTCGAAGACGCTGTCGGCGGTGGTCACCCGCAGCCGGTAGTCGTGGACAGTGGTGCCCGGGAGTCCGCCCTCGAACAGGCCGTCGCCCGTGTCCGGCAGTTCCCATGCTGTGTCACCTGCCAGCACCGACACACCGAGGGCGTACGGGAGGAGGCACCGTACGATCACGCCCTGCGCTACCGGGTGCGCTCCGAGCACCGCATGCGGGTCGTGATGGGTTCCGCCCAGCAGTGCCGTCCGTGCGCCCTGGTCGAGGCCCGGCCCCGGCCCGGCACGTCGGTGCAGGAGCGGGTCGGCGGTGGCGTTGACGGTCATGGTCGGCTCCTTCGGGCGGTGTGGGACGGCGCGGGGGCACCTTCAGCGTGTGCCGGCGATACGGGCCACGGCCTCCAGGGGGACGGTGATCCAGTCGGGACGGTGTGTCGCCTCGTACAGCACCTCGTAGACGGCGCGGTCGGCCTCGTAGGCGCGCAGCAGTTCCGGCGCCTCCGTCGGCTCGAAGCCCCCGGCTTCGCTGTAGCCGGAGCAGAAGGCGGTGCGGCACTGCTCGGCCCACTTCGGGCACGGGGCGGGACTCATGTGCGCCGCGTAGTCGAAGGACCTGAGCATGCCGACCACGTCGCGGATCGGTGATCGGTCCGCACGGCGTTCGGCCAACGGGCGCGAGGGCTCTCCCTCGAAATCGACCGCATGCCAACTCCCGTCGGCCCACAGGACCTGGCCCAGGTGCAGGTCTCCATGGATCCGTTGCAGGGGCGGCTCGCTGTGGGCCACCGCCGCGTCCGCGAAGATGCCCTGGAGGGCGGGCACATGACGGCGCAGGGCCGGCACCGTCTCGGCCGAGCGCTTCAGCCGGTCGATCATCTCCTCGGCGAGCCGGGACCGGTGCTGCTCAGGGGGCTTCGCGGTGGGGAAGACCTGGGCGAGGGCCGCGTGCAGCTCGCCCGTCGTGCGTCCCAGGCCCCACGCCTGCTCGACGAAGTCGCCTTGAGCGGCGGCCGAGTCCAGAGCCAGCTGCCAGCCGTCCATGGCCCCGGCCAGGAAGGGCTGGACCATGCCGAGGGTGCCCCAGAACGGTTCGGTCACGAAGAACCAGGCCTCGGGCGCCGGCACCGAGGGGTGTCCCCGCCGTCCCAGCCGAGCCGTCACCTCGAGGTCGGGGTTGATGCCTTGCTGGATACGGCGGAACAGCTTGAGGATGAGCCTGTCGCCATAGACGATCGACGAGTTGGACTGCTCGCTGTCCAGGACGCGGGGCGCAAGACCGGTCGGCACCGAGGCACGGGAGAAGGACTCGAAGCGCAGCGCCCCGACCTTCCCGCCCTCGCGCAGCCGGTCCAGCAGCAGGACCGCCACGCGGTGATCATGCAGGGCGTCGTAGACCATCAGGGTGCCGCCGGCGGGCCCGTCCAGCTGCCCGAGGGCGTGCTGCCACAGACGTGGGGGCGGGTCGACGGCCGCGCCCAGTATCAACTGGTAGTGTTTCTCCTCCTGTTGACCGGCTTCCTTCACTCGCACCAGCAGGTGGAAGCACTCGGGTGTCAGTGCGGTCGCAGCCACTACCGCGATCTCCGTGATCCGGCGGCCGCTGCTCGCATACCAGCGCTGTCTCGGGAGCCAGCGGCTGAGCAGCTCATTGAGCGAGGAGCTGAGAAGCGCCGGGCGCGGGTCACCCAGTTCGATCAGGGGGCGGGTCATGGTGTGCGGTCCAATCCTGCGGAGCCCCCCGCGGTGCGGTCGTCCGGCGCTGAGGCCTCGCTCAGCCGGAACCAGTAGAAGCTGTGTCCCGCGAGGGTCAGCAGGTACGGGAGTTCGCCGATCGCGGGGAAGCGCACTCCGCCGATCAGTTCCACCGGGTGCCGCCCGTTGAAGGACT
>NZ_JBITCS010000091.1:0-2952 GCF_044453445.1 Streptomyces sp. NPDC051684 | reverse complement strand
CGACGACGCTCCGCGTCGCCTCCCTCCTCCGCCTTGCGATCGCACGCACCAGGACCCGCTCCCTGATCCGGCCTGATCCAAACGACAAGCCCTAGTACGAGATGCAGGCCGAGTGCCACGCCGTGTAGAAGTCGAAGACCTCCGGCGAGCACTCCGGCGGCCCGTACTGGCTGGCCTTGTCGCCGATGTGCGGCAGATGCGCGTACGCGCCGACACCGGGCCGGTTGACGTGCAGCATCCCCGCCTCGAAGCGCTCAAGGGCCTCGAAGGCGCGGGCCTGTGAGGCGGTGAACACGGTCCCGGACATGCCGTACTTCACCGAGTTCGCGATCCGCAGCGCGTCGTCGAAGTCCTCCGCGTCCACCACCGCGAGCACGGGACCGAACACCTCCTCCTGCGCCAGCTCCGCGTCCCACGGCACGTCCCGGATCACGGTCGGCTGCACATAGCAGCCCTCCGCCAGATCCGGACGCTCCTCGCGCCCGCCGCCGCACACCACCTTGCCACCGTCGCGCTGCGCGCCCTCGATGGCGGCGAGCGCCGCGTCGAGCCGCGCGGTATCCACCACGGGACACAGCTCGGACGCGGCGTCGAATCCGGGCCCCACCCGCAGATGCGCGACCCGGCCGACGAGCCGCTCCAGGAACTCCTCCCGCACCCGTACGTCGACGACGGCCCGGCTGGTCGCCGAACACCGCTGCCCCGCCTGCCCGAACGCCCCGTGCACGACGGCGTCGACGGCCTTGTCCAGGTCGGCGTCGTCGCACACCACGACCGCGTTCTTGCCGCCGAGCTCGAGCTGGGTGCGCAGCAGCCGGCCGGCGCCGCCCGTGTGGATCGCGGTGCCGACGGGCAGCGACCCGGTGAAGCTGATGCCCGCGACGGCCGGATTGGCGACGAGCGCCTCACCGGCCGCCGCGTCGCCCTGCACCAGATTGAGCACCCCGTCCGCAAGCCCCGCCTCGTGGAAGACATCGACGAGCAGGGCCGAGGTGAGCGGGGTCAGCGGCGACGGTTTGAGGATCGCGGTGCAGCCGGCGAGCAGCGCGGGCGCCACCTTCCACATCGGGATGGCGAGGGGGAAGTTCCACGGCGATATCAGCCCCACCACGCCGATCGCCTTGCGGAAGGTGTACGCGAAGGTGCGCTCCTCCTCGGCGGGGGCGGTGACCCCGCCGAGCAGCCGGGCCTGCCCGGCCGTGAACTCCAGGACGGCCATGGCCCGTTGGACCTCGCCAGTGGCCTCCTTCAGGAGCTTCCCCTGCTCACGCGTGATCGCGTACGCGAGCTCCTGCGCGCGCCGCTCCATGATGCGCAGCGCCTTCATCAGGAACGCGGCCCGCTTGATGGGCCCGATGCCACGCCAGTGATCAAGGGCCCGCCGCGCCTCCTCGACCGCCAGGTCCACATCCGCGCCGCCGGATTCCGCGAACTCCCCCAGCACATCGGAGAAGTCGGCCGGATTCACGTCGGGCCGCCGCTGCCCCGACTGCGCGGCGACCCACTGCCCCCCGATGTGATTCTCCGTCAGATACCCCGCCACTTCGAACCGTGTCTCGCCCGGTGCCACAGCCATGCCCCTGCTCCTTCGCAGCCGGTGGGATCGTCCCCGCCACCCTCGCCCGCCCAACGGCGGGTGAACAACGGGTGATCTGCGAATACCGGGTATAGGGGGTTGCTATGTGTGGGCCCGTCACGCGGTGGCGACGTGCACCGGATGATCCAGGATCTGGTTGTTGAGGTAGCCGAGGCGGTTCCACGGAACGTACGCCGGCTGGGTGCGGCCCGTGTCGTCCGTGGCGCGGATCGAGATGATGTGCTCGCCCGGGGCGGGGTTCCAGGTGAAGTGCCAGCGGGTCCAGGCGCCCGCCTCCTGGGAGCCGGTGAGCCGGGCCTCCTGCCACGGGCCCGCATCGATGCTGTAGGACACGGAGGCGATGCGCTGCTCCCCGGCGAAGGATCGTCCTCGTACGAGCTGGGGCCCCGGCTTCAGATGTGCGGGCCAGTCGAGTTCCACCAGGCTGGTCACCGGGAGTTCGTTGATGGGGGTGCCCAGGACGGGGCCGTGCGCCGGGTGGTCGGGGCCGATGAGGACGTAGTCCTCGGTGTTCCACGGGACGTGGATGGGTCTGCGGGACACCTCGATGCGGCCGACCCACTTGATGCTGGCCGCGCCCAGCCAACCGGAGACCACGACCCGCGCCGGGAAGCCGTGGTCCGGCGGCAGCGGCTCGCCGTTCATCGCGAGGGCGAGGAGGGTGTCGTCGGCCACCGCCTTGTCCAGGGGCATGGGGCGCCGGGCCCCGCACTCGTCGAGGGCCACCGGCATGACGTCGTGCGCGTCCGGGGTCACCCCTGCCGCCGACAGCAGGTCACGGAGCCGTACGCCGGTCCACTCGGCGGTGCTGACCGCGCCGCGGCCCCACGGTGTCCCGGCGATGCGCTGCCCGTGCTGCTTGCCGAACAGCACACGGCGATTGCCCGCGCACTCGATCGTGCGCGTGACGGAGACCAGCGGAAACGCCCGCCACAGCTCGTCGTAGCCGAAGGTGACGGGCGACGGGACGGCATCGCCCTCGATCCGCAGCGACCACTGCGCGGCGTCGATCCGCGGAGTGGGGGAGTGGCTGCGCACGAAGAAGCGGTCGTTGGGGGTCAGGTGGCCCGGCATCCGGTCCGCCCGGGTCCCGTAGTCCAGCCCGGTCCCGGTGTCCTCCATGAAATCGGCCGACGTCGGCTTGACCACTCCGGGCCGTGCGCTGACTGCTGTGTCGGTTGTCGTCATGCTTCTACCGTCGGCGCGCGCGGCGCCGACGGGTAGCGGCTTGTTCCCTATGGGCTCATAAGCGCGGTCTATGGGGCTAGGGCCTGTCGTTTGGATCAGGCCGGGCTCGCGGGGCCTGGCACGCACGCTCGCGGCGTTGTCGTCGGTCGACGACGCTCCGCGTCGCC
>NZ_JBITCS010000090.1:0-3753 GCF_044453445.1 Streptomyces sp. NPDC051684 | reverse complement strand
CGACGACGCTCCGCGTCGCCTCCCTCCTCCGCCTTGCGATCGCACGCACCAGGCCCCGCTCCCTGATCCGGCCTGATCCAAACGACAAGCCCTAATGGCCGTCGCTTCCCAGCACCCTCTTCCGGGGGCCAATGCGTATGACGGCGGTCGTTCCCACTCACCGCTGCGGGGCAGTCCCGGATTCCCACCGGGTTCCCTCTTGCGACGCCCCGCCTGGCGGACGGGGCGAACCAGTTGCGTCGATCACCCTAAGGCATGATGGTCGGGAACACGGGCGACGGCGGCCCGAGGAAACCGGTGCGAACCCGGTGCGGTACCGCCACTGTGATCGGCGAGCGGATCCCGGAAGACCACTGCCCCCGCGAGGGTGGGAAGGCCGGGACGAGCGCGGACCCGAGAGCCAGGAGACTCACGCCGTCGCCCCCTCGAAGCGATCCGGGGCGGAACTCCCCGGCGAGAGGGAGGATGCGGCATGCCTGAACGGCTCGCCGAAGTACCGGCACCCGCGGCGGCCCGGGCGGTTCCGTGCCGCTTGGTGGTGTGCCGCGACTGCTGTTGCGGCACCGTCAAGGTCACCGGCGATCACGCGGCACAGACGGCGCGGTTGCGGGAGATCGCGCCCGTGCGGATCTCCGAGTGCCTCGACGTCTGCGAACAGGCCAACGTCATCGTCGTCCAGCCCTCCGCCGCAGGGCGGGCGGCCGGAGCACGGCCGGTGTGGCTGGGCCTGGTCAACGACCGTGACGCCACCGAGGACATCGCGGACTGGGTGCGGGCCGGGGGACCGGGAGTGGCGCCGTGCCCGGAGATCCTGGAGTTCTACGTGATCAAACCGCCGCGCAAGGCCACGGTCTCATGACCCCGGTGCCGTCGGAAGCGGTGCCGTCGAAACAGGTCACCGAGGCGCTGCGGGACGTGACGGAGCGCCTCGGCGGCTTCTTCGCCCTGGATACGACGCCGACGCAGGGGCCGCGAGGCGCACGGCTCACCCACGCCGGTCTCGCCGAACGATCCAAGGCGGTCAACGACCGCTACGCCACCGCCGAGCCCCGTATCGGCGCCTCCATCGCCCACCTGGGCCTCGCGGCCCGCCTGTGGTCACCGGTGCTCGCCTGCGCGCTGGTCCACGGGATCGTGCCGGTGATGAGCGCGGTGGAGTGGTCGGGGGAGGGCTCGACGCTGCGGCTGCCCCGGCCCGAGGGGCGACGTGCGGCGGATCCGGCGGTGCTCGCCGACGAGGTGTACGCGGAGGTCGACGGCGTCCTGGCGGCAGTCGAAAGCGGACTCACCATCAAGGTGGCGCCGCGCCTGCTGGCAGGAAATTCTGCCTCGGCGCTCGTCGGATCGGCGGCGCAACTGCTGAGGGTCAGTCCCGACCTGCGGCCGGAACTCGCGCGCCTGACACGGGAGTTGTTGGAAACGGGCAGGCTGCGCGGAACTGGCCGGATCACCGGCCCGAGCCTGACGTTCCGCCGCCACAGCTGCTGCCTCTTCTACCGGGCCCCTAACGGCGGCAAGTGCGGAGACTGCTGCCTGGTGCGGTGACGGCGAGGCCGAGGGGGAGAGCGAGGGTGAGGGTGACGCGACACGGTGGGGTCGAGGTGGCGCGTACAGCCGGGAACCGCGCGCGCTGTCTGATGTGCTGTGCAGTCCAGCAACTGACCTCATGCGCATGAGAGAGAGCCGGGTTTCATGTTGATCACCGCCGCGCGCGTCCTGGCCGGACCCGATCGTCACGTCGTCGCCGACGGGGCCGTCCTCGTACGCGGGAGCGTCATCGCCTTCGTCGGCCCGCGCGAAGAGGCCGAGCGCCGGACGCAGGCCGACGAGCCGCGGCTCGACTTCCCCGACGGCACCGTGCTCCCGGGCCTGATCGACGCCCACGTGCACCTCTGCTTCGACGCGGGGCCGGAACCCGTGGCCACGCTCCAGGAGCAGGACGACGCCGGGCTGTACGCCGCGATGGCCGGCCGGGCACGGCAGTTGCTCGGCGTCGGCGTCACGACGGTCCGCGACCTCGGCGACCGCGACGGCCTCGCGCTGCGTCTCGCTCAGGACATCGAGCAGGGTGCGGGCATCGGCCCGCGGATCGTCTCCGCGTCGACGCCCGTCACTCCGCCCGGTGGCCATTGCTGGTTCCTCGGCGGTGAGGTCTCCGGCCCCGACGAGGTCCGGCAGCTGGTGCGGCGCAATGCCGAGTCCGGCGCCCGGGTCATCAAGGTGATGGCGACCGGCGGCGGGCTCACCAAGGGCGGGGCGAAGAGCTGGGAGGCCCAGTTCTCCGGGGAGGAGTTGGCGGTGCTCGTCGACGAGGCGCACCGTGAGGGACTGCCGGTCGCCGCGCACGCGCACGGCGTGGACGGTATCGCCGCGGCCGTCACGGCGGGCGTCGACAGCATCGAGCACTGCACATGGATGACGGCCGACGGCTTCGAGGTCCGCGAGGACGTGCTCGACCGGATCATCGAGCGGAACATCTACGTCTGCCCCACGATCAGCCCGAACTGGCGGATGCTGCCCAAGTTCTTCGGCGCAGAGCGTGCCGAGGCCATGTTCGAGGCGATCCGCCGGATGGCCGAGGCCGGTGCGCGGCTGATCGCGGGGACCGACGCGGGCGTCCAGCGCGCCGGGTTCGACGGCCTGCCCGCAAGCCTCACGTTCTACGAGCACCTGGGTCTGACCCACGACCGCGTCCTCGCGATGGCCACGACGGAGGCGGCCCGCGCGCTGGGTCTTGACGAGACGACCGGGCAGCTCACCGCCGGCTACGGCGCGGACGTCCTCGTGGTGAACGGCGACCCGCTCACCGAACTGGGCGCGCTCCAGTCCGTGGCAGCCGTGATCGCGGCGGGTCGGCACATTGCGTTGGACGGCAATGCGTAGGAACCACAGAGGAGTTTTTCAACGGCCGTCGGCCTCGGGAGCTCGGCACGGATCGTCGCCCTCGGTCAGCGGCCGGGTGTCGGCCGCCAGGCAGGAGGAGTAGACACGCGCCGGTGACTCCGCGGGCGGCGAGCCGGACACCGCGGAGCCGTGGCCGCCGAAGTGCTCGTGGAGCGCGTCGCCGCAATCGTCGCCGTCGGCGTTCCGGACGCGAGAGAACGCCACCGCTCCGCCGCCCTTGCCGTCCCGCTTGTTCCTCGCCAACTGCCCCTCGATGTCGTCGATCAGCTTGGCGCACTGGGCACTCACGGGCTTCTCGGGTTTCGGGTCGGGCTCGGAGGACGTGTTGAGCCCATAGGTGGCGGCGAGGCCGGCTGCGCACAGCACCACCCACGCCGCAATCCAGGCACGGCGGCCGCTCGGTATTGGTCTTGGCACCTCGGCATCCTATGGGTGTCGACGTAGTGCTGATGCAGGTCACGCAACGGGGAACGAGCCCCAGAAAGCGTCGGCTGAGCACGGTGGATTTCGTACAGGACGGGACAGACTTGTTCTCCGGCCTGTGTGTGAACAGCGTCCTGCCGATGCTCAACCGTGTTGACCCGTACCGCACCCAGATCCTTACATCGGCGGAGATGCCTCAGTTCCTCTCCGAGATCGACGCCACTGGCGACCTGGTGGAGGAGCAGCCGGAGCGGGACATCCTGGGGAAGATCCGCGAGCTGGCCGAGCGTTGCGCGGAAGCCGCGAGCCTGGAACTCCACCTTCAAGGCGACTAGGGCCTGTCTTCAATCTTCCGTCTGCGCCGCGGCGTCTGGCACGCACGCTCGCGGCGTTGCCGAAAAGCCCGAGTAGCTCCGCTACTAGGTC
>NZ_JBITCS010000089.1:0-4385 GCF_044453445.1 Streptomyces sp. NPDC051684 | reverse complement strand
CTCGCGATGGTCTCGCCACCGGCCACCCCGCTTCGGTGTCCGGTCCGGGAGCAATGGCTCGATCCGCGCCCACTGCGCGTCAGTCAACGGCACACCCGGACCAACGACCGACTGATCTAAACGAAACCGCCTAGCCGGCCGCTCCGTCCCCGCCGCCGTGCGCGCCCACCGCTTCGTGCACGAAGCGCCGCAGATGCGCCCTCACGGCGGCGGGCTGGTCCAGCCAGGGTTCGTGTCCGGCGTCCTCGATCCGGGTGAACGGGAGATCGAGGCGGAGGGCGACGGATTCCAATGCCGCTACGGGGCGGGGGTCGTCCGCGCCGCCGAGGAGCGCGGTGTGTGCGGGGAGGCACGCGCGCAGCTCGTCCAGGTGTGCGTCGAGTGGGTCCGCGCGTCCTTCGCTGCCGAGTTCGGCGTTCATGGCCCAGTTCACGGGGCGCCGCTGTCGGGCCGCCACGGCGGCCCAGTCCCACCCGCGTTCGCGGTCGGCGTGGTCCGTGAACCATGCCAGCGTGAGCAGCTCGGCCTCCTGCTCCTCGGTGCGGTCCGGGCGTTCCGCCAGCGCCTGGCGCCGCTCCTGCTGTGCCGAGGACATCCGGCGGGCTCGCTCCGCCCGGTACGCGGTGCGCCAATCCCCCACGAACGGCCCGCACATGAGCAGCATCGCGGCCACGCGGTCGGAGTGCGCCAGGCAGAACCGGCTCGCCAGATCGGTGCCGTAGGAGTGCCCGATCAGCACCGCCCGGTGCGCGTCCCACGCGTCGAGCAGCTCGGCCAGGTCGTCGACGTGCCGGGAGAGCGTATGGCTGCCGTGCCAGGGGGAGCCGCCCGTGCCCCGCTGCTCGTAGCAGTACACGGGCGCGATGTCGGCCACCATCGCGGCGGTGTCGCCCAGATAGGGCGGGAGACCCGGGCCGCCGTGGACCATCACCACGGGCGGCTTGCGGGTCGTGTCTCCGCATACGGTCCAGCGCAATTGCGCCCCGTCGGTCATCGGGGCGAGGCCGTGCGTCTCCATCAAGGTCACCGCCGAGAACCTACCGACCGCGGCGACCCACCACCAGGGAATTCAGCGGACCTCGGTGAGGGACACGACCGCCAGGACCCCGTCGACGTCGACATCGGCCGGCTTCTCGTCGTCCTGGAGCAGCACCGCGTCCAGTCGGTTCAGGCGGACGGAGTCCAGCGTCGCCGTGCCGTCCAGGACGAGGGCCAGGACGCGGGTGCCCGGGGACGGTTCGAGCACGGTCGGGCCGCGCTCGACGCGGACGTCGGCCTTCGCGTCGGTGCGGCGGGCCATGACGTTGAAGTCGACCAGCGGGCCGTCCAGGAGACGGCAGTCCGTCGTGGCGTCGCCGGAGAAGGGGAAGGGCGCGTAGCGAGTGTCGATGGTGTGTTCCGTGCCGTCGACGGTGAGGGCCATGCCCGCCCCCTCGACGACCGTGATGATCCGGTCGACGCCCTCGAACGCGGAGAACGGGCCTGCGGTCGCCACGTCGGCGAGGCTGATCCGCCACGCGAAGTCGTCGGTGGTGGAGCCCTTGGGGTGCGCGAGCACCTCCGTCGTGATGCCTCCGCCGTTCTTCCACGGTGCGGGGGTGCGGGCGTCGGCGCGCAGGATCTGGGGTGCCATGAGGGTGAGTCGTCCTTGTCTTCGTACGGTCGGCCAGGCCCGAGGCTAACGCTCGGCCGTGTGCCGTGATGCGAGGGCGGCTTCGGTGAAGACGCGGTAGCCGGCCTCCGGGTCGTAGCCGTGGATCTCGCGGGTGTCGAGGGCCGCCATGTACGTCAGGACGTCCTTGCTGACGACCTGTCCGGGGACGAGGACGGGGAAGCCCGGCGGGTACGGCGTGACGAACGTGGCGGAGACGACGGTACGCCCCTGTGCCATCGCGTCGGTGATGGCGTCCACCGTGAGGTGCTCGCACTCGGTGTCGTCGTAGGCGAGGAAGAACGCGCTGCGCATGTCGCCCTCGGGGGTGTGCGGGCTGGGCCGGAACACCGGGTGGAACGCGCTGAAGTCGGGCAGCGCGGCGGATCCCGCGTCGAGCGCGCTGACGGCGTCGCGGTGCGCGGAGCGGTCGTGCGGGCCCATCTCGCCGACGCTCTCCTCCAGGTCCTCGGCGATGCGCACGAGCACCTCGATGAGGTAGGCGACGGAGCTGCGGGTGGTCCCGATGTTCGTCATGAACAAGAGCGTGTTGCGGGTCGTCTTGTTGACCTGGACGCCGTGCCGGTCCATGAGGAGATCGTGCTTGAAGGTGTCTCCGTCGATCCCGGTGCGCCCGATGTGCATGGTGGCCCGGGTGGGGTCGAGCACGAACTCGTCCTCATCCCAGGCCCGTTCCATCCGCGCCAGGCCCGCGGACAGCGGCTGGTCGATGCCGGAGGAGCGGAAGCGGGGCGGGACGAGTTCGGGGGTGGTGAGGATGTGCAGGTAGCGGCTGAGCAGCGGGTGCTGGTCGACAGCGTCGCGGAGCACACCGGCCTGTTCGAGCTGCTTCTGCACCAGCGCGTACCCCTCAAGTGCGGCCTGGCGGCGGCCCAGGTCCATGGAGGCGAGGATCTGGTAGTTGGGCGAGGTGGAGGTGTGCGTCATGTACGCCTCGTGGAACACCTCGGCCACCTTGTGCCGGAAGTCCTGGTCGAAGACGTGGACCATGGAGCCCTGGCGCATCGAGGTGAGCGTCTTGTGCGTGGACTGGGTGGCGTAGACGCGGACGCGGACCTGCTCGGGGTCGGGCATGAGCCGGGTGGTGGCGAGGGTCTCGTCGTCCGGGTCCTCGCCGAGGTCCGCCAGGTGGGCCGCGTACATGTCCGCGTAGTCCGGGTCGCGGTAGCGGTCGGTCAGCGTACGGGCGGAGGCCATCGCGGTGCGCCGGCGGTACACGGGGTGGAAGCGGGCGAAGGCGAACCACGCCTCGTCCCACAGGAACGCCAGGTCCGGCTTGAGCGCCAGGCACTCCTCCATCACCCGCGAGGGGTTGTAGACGATGCCGTCGAAGGTGCAGTTGGTGAGCATCAGCAGCTTCACGCGGTGCAGGATGCCCTCGCGCTTGAGCATCAGCAGCTTGCGCTTGATCTCCTCGACGGGGACCGCGCCGTACATGCCGTACTCGTCGAGGGGATACGCGTCGAGGTACACGACGTGGGCGCCGGCAAGCACGAGCCCGTAGTGGTGGGACTTGTGGCAGTTGCGGTCGACGAGCACGATGTCGCCGGGCCGCACCATCGCCTGCACGACGATCTTGTTGGCGGTCGAGGTGCCGTTGGTGACGAAGTAGGTCTGGCGGGCGCCGAAGGCCTCGGCGGCCAGGTCCTGGGCCTCGCGCAGCGGGCCCGTGGGGGCGAGGAGGGAGTCGAGGCCGCCGGAGGTGGCGGAGGTCTCGGCGAGGAAGATGTTCAGGCCGTAGAAGTCGGCGATCTCCGGTATCCAGGGCGAGTTGAGCACCGAGGCGCCGCGGGAGACGGGCAGCGCGTGGAAGACGCCGGTGGGCTTGCGGCTGTGGGCGCGCAGCGCGGTGAAGAACGGGGCGCGGTGGCGTTCGGTGATGCCGTGCAGGATCGACAGGTGGAGTTCGAGCAGGCCCTCGCGGGCGTGGAAGACGCGCCGGAAGCGGCGGCTGAGACGGCCCGCGGTGGACTCGACGGCCCGTTCGGAGACGAGGTAGAGGTCGAGTTCGGGGCGCAGGACGAGCAGCCGGTCGCCGAGCACGCGGACCTGTTCCTCGCTGTCTCCGGGGATCGCGGCGGGCGCGTCGGCGGCCTCGTCGAAGAAGCGGCGCACGACGCTGAGGTCGTGGCGGGAGCGGTCGGTGAAGCGGTCGCGGATGACGACCGCCTGGAGGCTGGAGTTGACCAGCGACGTGATGACCGCGTCCTCGAAGCTGGGGGCGACGACGATCTCGTAGGCGAACTCGTCGTCGGGGCGGCGCAGTCGGCGCAGTTCGGCGCGGAGCGCGTGCTCCTCGGCGGCGTCGAGGTCGCCGACGACGAGGACCTCGAAGTACGGGGTGGTGGGCGCGGGCGGGGTGTGCGCGGCGTCCGCCGGCTCCTCGGGTTCGCCGCTCGGGGCGGCGGCGGTGTGCGGGGCGGTGCCGCGGTGCGGGTGTCCGGCGAGCGCGCGGTCGAGTTCGTCGGCGCGCTGGGCGAGTCGGCGGTGCTCGCCCTGGGCGAGGAGACCGCGCAGCTCGGTGAGGCCGGGGGTGCCGGGGAAGGCCCAGCAGTGTTCGATCGGGGCGAGGAGGCGCAGGAGTTCCTCGATGTGCGCGGTGGTGTGCGAGCCGCCGTCCGCGCCCTAGGTCGTGTCCGCAAAGTGGTTGGCGCGTTGGTGTTTTCGTGGTGCGTCGTCATGAGCTGACTGATCAGGCCTGGGTGGTCGTTGA
>NZ_JBITCS010000088.1:1942-3291 GCF_044453445.1 Streptomyces sp. NPDC051684 | reverse complement strand
CGAACTCAAGGGTTCGGGGTGATGGGTGGTTGGTCGTTGTTTGAGAACTGCACAGTGGACGCGAGCATCTGTGGCCAAGTTTTTAAGGGCGCACGGTGGATGCCTTGGCACCAGGAACCGATGAAGGACGTGGGAGGCCACGATAGTCCCCGGGGAGTCGTCAACCAGGCTTTGATCCGGGGGTTTCCGAATGGGGAAACCCGGCAGTCGTCATGGGCTGTCACCCGCTGCTGAATATATAGGCAGTGTGGAGGGAACGCGGGGAAGTGAAACATCTCAGTACCCGCAGGAAGAGAAAACAACCGTGATTCCGGGAGTAGTGGCGAGCGAAACCGGATGAGGCCAAACCGTATACGTGTGAGACCCGGCAGGGGTTGCGTGTGCGGGGTTGTGGGATCTCTCTTCCATCGTCTGCCGGCGATGGGACGAGTTAGAAACCGTTGATGTAGACGAAGGACATGCGAAAGGTCCGGCGTAGAGGGTAAGACCCCCGTAGTCGAAATGTCAGCGGCTCGTTTGAGAGACACCCAAGTAGCACGGGGCCCGAGAAATCCTGTGTGAATCTGGCGGGACCACCCGTTAAGCCTAAATATTCCCTGGTGACCGATAGCGGATAGTACCGTGAGGGAATGGTGAAAAGTACCGCGGGAGCGGAGTGAAATAGTACCTGAAACCGTGTGCCTACAAGCCGTGGGAGCGTCGCGCGAGGAACTTGTTCCTTGCGTCGTGACTGCGTGCCTTTTGAAGAATGAGCCTGCGAGTTTGCGGTGTGTTGCGAGGTTAACCCGTGTGGGGAAGCCGTAGCGAAAGCGAGTCCGAATAGGGCGGTATAGTAGCGCGCTCAAGACCCGAAGCGGAGTGATCTAGCCATGGGCAGGTTGAAGCGGAGGTAAGACTTCGTGGAGGACCGAACCCACCAGGGTTGAAAACCTGGGGGATGACCTGTGGTTAGGGGTGAAAGGCCAATCAAACTCCGTGATAGCTGGTTCTCCCCGAAATGCATTTAGGTGCAGCGTCGTGTGTTTCTTGCCGGAGGTAGAGCACTGGATAGGCGATGGGCCCTACCGGGTTACTGACCTTAGCCAAACTCCGAATGCCGGTAAGTGAGAGCACGGCAGTGAGACTGTGGGGGATAAGCTCCATGGTCGAGAGGGAAACAGCCCAGAGCATCGACTAAGGCCCCTAAGCGTACGCTAAGTGGGAAAGGATGTGGAGTCGCAGAGACAACCAGGAGGTTGGCTTAGAAGCAGCCACCCTTGAAAGAGTGCGTAATAGCTCACTGGTCAAGTGATTCCGCGCCGACAATGTAGCGGGGCTCAAGCGTACCGCCGAAGTCGTGTCATTCATAC
>NZ_JBITCS010000088.1:0-1851 GCF_044453445.1 Streptomyces sp. NPDC051684 | reverse complement strand
CGTGGATGGGTAGGGGAGCGTCGTGTGCCGGGTGAAGCAGCCGCGGAAGCGAGTTGTGGACGGTTCACGAGTGAGAATGCAGGCATGAGTAGCGATACACACGTGAGAAACGTGTGCGCCGATTGACTAAGGGTTCCTGGGTCAAGCTGATCTGCCCAGGGTAAGTCGGGACCTAAGGCGAGGCCGACAGGCGTAGTCGATGGATAACCGGTTGATATTCCGGTACCCGCTGTGACGCGAAAGACATCGAATCCAGTGATGCTAAGGCCGTGAAGCCGTTCCGGACCCTTCGGGGAATGGAAAGTGGTGGAGCCGCCGGTCCAAGCTGGTAGTAGGTGAGCGATGGGGTGACGCAGGAAGGTAGTCCAGCCCGGGCGATGGTAGTCCCGGGGTAAGGGTGTAGGGCGCTGTCTAGGTAAATCCGGACAGCTTGTGCCTGAGACCTGATGCCGAGCCGATTGTGGTGAAGTGGATGATCCTATGCTGTCGAGAAAAGCCTCTAGCGAGTTTCATGGCGGCCCGTACCCTAAACCGACTCAGGTGGTCAGGTAGAGAATACCGAGGCGTTCGGGTGAACTATGGTTAAGGAACTCGGCAAAATGCCCCCGTAACTTCGGGAGAAGGGGGGCCATTCCTGGTGATGACACGTGCTGTCTGAGCTGGGGGTGGCCGCAGAGACCAGCGAGAAGCGACTGTTTACTAAAAACACAGGTCCGTGCGAAGCCGTAAGGCGATGTATACGGACTGACGCCTGCCCGGTGCTGGAACGTTAAGGGGACCGGTTAGTCACATTTCGGTGTGGCGAAGCTGAGAACTTAAGCGCCAGTAAACGGCGGTGGTAACTATAACCATCCTAAGGTAGCGAAATTCCTTGTCGGGTAAGTTCCGACCTGCACGAATGGCGTAACGACTTCTCGACTGTCTCAACCATAGGCCCGGTGAAATTGCACTACGAGTAAAGATGCTCGTTTCGCGCAGAAGGACGGAAAGACCCCGGGACCTTTACTACAGTTTGATATTGGTGTTCGGTTCGGCTTGTGTAGGATAGGTGGGAGACTTTGAAGCGGCCACGCCAGTGGTTGTGGAGTCGTCGTTGAAATACCACTCTGGTCGTGCTGGATGTCTAACCTGGGTCCGTGATCCGGATCAGGGACAGTGTCTGATGGGTAGTTTAACTGGGGCGGTTGCCTCCCAAAGGGTAACGGAGGCGCCCAAAGGTTCCCTCAGCCTGGTTGGTAATCAGGTGTTGAGTGTAAGTGCACAAGGGAGCTTGACTGTGAGACCGACGGGTCGAGCAGGGACGAAAGTCGGGACTAGTGATCCGGCGGTGGCTTGTGGAAGCGCCGTCGCTCAACGGATAAAAGGTACCCCGGGGATAACAGGCTGATCTTCCCCAAGAGTCCATATCGACGGGATGGTTTGGCACCTCGATGTCGGCTCGTCGCATCCTGGGGCTGGAGTCGGTCCCAAGGGTTGGGCTGTTCGCCCATTAAAGCGGTACGCGAGCTGGGTTTAGAACGTCGTGAGACAGTTCGGTCCCTATCCTCTGTGCGCGTAGGAATATTGAGAAGGGCTGTCCCTAGTACGAGAGGACCGGGACGGACGAACCTCTGGTGTGCCAGTTGTCCTGCCAAGGGCATGGCTGGTTGGCTACGTTCGGAAAGGATAACCGCTGAAAGCATCTAAGCGGGAAGCCTGCTTCGAGATGAGTATTCCCACCCCCATGAGGGGTTAAGGCTCCCAGTAGACGACTGGGTTGATAGGCCGGATCTGGAAGCACCGCAAGGTGTGGAGGTGACCGGTACTAATAGGCCGAGGGCTTGTCCTCAGTTGCTCGCGTCCACTGTGTTG
>NZ_JBITCS010000087.1:0-6152 GCF_044453445.1 Streptomyces sp. NPDC051684 | reverse complement strand
GAACCCGGAAGCTAAGCCTCACAGCGCCGATGGTACTGCAGGGGGGACCCTGTGGGAGAGTAGGACGCCGCCGAACTAATTTTAAAGAAAAGCCCCGTGCCATTGGCACGGGGCTTTTCTGCGTTTCAGGCGTGTTTTCTACTGGGTTGAAGTCCTGAGGCAGGCCCGCAATTCCTCCACCGCCTCCTGAGCCCCCGTGATCCGGACCTGCGAGGTCTCGCCGGTGCCCGCGCGGTTCCACAGATCGCGCAGCAGCGCCTCGGGCGTGCCGCTCACGGTGGCGTCCGCCGGCCCTGCTTCCGTGGCGTCCTCGACCGCGAATGTGGGGCGGGCCCCCGTGCGGATCCGCCACGTCGCGGTCCTCTCGCCTTCCGCGCGTACCTCGTACGTCCGGCCCGGCGACCCGGCCAGCGGCTCGCGGAAATAGTCGGACCACTCGGTGACCGCGTAGGCGGTGAACACCTTCAGGAGTTCGTCGATCCCGTCGATGGCGAGGTCGTCCGGGACGGGGAAGACCCGTCCGCCCGCCGCGAGTTCGGCGTCGATGCGGTGGATGACCGTCTCCTGTGTCATGCGGCGGATCCAGAAGCCGACCGTCTGGTCCGGGGCGTACCACGTGCCCGACGGGTCCTCCGGGGCGTGAGCCTCGATGGCCGTCCGGAGTTCGGTGTAGGCGCGGTTCAGGAGGGCGAAGGGCTCCTCGTCGGAGGTGCCCTTAGGCGGCCATTCCGGTTCGGTGCCCGGAGCGGCCGCCACAATGGCCTGCGTCTTGTGTGCGTAGACCTGCCCCACGTGGCGCACCAGGTCGGTGACGGTCCAGTCGGGGCAGCTCGGCACCTGTGCCGTCGGGGTCGGCCTGGCGGCGGCTCCGAGTCGCTCGAAGTCGGCGGCCAGGCAGTCGAGATACCGGGCGACGGACAAGGGTGTGCCTGCATCGTGGCTCATGGACGCAACGTAGCGGCAGGCACTGACAATCGGCCCGGGGGATTTCGGGCCCGTCAGGTCAGGAGGCCTCCCGTTCCACCGGCAGCCACAGTTCCGCGTCCGCCGTCGTGCCGTCCGGTGACAGCTGGGTGCGGAGGAGCTCCGGGCCGGGGCGGGTGCGGTACGGGTTGGCGGGGAACCACTCCGTGTACACCGTCGCCCAGAGTGCCTGGATGGCCTCCGGGGCCGGGCCCGACGTGGTGAACACGGCCCAGGTGCCGGCGGGGACGGGGAGGACCGTGGCGCCCGTGGGGGCCGGGGCGTCGGGGCCGGCCACCACCCCGTGGTAGTAGTCGAGTTCGCTGCCCTCGGCGCGGCCGGGGTCCAGGTCGTCGCAGACCGCGACGATGCCCTCGGGGTCCTCGCCGGAGTCCTTCGACAACTGCTTCAGGGCCGAGACGGTTTCCGGCGGGACGGACCGGACGAAGTCGATGATCGCCTGGTTCGGGCCCGAGTAGACCAGCGGGACCCGGGCGTTCGGGCCGACGACGCTGAAGTCGGGGCGGTCCACTACGCGGTAGCGCATGCTGCTGTTCCCTTCGACGGTGAGCCGGAAGGAGAGGCGGGGCTGGGAGACCAGGGCCGGTTTCGTCCGGCGGGCCTCGCCCGGGCCGACCCCGTGCAGGGCACGGAACGCGCGGGCGAACGCCTCGCCGGAGCCGTACCCGTAGCGCACGGCGATGGTCAGGAGGGACTCCTGGCCGGCGAGGACCTCGGCGCCCGCGACCGTGAGGCGGCGCCGCCGGACGTACTCCGACAGCGGTATGCCCGCGAGCGCCGAGAACATCCGGCGCAGGTGGTACTCGGACGTCGTGGCGATGCGCGCGAGTTCGGCGATGTCCACGGGCTCATCGAGGCGCTGCTCGATGTGGTCCATGACCTGGTTGAGTCGGTCCAGCAACCTGGCCTCTCCTTCCGGTTCGTGCTGTTGACGTCCTGAACGCTAGGCGCGGTGCGCGGGGGCGGACCCGACATCCTGTGCCCGATCAAGTCGGCTGCGCCGGCCGGGGACAGCTGAGTATCTGAGCTGAGTACGCGCACTCAGGTAGGGGAACGGCTGTACGCCTTGGATGGAGACATGATCTCCGAACTCGCCGCCGAGCCCGCCGCACCGTCCGCGCCGCGTCCGCGCGCCTGGGTCGCCCCGCTGGTGTCGAGTCTGGTCACGCTGCCGGGGGCGTTCCTCGCATGGATGGCCGTCGGCACCGACGCCGAACCCGTCTTCGGCTGGGGGCTCACCGTCGCGCTCCTCACGCTCGCGACCGCCTGGCTGCTGCCGTGGGAGGAAGGGTTCGTGGCCCGCCGGCGGGGGTTCTCGGTGGCGGCGCCGTTCGCCGTCGTCGCGGCGTTCGTGCTGTACCTCGTCCTCGTCGACTGGCCTTGACGTCAGCGGCAAGGTCTAACGTCGTCGGCATGCGCATCGGAGAGCTCGCCGCCCGCGCCGGTACGACGACGCGGGCGCTCAGGTACTACGAGTCGCGCGGGCTGCTGCCCGCGCGGCGCGGCGGCAACGGCTACCGGACGTACGACGAGGAGGACCTGCGGGCGCTGCGGCAGATCCGCACGCTGCAGGACTTCGGGTTCGACCTGGAGGAGACCCGGCCGTTCGTGGAGTGCCTGCGGGCCGGTCACCCGGAGGGCGACTCGTGCCCGGCGTCGGTGGCCGTGTACCGGAGCAAGGTGGCCGAACTCGATGCGCTGATCGGCGAGTTGACCGCCGTACGCGAGACGGTCGGTGCGCAGTTGTCGCGCGCCGAGCGGGCCATGGACGCGCTGGCCGCGGAGGACCGTGAGCCGCGCTGTGAGCTGACGGACGAGGAGTGATCATGCGGGATGTGACCGACGCGGACTTCGAGGCGCGGGTGCTGCGGGCCGAGCGGCCGGTGCTCGTGGAGTTCACCGCCGAGTGGTGCGGTCCGTGCAAGCAGCTGGCGCCGGTGCTCAAGGCCGTCGCGGAGGAGGAGAGCGAGCGTCTCGACGTCGTGGCCATCGATGTCGACGCCAATCCGGAGACGGCCGTCAGGTACGGGGTGATGTCCATGCCCACGCTGATGGTGTTCAAGAACGGCGAACCGGTGTGGTCGCGCGTGGGGGCCAGGCCGAAGCGGCGGCTTCTGGAGGAATTGGCCGAGACCGTCTGAGATCCGCCGGCGGTTGTCGGCGGCTTTGGAATTCAGCCCCGCCCGAGGTATATTCGGTGTTTCTGTGTGCCCACAGAAAAGGCCCCACAGTGGGGGCCAACAAAAACCACGGTACCGGGCAGGGAGTTGTTTTGTCAAGCCGGGACAGCCTGGAATTGCAGAAAGAGCAGGAATACATCGACGCGCTCTACAGGCGCGTCGATGAGCTGCGTGGCGTCACCGCGGACTCCGTCCGGGATGCGATCACCCCGGTGGGGACCGGCCAGCAGGCGCTCCTCGAGCGGGACCTGTTGGTCGTCGAACGATCGGGGCTGCTCGCCGCGCTGAATGCGGTCGAGGGTTCGCTCTGCTTCGGTCGAATTGACCTCAAGGGCGACGACGATCAAGAAATCGGTGTGGCGCACCACATCGGCCGTATCGGAATTCGCGCCGACGACTCGGAGCGCACGCCGATGCTGATCGACTGGCGGGCGCCCGTCGCCCGGCCCTTCTATCTCGCCACCGGTCATACGCCGATGGGTCTGCGCCGACGCCGTCACCTCACGTTCGACGGGCGCACGGTCACCGAGCTGCACGACGAGATCCTCGACCTCGACGACTCGGAGCGCACCGGGTACGAGGACCCCACCGGCGACGCCGTGCTGCTGGCCGCCCTGAACTCGGCGCGCACCGGCCGCATGGGCGACATCGTGCAGACGATCCAGGCCGAGCAGGACCGCATCATCCGCCACCCGCACCCGGGCGTGCTCGTCGTCGAGGGCGGGCCCGGCACCGGCAAGACGGCCGTCGCGCTGCACCGCGCCGCGTTCCTGCTGTACGAACAACGGGAGCTGCTCGCCAAGCGGGCCGTGCTGATCGTCGGCCCGAACCCGGCGTTCCTGCGGTACATCGGCGAGGTGCTCCCGGGGCTCGGCGAGACCGGGGTGCTGCTCTCCACGGTCGGCGAGCTGTTCCCCGGCGTGCACGCCACGCTCAAGGACACGCCGCGCGCGGCGACCGTGAAGGGCTCCGCGGCGATGGCCGACAGCCTCGCGCGGGCCGTCGAGGACCGGCAGCGGCTGCCCGAACCCGGCGCCCCGCTGATCATTCCGCACGACGACGGCGACCTGATCCTCGACTGGGAGATCGCCTACGAGGCCCGGCAGGCGGCCCGCGACACGAAGCTGCCGCACAACCTGGGCCGCCCGCACTTCGCGTTCCGGGTCATCGACGCGCTCACCGAACAGCTCACCGAGCGGATCGGCGCCGACCCCTACGGCGGCCCGAACTTCCTCGGCCCCGACGACATCGCGCAGCTCGGCAAGGCCGTCGCGTCCAGCGCCGATGTGCACGCGGCGATCGACGAGCTGTGGCCCCAGCTGACCCCGCAGGCGTTCGTCGCCGACTATCTGGCCGAGCCCACCCACCTGCCGGACGAGGACGCGGACGCGATCCGCAGCGAGCGTCCAGCCGCGGGCGAGTGGACGGTCGGGGACGTGCCGCTGCTCGACGAGGCCGCCGAGCTGCTCGGGTACGACGACAGCGCCGAGCGGGCCGCCGCGGAGGCGGCCCGGCAGGAGCGCATCGCGTACGCGCAGGGTGTGCTCGACCTGTCCAAGGGCTCGGAGACGTACGAGTTCGAGGACGAGGACGAGTCGGAGGTGCTCGCCGCGCACGACGTCGTGGACGCGGACCGGGTCGCCGGCTGGTACGAGGAGGAGGACCACCGCAGCGCAGCGGAGCGGGCCGCCGCCGACCGGACCTGGGCGTTCGGGCACATCATCGTCGACGAGGCGCAGGAGTTGAGCCCGATGGCGTGGCGGCTGCTCATGCGCCGCTCGCCGACCCGGTCGATGACCCTCGTCGGTGACCCCGCGCAGACCTCGGAGGAGGGCAGCGTCGGGGCGTGGGACGAGATCCTCGCGCCGTACGTCGAGGACCGCTTCGAGCACACGCGGCTCGGCGTCAACTACCGGACGCCGTCGGAGATCATGGATGTCGCGGCGGCGGTGCTGCGGGAGACCCATCCGGAATATCGGGCGCCGTCGTCCGTGCGGTCGACCGGGGAGCGGCCGTGGGCGCTGCGGGCCGATGACGTCGTGGAGGCCGCGGCGAAGGCGGCTGTCGAGCGGACGCCGGAGGAAGGGCGGCTCGCGGTGATCGCGCCGCGGCGTCTGTGTGAGGCGCTTGCCGCGAGGTTGCCGGGGGTGGAGGCCGGGGGTGAGCCCGACCTCACGCGGCATCTGGTGCTGCTTGATCCGCGGCAGGCCAAGGGGCTCGAGTTCGACCGCGTGATCGTGGTCGAGCCCGGCGAGTTCGGGGTCAGCGATCTGTATGTGGCGCTGACCCGGGCCACGCAGGATCTTGGGGTCGTGCATGCCGGGGAGTTGCCGCAGGCGTTGGGGGAGGCGTTGCAGGGGTGAATTTCCCCCACCCCGCCCCTTCCCGAAACCGGGGGCTCGGCCCCCGGACCCCCGCTCCTCAAACGCCGGAGGGGCTGGAATCGCCGGGGCTGGACGTGAGCCAGAGCGTTGCCAACGGGGGCAGGGTCAGCCGGAGGCTCGTCGGGCGGCCGTGGGTCGGCTCGGCGTCCGGCTTGATCGGGTCGCGGTTCGTCACGTCGCCGCCGCCGTAGCGGGCGTTGTCCGTGTTGAGGATCTCGTGCCATGCCGGGATGTCGTCGGGCACGCCCAGGTGGTACTCGTGACGGACGACCGGGGAGAAGTTGGACACCGACAGCAGCGGCGTGCCGTCGGCCGCGTGGCGGAGGAACGCGAAGACGTTGTCCTCCGCCGCGTCGCCGACGATCCAGGAGAAGCCCGCCGGGTCGGTGTCCCGCTCCCACAGGGCGGGCGCCGTCCGGTAGCGGGTGTTGAGATCGCGTACGAGGTCCCGCACGCCACGGTGGTCCGGCTCGGCGCCGTACGCGGGGTCGAGCAGCCACCAGTCCGGACCGTGTGCCTCGGACCATTCGGCGCCCTGGGCGAACTCCTGGCCCATGAAGAGGAGTTGTTTGCCGGGGTGGGCCCACATGAAGGCCAAGTAGGC
>NZ_JBITCS010000086.1:0-6717 GCF_044453445.1 Streptomyces sp. NPDC051684 | reverse complement strand
TTCGGCTTTCCGGCGAGTCCGACTCTATCAGACCCTTTCGGGCCTGATTCCCAGTCAGCGGGGTTTGTCTTTGCGGCTGTTGGGCCGTTCCGACGAGTGAGACTTTAGCGGATTCCCGGCCCCCGAGCTAATCGGGGTCGCGTCCTTTCGAACGTGGATTCCTCATTTCGCAAAGACGCACGTAAATACGGACGACGACCGAGCAGAAGCCAGTCGTCGTGCGTTTAAGAGGTCTTGCGGAATGGTTGTCCGGGGACCGACCGGAGTCGGCGCTCACGGCGGACAACTCGGAGAACACTACGGATGGGCCCGGGGCGTGTCAACTTCACGCCTCGGGCCCGTACGCAGGTCAGCTGTTGTTGCCGGAGGCCAGTTCGCGGCTGCGGTCGCGGGCCGCTTCGAGGGCAGCGATGAGGGCGGCTCGTACGCCGTGGCTCTCGAGTTCGCGGATCGCGTTGATGGTGGTGCCGGCGGGGGACGTGACGTTCTCGCGGAGCTTGACCGGGTGCTCGCCGCTGTCGCGGAGCATCGTGGCCGCGCCGATGGCGGACTGGACGATGAGGTCGTGGGCCTTGTCGCGCGGGAGGCCGAGGAGGATGCCCGCGTCGGTCATGGCCTCCACGAGGAAGAAGAAGTAGGCCGGGCCCGAGCCGGAGAGGGCCGTGCAGGCGTCCTGCTGGGACTCGGGGACGCGGAGGGTCTTGCCCACGGAGCCGAAGAGTTCCTCGGCGTGGGACAGGTGGTCCGCTGTGGCGTGCGTACCGGCCGAGATGACGGACATCGCCTCGTCGACCAGGGCCGGGGTGTTCGTCATGACGCGGACCACCGGGGTGCCCTCCGGGAGGCGCTCCTCGAAGAAGGTGGCGGGGATGCCGGCCGCGCCGCTGATGACGAGGCGGTCTGCGGGGACGTGCGGGGCCAGCTCCGTGAGCAGCGTGCCCATGTCCTGGGGCTTGACCGTGAGGATCAGGGTGTCGGCCTGCTTGGCCGCCTCCTGGTTGCTGACCGGGGTGACGCCGTAACGGGTGCGGAGCTCCTCGGCGCGCTCGGGGCGGCGGGCCGTGACCATGAGGTCGCCCGGGGCCCAGCCGCCGCGGATCATTCCGCTGAGCAGGGCTTCACCGATCTTGCCCGTGCCGAGTACGGCGACCTTGTGGCGGGGGTGCTGGCTCATGAGCGGGGCCTTCCGTGTGCGTCGTCCGTCCGGAAGGCATCCTCGCATCGGGCCCGCCCACCGGTCCGGGAGTGTCCGGTGGGCGGAACGCGGGTGCGTGGTTCAGGCCGTGCGGCGGCGCAGGGTCGCCGCGCCCAGGCCCAGGACGAGGACCGCGCAGCCGGCGACGATCACGGCGTCGCGGATGTAGGTGGCGGTGAGGTCGGTGTGCTTGAGGACCTCGTTCATGCCGTCGACGGCGTACGACATGGGGAGCACGTTGGAGATGCCCTCCAGGATCGGCTGCATCTGGTCGCGCGGGGTGAACAGGCCGCAGAGCAGCAGCTGCGGGAAGATCACCGCCGGCATGAACTGGACCGCCTGGAACTCCGATGCCGCGAAGGCCGAGACGAAGAGGCCGAGGGCCGTGCCGAGCAGGGCGTCGAGGAGGGCGACCAGGAGGAGCAGCCAGGCCGAGCCCGTGACGTCGAGGTCCAGGGCCCAGAGGGCGAGGCCCGTGGCGAGGACCGACTGGATGACGGCCACGGTGCCGAAGGCGAGCGCGTAGCCGCCGATCAGGTCCGCCTTGCCGAGGGGCATGGACAGGAGGCGTTCCAGGGTGCCGCTGGTGCGTTCGCGGAGGGTGGCGATGGAGGTCACCAGGAACATCGTGATGAGCGGGAAGATGCCGAGGAGCGAGGCGCCGATGGAGTTGAAGGTGGCCTGACTGCCGTCGAAGACGTAGCGGAGCAGGAAGAGCATCACGCACGGGACGAGCAGCATCAGGGCGATCGAGCGCGGGTCGTGGCGGAGCTGGCGCAGGACGCGGAGCGCGGTGGCGGTGGTGCGGTACGTGTTCATGGCGGGCTTCCCGGGGCGTCGGTCGGTGGGGTGGGTCGATGAGGGCGTCAGTGGGCGGTGGTGGTCGCGTTGACCTCGTCGACGAGGTGGAGGAAGGCCTCTTCGACGGTGGGCGTTGCGGTGCGCTCGCGCAGGGCGTCGGGGCTGTCGTCGGCGAGCAGTTCGCCCTCGCGCATGAGGAGGAGGCGGTGGCAGCGCTCGGCCTCGTCCATGACGTGCGAGGAGACGAGGATCGTGGCGCCGCGGGCGGCCAGGTCGTGGAAGAGGTTCCACAGGTCGCGGCGGAGGACCGGGTCGAGGCCGACGGTCGGCTCGTCGAGGACGAGGAGTTCGGGGGTGCCGAGGAGCGCGACGGCCAGGGAGACGCGGCTGAGCTGGCCGCCGGAGAGGTTTCCGGCGAGGGCGTCGGCGTGGGAGGTGAGGTCTACGTCGGTCAGGACGCGGTCGACCTCGGTGGCGCGGTGGCCTGCGGCGGGCCGGCCGGGGAGCAGGACGGATGCGAAGTAGGCGAGGTTCTGGCGGATGGACAGGTCGAGGTAGACGGAGGGGGCCTGGGTCACGTAGCCGACGCGGGAGCGGAGTTTGGGGTGGCCGGCTGGGTGGTCGAGGACGTTGAGGGTGCCGGTGACCTTGGCCTGGGTGCCGACGACGGCGCGCATGAGGGTCGATTTGCCGCAGCCGGAGGGGCCGAGCAGGCCGGTGATCTGGCCGCGCGGGACGGTGAAGGTCAGGTCCCGTAGGACGGTGCGGGGGCCTCGGACGACTGTGAGGTCGGTGGCGTCCACGGCGGGGGACGGAGTTTTATTCATCACACGATGAATAATCCTCCGGTGGGGTGGGGGCGTCAAGGTGGGCCGGGGGGTCTGGGTGCGCGGGGCCCCCGGGGGGGGCGGGCTTTTGCCGGGGTCGGTGCGCTTGGTTCTGGGTGCGCGGGGCCGGGGCGGGTCGCTGTACCGGGGTCGGCGCCTGTCGTCATGGGCGCGCTGCACCGGGGGCCGCCTTGCCCACCCTGCCGCCCTGGGCGGCAGATTGCCCAAGTCGGTTGCGGCCCGCCGCCAGGGGTGGGGAGGCGTGGTGGCGGGAGGTTGCCGAGGCGGTGGCGGTCGGCCGCCACGGGTGGGGAGGCGTGGTGGCGGCGGATTGCCCGAGGCGGGGCGGTAGCGGCCGTAACGGGTGGGGAGGCGTGCGTGCGGCTTGAGCCCAAGGCGCGGTGCGGTCGACGTCGCGGCCGGGCAGGGCGCCCCGGCCGGCCGACGCCTCTGGAGGGGGCGGGTGGGTGGGAGATGGGCGGGGGAAAGGGCGTTGCCCTATGGCGCGCGGCGCGGCGGGTCAAGACCCTGCGGCCAGGGGTGTCCCGAGGCCCCGCGAGCGGGTGGGCAAATCAAGCCCCTGCGGCGATTGAGCAGCGGGGTCCGGGGCGGAGCCCCGAGGCCGCAACGCCGGTGCCGCGCACACGGGAGCGCAGAGCCCCGAGGCAGACGCGGGAGCGCAGAGGACCGTGGCCGGGGTGCCGGCGCCGGTAAGGCGGAGGGTTAGCGTTTGCGGGATTTTTTGGACGGGTTGCCGGTGCGGCGCTTTGTGCGGCGGGCGTACTGGTCGAGGGCCGATTCGTATTCACCTCGGCGGAGCCTCTCGCCCGGGGCCTCGACGACGCAGCGCAGGGCGTAGGCGATCAGCACCCCCACGAAACCGATCGCCAGGAAGCCGCGCAGCGACGCCTGCTTCTCCGGGTCGTGGCGCTCGGTGAACCCGGTGCGCGTACGGGCGAAGGCGAGCGCGCTGCACACCGCGAACATCACGATGAGCAGCAGGTTCACGAGGGAGCCGACGTCCGCGATGGCCAGGCCCTCGTAGGCGAACCGGAGGACGAAGCAGCCGGCGACCGCCAGGACGAGCGCGCCCACGCCGACCGCGGCCCGGCGCAGGCCGTAGTGGCCGCTGTGGTCGACCCAGGTCGTGCCGAAGAAGCGGATCTCCTCGGGCTGGGGCCCGGGGGCCGGGGAGGTGCTGGGGGTGCCGGTTTCGTCGCTCACGCCCTCGATTATCACCGGACCGGGCCGCGGCACCCGCAGCCCGGTCCGCTCGCGCGGCTCAGGCGCAGCGCGGCGCC
Organism: Streptomyces sp. NPDC051684; assembly: GCF_044453445.1. Lineage (NCBI taxonomy): Bacteria > Bacillati > Actinomycetota > Actinomycetes > Kitasatosporales > Streptomycetaceae > Streptomyces > Streptomyces sp. NPDC051684. The sequence goes on along the minus strand of NZ_JBITCS010000086.1, from coordinate 2,593 downwards.
ACGTAGCCGTCACTGCCGGTCTTCACGTAGGTGTCGGAGACGTACTCGCCGACACCGATGTTGTCCCAGACCTTCGACGTGCCGTACGGACCCGAGACCGTCTGGCCCGGCCGCTGGCAGAAGATCGGCACCTTGGCGCCGAGCGGCAGCACGCGCACCACGCGGTACTGGGTGCCGGGACCGCTGCGGACGTTCACGTTGTAGTTGGGTGCCACCGGGTAGTACATCGCCGCTGCCGCCGCTTCCACGGACTGTGCGGACTGCTCCTCTGGTGCCATTTTCCTGCGCCTCCCCCGTCGGGCCGACTCGTTCAACGTTCATTGAGGGCCCGTTGAAACATCTGTGTTGGAATGTCGAACACGCAGGCTAGCAAGGCCCGTTCATCAGCCACGGGGGGCGTGGACATGCCGTCGTACAACAGCATCGGGAGCGGCCCGGAAGCGGAACTTCCGGAGTACGCCGGGCACTACCGGCTCGAGGAGCGCCTGGGCGCGGGCGGCATGGGGGTCGTGCATCTGGCGCGGTCGACCGCGGGGCTGCCGCTCGCAGTGAAGGTAGTGCACGCCGAGTTCGCGGAGGACCCCGAGTTCAGGGGCCGTTTCCGGCAGGAGGTCGCGGCCGCGCGGCGGGTCAGCGGGGCCTTCACCGCGCCGGTCGTGGACGCCGACCCGGAGGCCGAACGGCCGTGGATGGCAACGCTGTTCATCCCCGGCCCAACCCTCGCCGACCACGTGAAGCGGAACGGCCCGATGTCGCCCGCGCAGCTGCGGCACCTGACGGCGGGGCTCGCGGAGGCGCTGCGCGACATCCATCGTGCCGGGGTCGTGCACCGCGACCTGAAGCCGAGCAATGTGCTGCTCGCCGAGGACAGTCCGAAAGTCATCGACTTCGGGATCTCACGGCCCAAGGACAGCGAACTGCGCACGGAGACCGGCAAGTTGATCGGGACGCCGCCGTTCATGGCACCCGAGCAGTTCCGCCGCCCGCGCGAGGTCGGCCCGGCCGCCGACGTGTTCGCGCTCGGTTCGCTGCTCGTGCACGCCGCGACCGGGCGGGGCCCCTTCGACTCCGACAGCCCCTACTTGGTGGCGTACCAGGTGGTGCACGACGAGCCGGACGTGTCCGGCGTGCCCGAGGATCTCGCGCCGCTGGTGCTCGCGTGCCTGGCAAAGGAGCCGGCTGACCGGCCCACTCCGGACGAGCTGATGGCGGAGCTGCGGCGCGTCTCGGCGCGGTACGACACCCAGGCGTTCATCCCGGCGCAGCGGGAGCCGGTCGAGCCGTCCACCGCTGGTCCCGTAGCGGAGGAGCCCGTTGCGCCGGCGCCGCGCAGGCGTCCCAGCCCCCGGACCCTGCTCACCCTCGCCGGGACCCTCGCCCTGGGAGGCGCGCTCACGGCGACCCTGCTCACGGGAAACGACTCAGGCACCGGCACCCGGAGCACTCCGGTGGGCTCCCCCGCCACGTTCCACCCCTGGCGGACCAAGCTCGGCTCCGGTGCCGCGCCCACCTGTTCGTACGGGGCCGGGAGCCTGAACTGCGCCGCACCCGGCGCACTGGCCGTGTCGCTGGATCCGCGCGACGGTTCGGTGCGGTGGAAGCGGAAGGCGTCCGGCGGTGCGGGGGACGTCGGCGGGGCGGCGCCCGTGGTGTCGGGCGGCCTGGTGCACGCGCTCGCTCCGGACGGGTCCCGGCTCGTCGCGATGGCGCCCGATACGGGGAGGTCCCGCTGGTCGATGGATGTGTCGCGGTTCCAGGGGCAGGTGCGTCAGACGGCGGGGCGGGTGCTGCTCGCGGCGCCGGACGGCACGCTCAGCGCGGTCGACAGCGCGACCGGGAGACGGGAGTGGAGCCGCCGTCACGCCGTGGGGCCGCGGTCCACGCTCGCGTACGTCGGTGGCGGCCTCGCCTACGCGACGACGTCGGCGGCCGACGGGACGAACACCCTGGTGAGCGCGGTGGATCCGGAGACGGGTGAGATCCGCTGGCGGCAGCGGTCGCCGGGCACCGCGACCCCGATCGGGGTGTCCGACGGGGTCGTCTGGTGCACGGAGCGGGACGCCTCGGGCGCGACCGTCGCGCTCGTCGGCCACCGCCTCGCGGACGGGGCGGTGGGGCGCCGCGTACGGCTGGCACTGCCGCTGCCGTCCGCGACGGCGGCGCTGCACGGCGACACCGCGTATCTGCTCGCGGCGGGCGGCGCGCTGGTGGCGCAGGACCTCGCGTCCGGCAAGCAGGTGTGGCGGTCGGAGACCTCCGTGAGCCGGGGCTCCGCGCCCGCCGTCGACGCCGCTTCGGGGCGGGTGTACGTATCGGCTCCCGACGGCCGGCTGCTCGCCGTGGACCGGCGCACGGGGCGTCCGGTGGGCCAGAGCGGTCCCCGCCCGGGAGGCCGCTCGGACCGGGTGGTGGCCGAGATCCCGACGCCCGTCGTGCACGCGGGCCGGGTGTACGGGAGCGCGCCGGACGGCACCGTCTCCGGTGCCGCCACGGCGGACGATCCCTAGGGCTTGTCGTTTGGATCAGGCCGGATCAGGGAGCGGGGCCTGGTGCGTGCGATCGCAAGGCGGAGGAGGGAGGCGACGCGGAGCGT
>NZ_JBITCS010000085.1:0-7586 GCF_044453445.1 Streptomyces sp. NPDC051684 | reverse complement strand
CGACGCTCCGCGTCGCCTCCCTCCTCCGCCTTGCGATCGCACGCACCAGGCCCCGCTCCCTGATCCGGCCTGATCCAAACGACAAGCCCTAGTGGCGTGACTGGGCGTGGGCGTCCAGGAACGCCGAGACGCCGGCGGCCCGGCGGTGCGGCAGCAGGACGCGCGCCGTCGTGGCCAGCATGCCCTCGATCCGCGAGGAGCGGACGTCCTGGAGGAGGTTGAGGGCGCGCAGCCCTGCGGAGGCCGACTCGTCGGGTTGGCCCGCGCGCGCCAGGTCGTCGGCCAACTCGGCCGTGTAGAGAGCCATGTTGCGGGTGAAGTGCGGGTCCTGGAGGGTCGCCGCGCGGCGCGCGTGCAGGGACGCGCGGTCCCAGTCGCCCAGCGCCGACCAGCACTGCGCTTCGAGCCCCTCCAGCTCGGCCTCGCCGTAGAACGACATCCACTCCGGGTCCGGGTCCGAGAGCCCCCGCGCGAACAGCGCCTGCGCGCGGGCGAGGGAGCGTTCGCAGGACGGCTGGTCGCCGAGCCCCGCCCAGCCGCCCGCCTCCCGCAGCGCGAGGAGCGAGAGCAGGCGGGGGGAGCCGAGCCGGGACGCCACACGGGTCGCCGCCTGGGCGGCACGCACCGCCTCGCGGGGGCGCCCCGCGTCGCGCGCCAGGAACGCCGTGTTGCAGAACGCGTGCGCCTCCAGCGCCTCGTCGCCCGCCATCCGCGCCGTCGCGAGCGCCTCCGCGTAGTGCGAGCGCGCGTCGTCGAAGCGGCCGGAGTCGTGCGCCAACCAGCCCACCGAGATGGCCAGTTCGCCCGCGCCCGCCTGGAGACGCTCGGTGACCTCGCGCCGGCCCGTGCCCGCGTCGAGCAGCTCGAAGGCCGTACGCAGCGGGGCCGAGGCCCGCCGGTACAGTCCGTCGGCGCCGTGCCGGTCGTCGAGCAGCCGGATCCGCCGGATCGCCTCCTCGACGGCGCCGACTCCGGCCCGCGCCGGATGCCGGTCGAGGTCCGCGGGCAGCGCGGGGACGCCGAAGGGGGACAGGGCGGCGACGGCCACGGTGGCCGTCGAGCCGGTCATGCCGGTCATGAATGCGCGACGTCGCACGTCGCTCTCCTTGGTATCTGCGTGGCACGGGTACTGCGCGTCGGCGCTGGCAGCGGTGGGGCGAGCGCCCCGGCCGCGTACCGCGGAGCGGGGCGCGAACCCCAGGTCCGCGAGGGTCCGGCCCGGGAACATGTGCAGGAACACCCGCTCGTACGCGTAGTTGGGGCAGCGGATCTCGCCTGCCTCCACGCGTCCGATGTAGCGCGCGTCGCAGCTCACCCGCTCACCGATCTCCCGGGCCGCGCGCCGCACCGCGGCCGCGAACTCGCCCGGCGAGCGCTGACCGCGCAGCTCTCGGAAGGCGAGGTTCGGCCGTGGAGACTGCGGCGTCGAGGTGTCCGGGGCGATCGGCGACGACGTCATGAGCGGGTCCTCCCGTGCGAACCGTGCCGGACGGCAGGGAAGTTGGGAGTGCCCGGACCCCAAGGGGAGGGCTGCCGCAACTTCCTTGTTCCGGCGAGGCTCGAAGGTACCGGCTGTCACGGCCCCGACACGCTGGGTTTGGCTACAAACCGGATATCTCACCCACGATCCGCCATGAACTGCCATCCTTTGCGGCGGCGTGCCGCCGTAGCTGTTGACGGCGCATGCGCGTTGAACCATGCGGCGAAACCCCACGAGCGAGGAGGGGCCGACGTGTTGAACGCGTCCCAGCCCATGCTGTCACTGCCCACCACCCCCACGACGGTGCGGCATCGACCGAGCGAGGAGTGCAGCGGACCGCCGCCCGGCGACTGCGACCTCGTCACGGTGCCGTCCCGACAGGGCCTCGAGGCGGTCGACATCCTGCGCCGCGGCTGTACGGAAACGGTTGGCCCCGTGCTGCACGACGGGGGCGGCGACACCCTCGGCTTCCTCGTCCCGCCCGGCACCGCCGACGGCTGGGACCTGCCCGGAAGCGACTGCACGCAGACGCAGGGGCGCGGCCTCGTCGTCGGGGTGCGGCCCGAGCCGCCGGTCGAGGGCACGGGCTGGCTGCTGCCGCCGGACCCCGGGGACCGGCCCGCGGATCTGGTCACCGACCCCGAGGTGCTGCGGGCCGCGCTCGACGAGGCGGCCCGCATGATCGATGCGGCGGACAGCTGCCGCTGATCCCGTACGTGCCGGGGGGCCGGGATCCCGGAGTGGCCCGGCCCTGGTGAGGCCGTCGATTGTGGCTGAATGGCAAGGTCACGAGGGCTGTGTCTGCCCGGGGGTAACCCCCGGACCCCCGGCCGGAGGGGCCGGTCGGCCGCGGGCGCCGGAGGGTGCTGGTGGTACGGCGGTCGTGTGGTCGAGGCGGCGGACAACTGTCGTCGAGTCCGTTCGTGCCGGGGCTCGGGTCCGGAGTGGCCCGGGTGCGACGGACCCGTCGATAATGGCCGAATGGCAAGGTCACGAGGGAAGCAGGCGCGCGGGCGCGCGGGGCGGGAGGCCGTGGTCCAGGAGGTCGACGGTGGGCTCGCCGAGCTGGTGCCCGACCGGGACCGGCCGGCCGGCTGGACGCTGCTCGTGGACGGGGCGCCGCAGTCGCACGTGGACCTCGACGACCCGTCGTACCTGTCGTTCGAGTACCAGCGGCGGATCGGGCACGTCATCGATCTGGCCGCCGAGCGGGGGCGGCCGGTGCAGGCCGTGCATCTCGGCGGTGGGGCGTTCACGCTGGCGCGCTACGTCGCCGCGACCCGGCCGCGGTCCACGCAGCAGGTCGTCGAGCGGGACGGGGCGCTGGTCCAACTGGTGCGTGGGGCACTGCCGTTGGATCCGGCGCAGCGGATTCGGGTGCGGACCGCCGACGCCCGTGAGGCGCTGGCCAAGCTGCCCGACGACTGGGCCGATGTGCTCGTCGCCGACGTGTTCAGCGGGGCGCGTACGCCCGCGCATCTCACCAGTACGGAGTTCCTGACCGAGGTGCGGCGTGTGCTGAGGCCCTCCGGGACGTATGTGGCGAACATCGCGGACGGGCCGCCGCTCGCGTATCTGCGGGGGCAGATCGCCACGGCGGCGGGGGTCTTTCCCGAGCTTGCGCTTGTCGCGGATCCGACGGTGCTGAGGGGGAAGCGGTTCGGGAACGCGGTGCTTGTCGCGTCCGCGGGGGTGTTGGATGTGGGTGAGCTGACCCGGCGGGCCGCGGGGGATTCGCATCCGGGGCGGGTTGAGCACGGTAAGGCGCTTTTGGATTTTGCGGGTGGGGCGGTTGCGGTGGGGGATGGTTCGGCCAAGGCGTCTCCGGCGCCGCCGCCGTCCGTGTTTCGGTAGTCGTTGCCTACGTCTCGGGGCTCTGCCCCGGACCCCGCGCCTCAATCGCCGGCGGGGCTTGATTTGCCCACCCGCCCGCGGGGGCTTGAAATGTCCACCCGGCCGCAGGGGGGAAATGCCCGATCGGCCGCAGGGGGAATTGCCCACCCGTCCGCAGGGGGGAATTGCCCGACCGGCCGCAGGGGCTTGAGTGGGTCAGTAGTTGGCGATTTCGACCGTTGGTTCGTGGTCGTGCCATGTGCAGAAGGCCGAGACCTTTTTGTCGGGTGAGGTGAATTCGACGCGGATCCATGTCGGCTGTTTCCAGACCTGGACCGACCAGCCCGCGGCGGGTGTCGCCGAGACGAGGGTGGCCGAGGTCTTGCGGAGGTCGAAGACCGCGCGGCCGCCGGCCGTCGCGTAGCTCTTGACGGAGCCGGAGGACGGCGGGGCCGGTGACGTCGTGCGCGGGGTGGGCGTGGGCTTCGGGGAGTGTGACGTGCGGCTCGGGGCGGACGAAGGGGTGCGGGTCGACGTGGACGGTTCCGGGCGGTGGGTCGAGGAGGCGACCGGCGGCTCCGCGTGCGGCTCGTCCTGGGTCGCCGCGACGGGGAGCGCGTGCGGCGGGTCGTAAACCGTGCCCGCCATCACCGTGTGCACGCCCCACCACGACAGCGTCACCGCCGCCCCGGTCGCGAGCAGCCACGCCACCCCGTGCACCAACCGCCGTCGGGCGGGGTGCGGGCTGCGCGGGGTTCCGGGGCTCTCGTGCATCGCGGGCCATACTGCACCACACCCGCCCCGGCTGTCCCGCGAGGCCCGCGACCACCCGAAAGAGACCCGGAAACCGCCGGATGGCGTACGGTGCCGTCCCATGGCAAGTGTGCTCGTGGTCGAGGACGACCAGTTCGTACGCTCAGCCCTCATCCGGCACCTGACCGACGCCGCGCACACCGTGCGCAGCGTCGGCACGGCCCTGGAGGCGCTGCGCGAGGTCGCCCATCTCCGGTTCGACGTGGTGATCCTGGATCTCGGTCTGCCCGATCTCGACGGGGCCGAGGCCCTGAAGATGCTGCGCGGGATCACCGACGTACCCGTGATCATCGCCACGGCCCGGGACGACGAGGCCGAGATCGTGCGGCTGCTCAACGACGGCGCCGACGACTATCTGACCAAGCCGTTCTCGCCAGAGCACCTGTCCGCCCGGATGGCCGCCGTGCTGCGCCGCTCGCGGGGGAACACGGGCGCCGAGCCGCCCTCGCGGGTGATCCGGGTCGGCGGGCTCGCGATCGATCCGTTGCGGCGGCAGGCGGAGCTCGACGGGACGCCGTTGGATCTGACGCGGCGCGAGTTCGATCTGCTGACCTTTCTCGCCGGGCGGCCCGGTGTGGTCGTCGCGCGCAAGGAGCTGCTCGCCGAGGTGTGGCAGCAGTCGTACGGGGACGATCAGACCATTGATGTGCATTTGTCGTGGTTGCGAAGGAAGTTGGGGGAGACCGCGGCCCGGCCGCGGTATCTGCACACCCTGCGCGGCGTCGGCGTGAAGCTGGAGCCGCCGGCATGAGGTGGGCCCTGGTGAAGGTGTGCCTCGCCGTCACGACGATGGTCGTGGTCGCCTTCGCCGTCCCGCTCGGCCTCGTGATCAAGGAGATGGCGCGGGACCGGGCCTTCTCGAACGCCGAGCGGACCGCCGCCGCCATCGGCCCCACCCTCTCCATCACCACCGACCGCGACCAGCTCGACCGCGCCCTCGCCACCGCGCAGACCGGCGGCGAGGACCGGATGTCGGTGTACGTCCCGGCCGGTGGCGGGCATCAGGAGATACGGCTCGGTGAGCAGCGGGTCGGGCCCGAACGGCTCGACATCCGGCAGGCCGCTGTCGTCGACGTGCCGGGGGGCTCCGTGTGGCTCCAGCCCATCGCGGTGAGCACCGGCAAGATCGCGGTCGTCGAGGTGTACGTGCCCGAGGACGAGGTCACCAACGGCGTGACGACCGCGTGGGTCGTGCTCGGCGGCGTCGGGATCGCGTTGATCATCGGCTCCGTGGCGGTCGCGGACCGGCTCGGCGGGCGGATGGTGCAACCGGCGCAGCGGCTCGTGGGTGCCGCGCACGAGCTGGGGGAGGGGCGGCTGGGCGCGCGGGTGCCCGAGGACGGGCCCACCGAGCTGCGGCTCGCCGCCGTCGCGTTCAACTCGATGGCCGATCAGGTGGTGCAACTGCTCGCCAATGAGAGGGAGTTGGCGGCCGATCTGTCGCATCGGCTGCGGACTCCGCTGACCGTGCTGCGGCTCAATGCCGCTTCCCTCGGGGACGGGCCCGCCGCCGAGCAGACCCGGGCCGCCGTCGAGCAGCTGGAGCACGAGGTCGACACCATCATCCGGACGGCCAGGGACGCCAAGCCGCAGACCGCCGCCGCCGGGCCCGGCGCGGGCTGTGACGCCGCCGAGGTGATCCGCGAGCGGATGGACTTCTGGTCGGCGCTCGCCGAGGACGAGGGGCGCAAGGTGCGGGTCGCCGGGGTCGACCGCCCCGTCCGCATCCCCGTCGTCCGCGGCGAGCTGGCGGCGGCCCTGGACGCGCTGCTCGGCAACGTGTTCCGGCACACGCCGGAGGGCACCGCGTTCGCGGTCGACGTGCACCGGGCGGAGGGCGCCGTGATCGTGCTCGTCTCCGACGCGGGCCCCGGGATCGCCGACCCGGAGGCCGCGCTGGCCCGCGGCACGGAGGGGGTCGAGGTCGGTTCGACCGGGCTCGGTCTGGACATCGTGCGCCGGGTCGCCGAGTCCACCGGCGGCGATGTGCGCATCGGCTCGTCCGTGCTCGGCGGCACCGAGGTGCGGATCTGGCTGCAACTGGAGGGGCACCGGCCCGTCGCGGGGCGCCGCGGGCACGGGCGGCGCGGCCGGGAACGCAGGGGATTGGTCTCGACCTTTAACCGGTCCCGATCCCTCACTTAAGCCAACCCTAAGATCCTCAACGCCCGGCCCACTTGCCCGAATTGACGGGTTCGCGATCGTTAGCGTGCTGCCACGTACCCCCCAACCCCCCACGTACAGCTAAGGCAGGCATGCGATGAGCAGCAACACGCACCGGCGCAGGTTCAGCGGCAAGAAGAAGGCGATGGGCGGCGTCGTGGCCGCCGCCGTCGTGGGTGGTGGCGCGTTCCTCTTCTCCTTCGGGGCGTCCGCGGCGCCGGTGGAGGCCGCCGGCTTCGCCCCCTACGTCGACACTTCCCTCACCCCGGCGTTCGACCTGGCCGCCTCCGCCAAGGCCACCGGCGTGAAGGAGTACAACCTCGCCTTCATCACCTCCGGCGGCGACTGCGCGCCGAAGTGGGGCGGCGTCACCGACCTCGACGGTGACCAAGTCGCCTCGCAGATAGGCGACTTGAGGGCGGCCGGCGGTGACGTCCGGGTCTCCTTCGGCGGCGCGAGCGGCACCGAGCTGGCGCAGGCCTGCTCCTCGGCCTCCGACCTGGCGGCGGCGTACCAGAAGGTCATCGACCAGTTCGACCTCACCAAGGTCGACTTCGACATCGAGGGCGGCGCGCTGCCCGACACGGCGGCCAACACCAAGCGCGCCGAGGCGATCGCGACGCTCCAGAAGGACAACCCCGACCTGAACGTCTCGGTGACGCTCCCGGTGATGCCCGAGGGCCTCACCCAGGACGGCGTGAACTTCCTGACGAACGCCAAGGACAACGGCGCCTCGCCCGACCTCGTCAACATCATGGCGATGGACTACGGGGCCTCGTACAGCGGCGACATGGGCGATTACGCCGAGCAGGCGGCGACCGCCACGCAGGCGCAGGTCAAGTCGGCGCTCGGCCTGTCGGACGCGGACGCCTGGAAGGCCGTGGCGCTCACCCCGATGATCGGCGTCAACGACGTCTCGACCGAGGTCTTCAAGGTCGAGGACGCCACGCAGCTCGTCTCCTTCGCGAAGGAGAAGGGCCTCGGCGGCCTGTCCATGTGGTCGGCGACCCGCGACAAGGCCTGCGAGGGCGGGGCCGTCGACTCGGCGCAGCCGACGTGCAGTTCGATCGAGCAGGAGGCGGACGCGTTCCAGAAGGCGTTCGCGAAGCTCGGCTGACCACCGACCTCCATCCCCCACATGCGGAAGCCCCGACCGGCACACCCCCCATCCGGCCGGGGCTTCCGCGACGCCCCGCGAGCCCGGCCTGATCCAAACGACAGGCCCTAGGTCGTGTCCGCAAAGTCATGGCAGCCAGAGTCGTAGGCAGGCGATGGTGACCATGGCTTTGTAGTGGAG
>NZ_JBITCS010000084.1:0-9499 GCF_044453445.1 Streptomyces sp. NPDC051684 | reverse complement strand
GATCAGGGAGCGGGGCCTGGTGCGTGCGATCGCAAGGCGGAGGAGGGAGGCGACGCGGAGCGTCGTCGACCGACGACAACGCCGCGAGCGTGCGCACCAGGCCCCGCGAGCCCGGCCTGATCCAAACGACAAGCCCCTAGCTGTTCAGCGGCAGCTCAGTAGTGCGTGCCGCCGTCAGTAGTGCGTACCGCCGTCGATACGGATCTCCGTACCGGTGATGAACTTCCCGTCCTGCGACGCGAGCATCGCGACGACCCCGGCCACCGCCTCGGGACCGGCGAAGCCCTCGCCCAGCGCGGGCGCCAGCTTCGTGAACAGGCTCCAGTCGGTGTCCTCGGGCAGGCCCGGGCCCTGGCTCTGCTTGCTCGCGCCAGAGCCGTCGGTCATGCCGGACGCGATGGAGCCGGGCTGTACGGCGGTGAACCGGATGCCCTGCTTGCCGTACTCGGCGGCCAGCGCGTGCGTCATCGACTGGATGCCGCCCTTGCTCGCCGCGTACGCCGCCATGTACGGGTGGGCGAACATCGCGGACGTGGAACTGAAGTTGACGACGGCGGCGGACTCGCCCTGGAGCAGTGCGGGTATCGCCTCGCGGATCATCAGGAAGGTGCCGGTGAGGTTGACCGCGAGCACCTGGTTGAACACGGCGAGCGTCGTCTTCTCGGTGTGCGAGGAGCGCAGGATGCCGGCGGCGTTCACGAGCACGTCGAGCCCCCCGAGCGTCTGTACGGCGGTGGCGACGGCGGCGCTCACGGAGGCCTCGTCGGCGATGTTCACGACGACCGTGGTGAGGCGCTCGGCGGCGGTGCCCGCCTTGCCCACGGTGTCCTTGAGGCCGGCCTCGCTGACGTCGGCCGCGACGACCCGGCCGCCCTCCGCCAGCATGCGCAGCACGGTGGCCTGGCCGATGCCGGAGCCGCCACCGGTGACGAGCACACGGCGCCCCTCGTAGCGGTTGAGGCCGTTCTGGCTGTTCATGGTGACTCCTCACGTCCCTGTGTGCGTCCTCGCACTGCGCTCACCGTACGCTTCGGTGGCACGTTTTGCCATAACGGCGTTCTGTGCCATTTCATTCCCGGTGCGGTTACGCTTCGTCGGGTGAACGAGCCCAGAACGCCCTCTTCGCCGCCCGCGCAGCCCTCGCTGACCGACCGCCGCAAAGCGGCGACCCAGCTCGACATCGCCCGCGCGGCGATGGAGCTGTTCACCGAGAAGGGCCCCGACGCCACCACCGCCGAGGAGATCGCGCGCGGCGCCGGGGTCGCGCTGCGCACCTTCTACCGCTACTTCCGCAACAAGCAGGACGCCGTGGGCCCGCTGCTCGCGTCGGGCGGCGACCGCTGGCGCGAGCTGCTGGCCGCGACGGAGCCGGGCACGCCGCTGCCGCAGGCCCTCGAGTCGGCCGCCGCGGCGACGCTCTCGCCTCCGGACGAGGCGGCGGAGGAGGCACTGCGGGGCACCCGGACCCTGTTGCGCGCGGCCCAGGACGATCCTGCGCTGCGCGCGGTCTGGTACCGGGTCAACCAGGAGTCGGAGGAGAAGCTCCTCGCGGTCGTGACCCACCTCGCGGGCCCCGACGCGGACCCCCTGGAAACCCGCCTGACGGCCGCCGCGGCGACCGACGCGATCCGGGTGGCCCTGGAACTCTGGTCCACGACGGAGGCCACCACATCCGGCCCCGACTCCCCGGCGGCCTTGGCGATCCGGGGCCTGCGCCATCTGACGGCGGGGACGGGCGGGGAGCGGGGAGCGGGGGCCGACGAGTAGCGGGCGGAGGGACGGGAGGCGGGGGCCGTCGGGCAACGGGCCGGGGGCGGCGGCGGGTGGGGGATCGCCTGCGTCCGTCGGGCGCGTCCCGGTTGGAGGCGCGTGGGTGTGCGACCGGCGTGCCCCCGTGCCGCCCCCACGCGCGACTGCCCGGCACCCGCGGCGCGCCTACCCTCGAGTTCCCTGGGCCCCGAACTCAGGTATCCCGAGGGCGCGTTGAGGGCATGAGCCCCCGGACGCCAGCCACCCGACCCGCCGGAGGCACGCCGTGCTCGATCGCGCAGACGCAAGTTCGGGAGCCATCGTCGTCGTGGGCGCCGGGGTCGCGGGACTCGCGGCGGCCCGGCACCTGACCAGGGCAGGCCTGCGCCCACTGGTCCTGGAGGCCGCCACCGGCATCGGCGGCCGCATGTCCACCGAGAAGGTCGACGGCTTCCGCCTCGACCGGACCGGCCGCCCGCTGTGCACCTCGTACCCGGAACTGCGCCGCGACCCCGCCCTCGCACCCCTCGCCCTGCGCCGCTTCTCCCCCGGCGCGCTCGTGCACAGCGGAGGGCTGCGGCACCGGGCGGGCGAGCCCACCGACCCCCGGCGCACAAGGGGCGCACTCAGCGCGGCACGCGCCTTGGCGAGCGCCCCCCGGAGTCCGCGTGGAACGCGCCCCACCCTCGGCAGCCCGCTGGACCACGCGCGCCTGAGCGCGTCCCTGTCCCGGCTCGCAGCGACGGAGCCGTCCCGCCTCCTCGCCCGGCCCGAACTCCCCGCCGCCCAGGCCCTCTTGAGCCGCGGCCTGCCGCCCTCGACCCTCCACGGTTTCGTACGCCCCCTGCTCTCGGCCCTGCTCTGCGACCCGGACCTCGGCACCTCCAGCCGGTGCGCCGACCTCGCCCTGCACGCGTACGCGTCGGGCCGGCTCGCCGTGCCGGAGGGCGGCGCCGACGCTCTGCCGGAGCTGCTCGCGGCGGGCCTGCCGCTCGGCACGGTACACACCGGCGTGCACGCCACGGCCGTCGCCACGACCTCGGTCACGACCACGGAACTCGGCCAACTCCCGTGCCGCGCCGTGGTGTTGGCGACCGGCGCGCACGACGCCGCCGAACTCCTCCCCGGCCTGCGGGTCCCCGCCTTCCACGAGGTCACGGTCGTGCACCACGCCATGCCCGAACCACCACTCGCCGAACCCGCGCTGCTGCTCGACGCGGACCGGCTCGGCCCGGTCGCGCACACGTCGGTGATCAGCCAGGTGGACCCCACGAGAGCCCCGGCGGGCCGCGCCCTGGTCTCCTCGACGGTCCTCGGCCCACCCCCGACGGACCGCGAACTGCGCGCCCAACTCGGCGCCCTCTACGGCACGTCGACCACCGACTGGGAAACCCTGGCCGTGCACCACGACGCCCACGCCGTGCCGGCGATGCCACCCCCGCACGACCCGCGCCGCCCGGTCCGCCTCCTCGACGGCCTGTACGTGTGCGGGGACCACCGGGACGCCAACACGGTGCAGGGCGCCCTCCACTCGGCCCGCCGCGCGACCCACGCGCTCCTGACGGACCTCGGCATCCCCGCACCGACGACACCCCCACTCACGAACGCCGCCTGACCCCACCGACCGCGCCCGCCTCCGTGGCCCAACTCCGGGGGCGGGCGCGCCACCCCCTCCGGGGCCCCACCGGCCCCGCTCCTCGGCCCACGCCCTGCGGGGCCCGGCCCAGGCCACCGGTGGTGGACCATCGGACCTACGCCCCCTTCCCCACTCCCCGGGCCTCGCCCATCTCCCACCCACCCGCCCCCTCCGGGGGCTCCTGCCCCGGCCGGGGTTACACCTGTTGCACGGGGCCGTGCGGCGCTCCGTGCCGGGAAGCAGTGCCCCCGGCCACGCGAAGTACGTCCGCAGCGCACGGCTCCCCACCCAAGACAGTCGAGCCCACCCCCGCCACGGACCCAGCGCCGAACCCGGTCAAGGCCCACTCCCCCCTCTGGGCCACACATCAATGCCAGCAGGCGACGGCCTGCCCCGCAGACGCGGCGCACCTCTCACCCCAAACGCCGACCCGGACTCCGCGACGCCGCACAACGCCCCGCACCGGGGGGCGGGCGGGAGGGAGATGAGCGCCACACCCCCTCGGCGCCCCGAAGCGCCCGAAGGGAGCGGGCAAGTGGAAGATCGGCCAGGCCCGGCGCGGCCGGAACAAGGACCATCCCGCGCAACAACACCACAGACGCCGAAACCCCGGCACCGCACAACGCCCACCCCCGGGGTGCCGAAGCGCCCGAAGGGGGCGGGCGGGTGGGAGAGGGGCTACGCCCGGCGCAGCCGGAGCAAGGGACCCCACCGCGTAACAACACCGCAGGCGCCGACCCCGGCAAAGCTCCACACCCCGGCACCCCGCGTCACCACCAACGACCAGCCCCCGCCTCACCCCAACGCCGCAACCCTCTCCCGATACCCCCGGACGGGCCCCGCATCGCGATACGGCTCAAGCCGCCGCTCGAACTCCCGCACATACTCATGCGCCCGCACCGACCGCATGTCCGCCGCCGCCGACGCCGCCTCCGCCCCGAGCGCACACGCCGAGTCCAGCTCGCCGAGGCCAAGGCGTGCCGACGCCAGCACCACCCGGCAGAACAACCGGCTGCGCGCGAACCCCGGCGCCCGCAGCTGCAACGACCGCTCCGCATGCTGCGCCGCGGCCCGGTACTGCTGGAGGTCCCGGTGGCAGTGCCCGAACTCGTCCGCCAACTGCGCCTCGTCGAAGAACCGCGCCCACGGCGGCACCTCGTCCCCGGGCCGCACCGCCCCGAGCGCCCTCTCGGCCCGCACCAGCGAGGCCGTGCACGCCCGCACCTCCCCGAGCACCCCGTGCCCGCGCGCCTCCACGGCATGCAGCAGCGCCTGCACCGCAGGCGGCGCCGAAGCCCCTACGCCCTGCTGTGCGACCCGCGCGAGCTGCACCGCCTCCCGCCCGTGCCCGAGGTAGACGGCCTGCCGGCTCATGGTGACCAGCACGTACGAGCCGTACATCCGGTCCCCCGCGGCCTGCGACAGCCGCAGCGCCTGCACGAAGTACCGCTGGGCCAGACCGTGCGCCGCGATGTCGTACGAGGTCCAGCCCGCGAGCCGGGTCAGGTCGGCGACCGCGCAGAACAGGCGCCGCCCGTGCTGCTCCCCGTACGTCCCGCGCAGCATGGGTTCGGCCTCGTGCTCCAGGTACCGCACGAGGGCCTGCCGCGCGTGCCCGCCCCCGTACGCGTGGTCGAGCGCCCGGAACAGTTCGCCCACCGAGCGCAGTGCCGCGATGTCCCCGCTCGTCACCCGGTGTCCGGGCCCGCGCTCGGTCCGCCCGCGCTGACGCGGCACGGCGCCGCCCGCCGCCCCCGGCACCGCGACGGGCCGCCCCTGCACCGGCACCCGCGGCAGCTGTTCGCCGTGGGCGACCCGGTCGTCGGCCCGGCCGATCAGCCAGTCGCGGCTGGGCACGACGAGTCCGGCGGGGGTGAACGCGATCTTCCGGAGTTCGGCGTGGCTGCCGGAGTCCTTGCGCCACAGGCCGCTGACGATGTCGACGGCCTCCTCGGGCGACCCCGCGAACTCCAGCCCCGCGTACACGGGCGCACACGCGTCGAGCCCCAGGTCCTGCGCGGAGAGGCGGCGGCCGAGCCGGCGTGTGAACACCTCCGCGATGAGCGCCGGTGTCGTGCCTCTGGGCTGCTGTCCGCGCAGCCACCGGGTCACAGATGTCTTGTCGTACCGCAGGTCAAGCCCGTGTTCGAGCCCGAGCTGGTCCACGCGGCGCGCGAGGCCCGCGTTGGAGAAGCCGGCCTCCGCGATGAGCGCGGAGAGCTGGCGGTTCGGGGTGCGCTGCGGAGGTCGTTCCGTCATGCTGTGCGTTTGCCTTCCGGGCCCTTGGAAGCGGTAAAGGGGGGCCATCGAGTGCCCCCCTTTAGTCGCTGCTCCCTCATGGAACGGCGTGCTCCGTGACCGGCTCCCGCTCACGGACGGCGCTGAAATTATCACGCTGCGCACACGGCGTCCCCCGATCGGCCGAGCCAAACACCTCCTTCATCCGATCGTGTGACAAACCGCGCGAGGGGTGGACGGCGGGGCCTTCACTCGGGAGCCGTACAGTTGCTCCGGGCGCGTTATATGCACGGTGAAGGTTCTTAGGGAGGCACTTGCCGTGAGTGAGTTCCGGTTCGTCCGCATGGGTTTCGGTGCGGACATGGTCGATTACCAGGTGGCCTGGGACGAGCAGCGCCGTGTGCACGCCGCTCGCTTCGCCGACGAGGTGCCCGACACCTGTCTGCTCCTGGAGCACCCGCCCGTCTACACGGCCGGCCGCCGCACCGCTCCCGAGGAGCGCCCGCTCGACGGCACCCCGGTCATCGACGTGGACCGCGGCGGCAAGATCACCTGGCACGGCCCCGGCCAGCTCGTCGGCTACCCGATCCAGAAGCTCCCGCGCCCGGTGGACGTGGTCGCGCATCTGCGCCGCCTGGAGGACGCGATGATCGCGGTCTGCGCCGAGTTCGGCATCACGGCCGCGCGCGTGGAGGGCCGGGCGGGCGTGTGGGTGCTCGGCGACCCGATCGAGCAGCGGACGAACCTCGGCGGCCTGTCCCTGGACTTCAATCCGCGGCTCAGCAGCGAGGACGAGGAGTTCGACCACCGTCTCGTCGGCGCCGAGTACGCGCCCTCGAACGCGGGCCAGCGGCACGAGGACCGCAAGATCTGCGCGATGGGCATCCGCGTCGCCAAGGGCGTCACGATGCACGGCTTCGCGCTGAACGTGAACCCGGACACCTCCAACTTCGACAAGATCATCCCCTGCGGCATCCGCGACGCTGGCGTGACCTCCCTCTCGTACGAGCTCGGCCGCGAGGTCACGATGGACGAGGTGCTGCCGATCGCCGAGAGGCATCTGCAGGACGTCCTGGGGAACGCGGACCTCAAGCCGCGCGTGGTCGAGAAGGCCTCGGTCTAGCCCGTTCGGGGAATGCACCCCGCAGGCCACCGGTTGGCCACCCGTGAGGGCCACGAACATCACGGGCGTACCCTGATGTACGCCGAGGAATCAAAGCTTTAGGGAGCCGGTCGTGTCCGCAGTCGCACCCGACGGACGCAAGATGCTGCGCCTGGAGGTCCGTAACGCTCAGACCCCCATCGAGCGCAAGCCCGAGTGGATCAAGACCCGGGCGAAAATGGGTCCCGAATACACCAAGATGCAGAACCTCGTGAAGAGCGAGGGGCTGCACACGGTCTGCCAGGAAGCGGGCTGTCCCAACATCTACGAGTGCTGGGAGGACCGCGAGGCCACGTTCCTCATCGGCGGCGACCAGTGCACGCGGCGTTGCGACTTCTGCCAGATCGACACCGGCAAGCCCGAGCCGCTCGACCGTGACGA
Organism: Streptomyces sp. NPDC051684; assembly: GCF_044453445.1. Classification (NCBI taxonomy): domain Bacteria; kingdom Bacillati; phylum Actinomycetota; class Actinomycetes; order Kitasatosporales; family Streptomycetaceae; genus Streptomyces; species Streptomyces sp. NPDC051684. The sequence continues at coordinate 2,333 of NZ_JBITCS010000084.1, read as the reverse complement.
GCCGCGCCGCGTCGGCGAGTCCGTCGTCACGATGGACCTGAACTACGCCACGATCACCGGCGTCGCCCGCGACGACCTGGAGGACGGCGGCGCCTGGCTGTACGCGGAGACGGTCCGCCAGATCCACCGCCAGACGACCAATCGCGCGGACGGCCGCACCAAGGTCGAGCTGCTCGCCCCCGACTTCAACGCGAACCCGGACCAGCTGGCCGAGGTCTTCTCCTCCCGCCCCGAGGTCTTCGCGCACAACGTCGAGACGGTCCCGCGGATCTTCAAGCGGATCCGTCCGGGCTTCCGCTACGAGCGCTCGCTGAAGGTCATCACCGAGGCCCGCGACTTCGGCCTGGTCACCAAGTCGAACCTGATCCTCGGCATGGGCGAGACCCGCGAGGAGATCAGCGACGCGTTGCGGCAGCTGCACGACGCCGGCTGCGAACTGGTCACCATCACGCAGTACCTGCGCCCCTCCGTGCGGCACCACCCCGTGGAGCGCTGGGTCAAGCCGCAGGAGTTCGTGGAGCTGAAGGACGAGGCCGAGCAGATCGGTTTCTCCGGCGTCATGTCGGGCCCGCTGGTCCGTTCCTCGTACCGCGCGGGCCGGCTCTTCCAGATGGCCAAGGAGAAGCGGGGATCCTTCACCGCCTCGCAGGCCGTGTGAATTCACGCACAAGAGGCTACTGAACGGTAGTGGCCGGTAAGACGCGGTCCTGACGATCCCCGCAGCTAGGGGGCATCGTCAGGGCCGCGTCTGCGTTTGCGGCGCGAGCGTCAAGGCTTCATAGGTGTTTGACCGTCCGGTCACGCCCTGGTAACACCAATCAGTGACCCTGGAATCACGCCCCGTACACCCCGTGCCATCGCCGTGATCACCCTTCGAGGGGGGACCTCAACCATGCAGGCCGCGCCCGTCCGCGCCACCGCCATCCCGACCGTCACCGACGCACTGCGCGCCGTGGAGTCGCTGCTCATGAGCGGCGGCCAGCGCACCGCCCGCCGCAATGCCTGGACCTCCGTCCTGGAAGACCGCCGCCGCGCCAAGGACCGGGTGGAGGCGCAGCGCGTCCTGGAGGCCGCCGCTTCGCGGGGCTGATCGAACCAGGGACGAACCAGGGACGAACCAGGGACCGGTGCGGGTTCTGCCCGCTTCCCCGGCCACGTAGACTTCAAGACATGGCGAGGAAGGAAACTGCAGCGGACGCTGCTAACACCGGGCGGCTCAAGCAGATCGCTCAGACCTACAAGATGACCCGCAGGGTCGACACCAAGATCGGTCTCGTACTCGCGGGTGTGGGTATCGTCACCTTCGGTGTCCTCCTCGCGATCGGTTTCTTGATCGGTCACCCCATCTACCTCGGAATTCTCGGCCTCCTGCTCGCTCTCCTCGCGATGGCGATCATCTTCGGGCGCCGAGCCGAGAAGGCGGCCTTCGGGCAGATGGAGGGACAGCCCGGCGCGGCCGCGGCCGTGCTCGACAACATCGGACGTGGCTGGACGACGACCCCCGCGGTCGCCATGAACCGAAGCCAGGACGTGGTGCACCGCGCGGTCGGCAAGGCCGGCATCGTGCTCGTCGCGGAGGGCAACCCGAACCGGGTGAAGTCGCTCCTCGCGGCCGAGAAGAAGAAGATGGCCCGCATCGTCTCCGACGTCCCGGTCAACGACTTCGTGGTGGGCACGAGTCAGGGACCCGAGGGAACGGTTCCGCTGAAGAAGCTCCGCACGACGATGCTGAAGCTGCCGCGCGTGCTGACCGGCCCCCAGGTGACCGCGACCAACGACCGGCTGAAGGCCATGGGCGACCTCATGTCGAACATGCCGCTGCCGAAGGGTCCGATGCCGAAGGGCATGAAGATGCCGAAGGGCGGCGGCGGCCGAGCCCGCTGACACGCTCCGCTGCTTCTGCGTGAACGCTGCTTCCACGTGAACGAGGCGGGGCGGGCCCGGCGGGGTGCGGCCCCCCCCACACCACGTAGCGCACGTAACCCCCCGCCCACGGCCCGTCGGGGTGGTGGGGCGCCGGCGGCGGGGGGGGGGTGGGGGGCGGTCGGGGGGGTGGGGGTTCAGGGGGCGGGGGGTGTGGTGGGGGCGGTCGAGGGCGTTTTGGTTGGCGGTGTTGCCCTGGCGGATGGGGGGGGGGGTGCCGTGGGGGGCGCGGCTTGCGGGGGGGCGCGACCCCGGGGGGGGCGCGCCGGCCCTCGGGCGGGTGGTTTGCACCCGGCGGGGGGGGGGGGCCCTCACCCAAACGACAAGCCCTAGCCGCAGTACCGGTGGCCGTCACCCGTACGGTCCCCTGACCTGTGCGTTCGTGCCGCCTCCCCGGACATCCTTGGCAG
>NZ_JBITCS010000083.1:0-10117 GCF_044453445.1 Streptomyces sp. NPDC051684 | reverse complement strand
TCACGGCTGCTGCCGACCTGACGCCACCCGGCGTTGTGCCCACGGGGCTCCGCCCCGGACCCCGCGCCTCAATCGCCGGCGGGGCTTGATCGGGCCGGCCATCTCAAGCCCCTGCGGCGATTGAGGCGCGGGGTCCGGGGCGGAGCCCCGAGGGCGGAGGACGGGTGGCGGTCACTCCGCGTCGGCCGAAGCCTTGCCCGTCAGGGCGGACAGCGACGCCCGGACATGCTCCATGTGCGCGCGGAGCTCCTCCCGCTGCTCCTCGTGCCCCTCGAGAATCGACTCCGTCTCCCGCTCGATCCGCTCCGCACGCGCGCGTGCCTGCGCGAGCAGCTCCGCGGCGGCGGCCTCCGCGTCCTCCTGGCCGTGCCGCGCCTCCTCCTCGGTCTCACCGAGCACCCGCTTCGCCCCGGAGAGGCGCTCCTCGGCCTCGGCGACGGCGCCCGCCTCCCACGCCTCGGACGCGGCCACCTGCTCGGCCGCCTCCCGGTCCGCCTCCTCGATGCGCTCGGCGTGCTCCTTCGCCTGGGCGGCGAGGTCCGCCTCGGTGCGCTCGCGCATCGCACGCAGTTCCTCCAGGGCCTGACCCCGGGTCTCCTTCACGTCACGCCGGGCGGTCACCCGGATGTCGTCGGCCTCCGCCTGCCCGGCCGCGATGCGCCGCTGCGCGTACTCCTCGGCCTTGCCGCGCACCTCGTCGGAGTGGGCCTGCGCGTCGTCGCGCGCCTCGTCCGCCGCCGCCCGCGCGGCGTCGGCCTCGGCCTGCGCGTCGTCCCGGGCGGAGCCGCGCACGGCGATGTCCTCCTCCTCGGCCAGTTCGAGGAGGTACTGGGCCCGCTTGCCGAGCGACTCGTACGTCTGCGGGGCGAGGTTCGCGACGGCCTCCCGCAGCCGCTCGGCCTCCTCCTCCATCTCCTTGGCGAGGACGGTCAGGCGCGCGGCCCGCTCCCAGGCCTCGTCCCGTTCCCCGGAGAGCGTCGCGGCGGCGGCCTCCACCTGCTCGGGCCGGTACCCCCGGCCCCGTACGACGACGAAGCCGTACTGCGACGACTCCGCTCCACCCGCACCGCTCATCTGGAACCCCTCTCCGGCAAGGCACACCGACCCGCATCGGCATGCCCGATCTACGACATTTTGCGCGATTGGCGCACATCTTGATGGAACAACCGGAGGCGGCCACATTCCGACACACGTGACGCCCAGGTCGACCCACTCGGTCCAGGATGCGTCAATTGCCGTCGAAAGTCGGAATCGCCTTGTCCTCGCGCAGCGCGGTGAAGAGCTGATCGGCCTCGCTCTCGTTCCACATCACCACGTCCCCGACCCCCGAAACATTGGGCTCACTGCCCACAGGAACGGTCGTCGTCGCGGCCGGGTCCGACATTTTGACACCCATGTTCGCCAGCGCGGCGACCCCGGTGTCCTGGTCGACGGTCAGCGCGTCGAGCGAGGCGCTCATGAACGGGATCAGATTCCACGGCGGCACCAGCACCCCCGGGCTGAGGGCCTTGTTCGCGATCGCGTCCACCAGCTGCTGCTGCCGCTTGACCCGGCCCAGGTCACCGGTCGGGTCCGAGTAGCGGGCGCGCGCGAACTGCAGGGCCTGCGTGCCGTTCATCTGCTGGCAGCCCGCGTCGAAGTCGGCGCCCGACTTCTCGTCGTGGAGGCCGCCGTCGGCCACACAGATCTCGACCCCGCCGAGCGAGTCGACGACGTCGACGAGCCCCAGGAAGTTGACCTCCGCGTAGTGGTCCATGCGCAGCCCCGTCGACTGCTCCACGGTCTGCGTGAGCAGCTTCGCGCCGCCCACCGAGTACGCATAGTTGATCTTGTTCTGGCCGTGGCCCGGGATCGGGACGTACGAGTCGCGCGGGATCGAGACGAGGTACGGGCCGTTGTCCCCGTAGTGCAGCACCATGATCGTGTCGGTGCGGTCGCCCTCGTCGTTGCCGACGTGCAGGTCCTTGCGCTGTTCGGGCGTCAGGCTCTCCCGCGAGTCCGAACCGACGAGCAGCCAGTTCGTGCCCGCGCCCGCCGCCGGACGGCCCTCGTAGTCGCTGAACGCGTCCGTCGTCCGGACTCGCGAACCCGCCCAGAAATACAGGCCGATGCCGTACGCGGCGAGCACCACGAGGACGACGAGCAGGGTCAGCGCGAGCCGCCGGGGCCAGCGCCGCCGCGGCCGCGTCGCCCGCACCGTCGTCGGCTCACTCCACTCACCTGCCATGTGCGCATGATCGGGGCGCCCGACCGATCACGCAGGTCGAGCGCCCCTCACATCCATCCGCGGGCGGCCACGGCAGCTCCGTAGGCGGCGGCTACAGAAGCCCGTCCCACATTTGCTCGAGCAGTACCGACCACCAGGTCTCGGGCGAGCCGAGCGCCGCCGAGTCGATCGCGTTCAGCTCCGCCTGGAAGTCGACGGTCCAGCGGCCCGCCTGCTCCTGGTTGAGCCCGAAGCGCAGCCGCCACATCCGGCCGAGCAGGGCGAGGGACCGAGCGAACTCCGGCAGCCCGCTGTTCACGAACTGCGGCGGAGCCGGGGCGCTGTCGGGCCCCGCCTCGACCGGCACGGCCACGATGTTCGCCGTCCCGTACTGCACGCACAGCGCCTTGCCGAAGTCGCTGCCCATCACGAGGTACGAGCCCGCGTCCGACGCCGCCTGCACGCCCCGCTCCTGCGCCAGCTCGGCGAGCGTCGGCACGGGGCGGCCCGGCTCGGCCTGCGCCCAGAAGAACGGCCCGAAGTCGGACGGCAGCCCCGCGACGACGAGCGTGTGCGCCACGGTGTCCGGAACGCCCTGCCGCGACACGGCCCGCTGGTCGAAGCGGAACACGCCGGGGCCGAACGCCGCCGCCAGCTCCTGCGCGATCGCCTCCGGCGCGGCCGGGGCTGCGGGTTGCGCGGGGTGCAGCGGGGCACGCACCGGGGCCGGACGCGCCGGGCCGTCGGCGACCTGGTGCAGCTCGCCCTGGTGGGCGAGGAGCTGCTGCATGCCCTGCTGACGGCTCGCGTGATCCGTGCCGTACGGCGCGATCGACGTGATCCGCGCCTGCGGCCACTGCTCCTTGATCATGCGCGAGCAGTACGCCCCGGGCAGCGAGCAGGACTCCAGCTCCGTGTGGAGCTCCAGGACCTGGTCCGGCGGCACGTTCATGCCGCGCAGCTCGTGGAAGATCTGCCACTCCGGGTGCGGCGTCCCCGGCGCGGACCGCCGGATGAGCTGCTGCTCGGACCCGTCGGGCGCGCGGTACCGCAGCACGGCCTGGTAGCCGGGCCCCACGGTCGGCTGCCCCACCGGTGGGGCGGGCTGTTGGGGCTGCTGCGGCTGCGGATACCCGTACGCCGCCAGGGGCGGGCCGGGAACCTGCTGACCGGGAGCCGGCGGAGGCATGGGTCCGGGCGGCGGGGGCTGGTGGCCACCCGGGGCGCCGGGCGGCGGGGGCGGGCCCGGCGGCGTCGCGCCGGGGGCCTGCGGGGCGGGGCCGGAGAGCATGGTCGCCGCGTGGTGCACACCCTGGCCGGGAGCACCAGGGGGCGGCGGGCCCGGAGCGCCGGGAGGCGGCGGGGTCTGGCCCACGGGGCCGCCGGGCGGGGGACCCGACAGCATCGTCGCGGCGTGCTGCACGCCCTCTCCGGGGGCACCGGGAGGCGGCGGCGGTCCGGGCGTCTCCGGCTGCCCGTCCGGGCCGAGCGAGGACACCATCCGCGTAGGCACGTAGCCGCCCGCCGGGGCACCGGGCGGACCCGGCGGCGGCGGAGTCTGCGCACCGCCGCCCCGCGGGGGCTCCGCCTTGCTGGTCGCGGCGTTCGCGATGTCACCGGCACCGGGCGCGAGCGGCCGGCCTCCGGCGTCGCGCCCCTCGGGACCGCCCTGCGGATAGCCGTACGAGGTGCCCGGAGGCGGCGGCCCGGGAACCGCGGTCCCCGGAGCGGGCGGCGGGAACGAGGCCCCGTCCGCACCCTGCGGGAAACCGTACGAGGGAGCGGCGGGCGCCGACGGGGGCTGAGCGGCCGCGTCGGGCGCCGCGGCCTGCGGGAAACCGTACGAAGACGCAGCCGGCGCCGACGGAGGCTGAGCGGCCTCGTCGGACGCGGCCTGCGGGAAACCGTACGAGGGCGCGGCAGGCGCCGACGGAGGCTGGGCCGCTGCATCAGGCGGACCCTGCGGAAAACCGTACGAAGGCGCAGCCGGCGCCGACGGAGGCTGAGCGGCCACGTCGGGCGGCCCCTGCGGACGGGCATACGAGATCGGGCCCTCCGACGGGGGCGGCGGCGGGGGCGGCGGGATCGCGCCCTGTGGGTAGCCGTACGAGGGCGGGGCCGCCGGAGGCTGGGCCTCGTCGGGGAGGGACTGCGGGTAGCCGTACGACGACGTCTCCGGCGCCTTGTCCAGCGTCGGGGACACCGCCGTCGGCGGCAGCCCGCTGCCGCCCACGATCCGGGCCGTCTGCGCGTCCGGGACGACCCCGGGCGGCGGCGCGTCCTCGGCGAGCGGCGGCGAGAACACCGTGTCGGGCAGCGGGACCGAACGGTCCTCCTCGTCACCCACCCCGTTCGTGTCCGTGCCGGCCCACGGCGTCGCGTCGACCGGAAGCGGCGGCACGGCGTCCTGCGGCTCGGCACGCGCCGCCGCCGGAATCGCGTCCGCCGGCGTCTCGTCGGCCCGCGCCGGGACCGCGTCCGAGGGCGTCCCTGCGGCCGGGGCCGAAGCCACCGGCCGGGCCGCGTCCGAACTCCGGTCCGTGTCCCCCTTCTTGTCCGCCGCCTCCTGCAACCACTCCGGAGGAGTCAGCAGGAACGACGTCTGGTTCAGGTCCACCCGCTCCGGCGGCTTCGCCGCCTGCGGCGCGGTCGGCGCGTCCGGCAGCCCGTACTCCTCCTCGTACCGCCGGATCACCTCGCCCACCGGCAGCGAGGGCCACAGCGAGGCGTCCCCGCTGTCCCGCGCGATCACGAGACGCTGCCGCCCGCCGTCGGACGCCGGACCGGCCTCCCGGTCCTCCGCCCACACGACGAAGCCCAGCTCGAACTCCCGTACCCGCACCTCACGGTGCTGGTACGCGGGCACGTCCCCGTTGATCCATTCCTCGGCGCGCTCCTGCGCCTGCGCGAACGTCACCATCGCAAGCTCACTCCCCACCGGCGACCGGGACGGCGTGCGCGAAGCCGCCGTCCACCATCAGATTCGCCACCGTCTCCAACTCCGGCGGACTGCCCGCGAGCCGGGACAGAAAACCGTCGAAGTCCGCACCACAGGGCAGCAGCAGCCGCTCCACCCGCTCGGCCACCGGCAACTCCGCCGTCTCCCCGCTGTCCCGCGCGTCGTCGTACGCGCAGAACCACACGGAACCGGCCGCGTCGCCGCGCACCTTCACGGCGAGCAGACCGCCCTGCACGAACGCGACACCCAGATAGTCCTTCGTCAGGTGGTCGCGCAGACACTTGTTGACATACACGAGATCGTTCACGGCCGCCTCGTCGCGCACCGTGAAGAACGGCTGGTCGACCAGCAGGCCCAACTCGGCGTCCAGGCCCGTCCCGACGGGTGCGCAACCGCCACCCGCCTTCAGGAACGAGCGGTACGCCCCCGGCAGCCGGTACCCCAAGTCCTCTTCCGCGGCCAGCACTTGACTCTCCGTCACCGCGACCCCGGACTTCGGGAGCCCGAAGTGCACGGGCCGCGTGTCCTGCAACGGCCGCGTGCCCCGCTTGCGCTGGTCCACGGCCGCCGTCGCCAGACCGCCGTGGTGCCGCAGCAGCGCCTTCACCTCGACCGGGACCAGTTCGAGGCGCCGCGAGCCGCGCGCGTGGTGCCACGTCCAGCCGTGCGGAGTCGCCACCGGCGGGATGGTGTCCCACAGTTCGTGCCCGGACGCCGCGAGCGCCGCGTTCGCCGACACGTAGTCCGTCAGCCGCAACTCGTCGACACCGAACCCCTGCGGCGGATCCGCGATCTCGGCCACGGCACGGGCATACGGGGCGAAATCCGGGAAACCGTCCCCGTCCACGCGAACCCCGCGCGGATGACGGGCGGCGCGGACCGGGTCCGGGAAGTGCACGACCTGCCCGGCATAAGCCGCGTTCGGCGGCGCGGCCTGCTGCCCGAGCCGACCTGTCGTCATGGCTGTTGCCCCCTGCGGCGCTGGTGACGGATGCGGATCTGTCCCGGGGCTGTTCCGGGTCTGTTCCGGACCTGCTCCTGATCCGTACGAATCAAACGACAGCCTATGCCGTTGTGCGACACCGGTCACCGGGCCTCCGGTTCCATGACCAGCAGTCACCCGAGGATCACCACGACGTGACGATCGGGCGTGACACGCGCCGACATCGGGGTCCGGCTTCCACTCCCGCGGGCCCGTTTGGCAGTCTGTGCAGGCAACCAGGGGGATTGCAGTGGGGAACTGCAGGAGGGGAAACAACAGATGCGCAGCGGTACCGCAGAGGAAACTGCACCCGCGGACGAGCAGCCCGGCGACGACCCGCGCGTCGGCTGGAGCGCCACCGACGACGGCGCCGTCCCCACCCTTCGCGTGCGCCGGGACGGCATACTCCCCACCGTCGCCGCCGCCCTCTCCGTCCGCGGCACCACCCTCACCGCGACCGCGGCCCGCGGCGAAAAGGCCCCGGCCCTGCACCCGTTGGTCCAGGACTTCCTGGATACGCTGACCAGCGCGCAGCGCGACCGCTTCACCGGGCGCTGCGCCGAGGCCATCCTCGTATCCCGGCACCTCGCGGCGAGCGACACCGAGCGCACGGAGAAGTCCAAGCGGGCCCGCCGCAGGCCCATGACCATCGGAGAGGCCCGCAAGGCCCTCAAGCAGTCCAAGCTCACCACCCGGCGCATCCGCGAGGACGGGGACCCGCTGCACGGCGGCTTCGCCCGCCCCTGCCGTGCCTGCACCGCGCTGACGGCCCACTTCGGCGTCCACGTCGTGGGCCCCGAGACGGACAGCACCCCGCACGACGACAACGAGGCCGCGCACTGATGCCCCACCCCACCTCCCAGGACGCCCGCTTCTCCGACCTGGTCGACGCCACGTTGCGCGTCGCCGGATGGCAGCCGGGCCGCTGGGACATCAAGCAGGCGGAGTTCTGGGCGGACGCGCTGCGCACGCACGTCTCGCCCGCCGGGCACCGGCACTCGGTCTTCCCCGCGGCGGTCGAAGCCTGGGCAGAGTTCGGCGGCCTCCACCTGACACCCACGGGCCCCGGCCGGCACATCGCCCCCGCCCAGCCGCACCTGGACCCCCTCCACGGCCTCCACGCGGCCCGCACCCTCGGCGACCTCGGCCGCGCCCTCGACACGGAACTCGCTCCGCTGGGGGCCGAGTCGGGCACGGAGGCGCTCCTCGCCATCGACACGGAGGGCCGCATCTACGCCCTCGACCACAGCGGCGACTGGTACCTGGGCCCCGACATAGACGAGGCCCTCACCACCTTGATCACCGGCCTCCAGCCCCCTCGCCTCTCCCCTCCGGGGGGAACGGGGGCGTAATCGGGCGGCTCCGTGGCTCCGTGGCTCCGTGGCTCCGTGGCTCCAGCCCAGAGGGGTACGGGCCCCGGTGCCGCGCAACAGGGACGACGGCCCCGGCCCCGGACAAGCACAGCCCGGTGCCGCGCACGCAGAACTCAGGCCCCCGCCGGCCCCCTACGACGCCGCCGGCAGTACCGCCGATACGCGGAAGCCACCCGCATCCGTGGGGCCCGACACGAATACCCCGCCCAGCCCGGCCACGCGTTCCTTCATGCCCACCAAACCGTTTCCTCCGGAAGGCAACCCGGCCGACGCGGCAGCGCCCGGCTCCGGCGGCGGCTCGTTCTCCACCTGCATCGCCACCTCCGCGCCCCGATGCGCGAGCCGGACATACGTCTTGGCGCCCGCCGCATGCTTGTGCACGTTCGTCAACGCCTCCTGCACCACCCGGTACGCCGTCTGCTCCACCACCGCCGCGTACCCCCGCGACTCCCCCTCCACGGACACCTCGACCACCATCCCGGCCGCCCGCGACTGCCCCACCAGCTCCTCCAGCTCGGCAAGCCACGGCCCGGCCTCCACCTCCGCCTCGGCCCGCGACGCCGCCGCCGCGGCAGCCACCCCCACCGCCTCCAACGGCATCCGGTCCACCCGCCGCGGCACCGGCTCCCCGGCCCGCAGCACCCCCAACATCTCCCGCAGTTCGGTCAGCGCCTGCCGCCCCATGTCCCCGACCAGCGCCGCGTTCTTCACCGCCTTCTCCGGATCCTTCCGCGCCACCGCCTGCAACGCAGCCGCGTGCACCACCATCAACGACACCCGGTGCGCCACCACGTCGTGCATCTCCCGCGCGATCCGGGTCCGCTCCTCGCCGCGCGCCCACTCGGCCCGCTCCTCGGCCCGCTCCGCGAGCAGCCCCAGTTCCCGCTCCAGCGACTCGTTCCGCTCCTGCAAGGAGTCCATCAGCCGGCGCCGCGCACCCACGTACAGGCCGAGCAGCAACGGCGGAGCCGTCACCCCCAGCGCCGTCGTGATCGCCAGGAACGGCACCACCCAGTTCGCCACCTGGAACGTGTCCGCGTGCGCCGCCGAGTCCTGCTGCACCCGCACCACCGACACGATCAACGTGCCCAGGAACGACATCCCCGCCAGCGCCCCGATGATCCGCCGCGGCACCTCCGAAGCCGCCAGCGAGTACAGCCCGACGACGGTGAGCAGCACGCCCATCTGCGCCGGCGTCACCGCCACGGAGATCAGCACCACCGCGATCGGCCACTGCCGCCGCAGCACGAGCGTCGAACCGGTGAGCACCCCGAAGAGAACCCCCACCCAGACCGGCAGCCCGGCCTTGTGCGCGAACGGCACCCCCTCCACGGCGCACTCCACCGCCGACGCCACCGCAAGCACCACATCCAGCGCGGCGGCCCTGCGCCGCGCCCACCACCACGGCCCCCCGGCCGCGACTCGGTGAACTTCCCCCGCTGTGGTCATGCCTTCCAGACTACGGGCGTCCGGTGCCCGTTTTCCGGTGAGTTTCGACGCCCTGGACCTGTGGACAACCCCCACGTTGTGGATAACTCGACCACACATCCCAGCGAACCCCCACGGAACACCCGCCCGTCGCCCCGGCTCCCCCGAAATCTGTGCCCATGACGCACGCCACGGGCAAGTACGCCGTTTTCGAGTCCCTCCGCGAGCAGGCGGTACAGCTCCGCCGCGAGGACCTGAGCCGCCGCCAGATCCGCGACCGGATCCAGGTCGAGCTCGGCTGCTCGAAGAGCTCGATCTCGCTGTGGGTACGGGATCTGCCGACGCCGGAGCGGCGCTCCGCGTCGGAACAGGCAAAGCTGGCGTCCAGCAAACGCTGGGAACACGAGAACGCGCTGCGAGAGACCGAGAGGCAGCGCTGCAAGGAGGCCGCCAAAGCGGAGGTCGGTGTCATGACCGACCGGGAGATCTTCCTGGCAGGCGTCACCCTCTACTGGGCAGAGGGCGCCAAGGACAAGCCGTACAGCCGCCGCGAGAAGCTCCACTTCATCAACAGAGACCCGAACGTCATCCGGTTCTACCTGCGCTGGCTCGACGTGTTGGGAGTCGAGCGCGAGCGTCTGCGCTTTCGCGTGAGCATCCACGAGTCGGCCGACACGACGGAGGCGGAGAAGTTCTGGGCCGACCTCGTCGGCATCGAAGCGTGCACCTTCCAGAAGGCGAGCCTCAAGAGGCACAACACGACCACCAGTCGGAAGAACACGGCGGAGGCCTACCGAGGCTGTCTGATCGTCTACGTACTCAAAAGCGCTGATCTGTACCGTCGCATGGAAGGCGCCTGGTACGGCATAGTGTTGGGGGCCCGACCGACAGCCTGACGCAATGTCCGGTTTAGGTCGCAATGATCCCCCGTGGTGTAATTGGCAGCACTGTGGCTTTTGGTGCCATCTGTCCGGGTTCGAGTCCTGGCGGGGGAGCTTTACTCGGTTCGGGGCCCGACCCAACGGTCGGGCCCCCCCCCCCAGCCCCCCCCCAAAACCCCCCCCCCCCCCCGGGGGCCCCCCCCCCCAACCAACCCACCCCGAACGGCCCACCCCGGGGCACCGCCCACACCCCCGCCGCCGGCGTCGGAAACCCACCGGGGGGGGGCC
>NZ_JBITCS010000082.1:0-13426 GCF_044453445.1 Streptomyces sp. NPDC051684 | reverse complement strand
ACGCTCCGCGTCGCCTCCCTCCTCCGCCTTGCGATCGCACGCACCAGGCCCCGCTCCCTGATCCGGCCTGATCCAAACGACAAGCCCTAGCGCCGGTCACCCGGCCTTGGTGCGCAGCACTTCGAGGGCCCGGTCCGCATGCGCGCTCATCCTGAACTCGCTGCGGACCACCTCGAGCACCCGCAGGTCGGTGTCGATCACGAACGTGGCGCGCTTGGTCGGCAGCGGCCCGAACCCGCGCGCCACCCCGAACCGGCCGCGCACCTCGCCCTCGGGGTCCGACAGCAGCGGAAGCCCGAGCGTGTGCCGCTGCGTGAACTCCCGCTGGCGTTCGACGGCGTCGGAGCTGATCCCCACCGGGCGCGCGCCGACCGCCGCGAACTCGGCCGCGAGATCCCTGAAGTGGCAGGCCTCCGCGGTGCAGCCGGGGGTGAGCGCGGCCGGGTAGAAGAAGAGCACGACCGGCCCCTCGGCGAGCAGGGACGACAGCGCCGTGGGCGTCCCGGTCTCGTCGGGCAGGGTGAAGTCCTCGACGACGGATCCGGCTTGGATCCGGGTGGACGTGGGCATGGGGCCTCCCAGGGCTCGACAACGAACGCGTGTGCCGTTCACGTATACCGGACGGTACGTACTACCGAACAGAATGTGCCCCAGGGATGTTGAGCCGGTATCAGCTGGGTAGGGGCGCCTCATGGACGTGTCGCATGACCAGAACGTGGAGACGGCGGTGGCCGCTGCCGCCTTCCTCTCCGGGCAACAGGTCACCGAGAAACAGTGCGGCGGCTGCGGAACCGTGGTGGCGGGCATCAACGGCCGCTACGCGTGCGGCGCTTGTGGCTGGATCAACCACTGGTCGGACGGTGACACCCACCTGCCCGGTGCGGAGGACGACGTCTGACCGGCAGCGCGGGGGAGCGGTGCGGTCGAACGTTTCTGCGAAGTACGCCCCGCGCGTCGAACTGGTTGTGAAGGCCGTTGAGCCATTCGAGCATATGCCACTCGGTGTATACCCCTTGGCCTATGGTTTGGAATGTCGCCCTTGTCGGGCGATGGCATGACAGCACAGTCCGGCGGGAGCGGTGATGGGCCGGGCGACCCCACGTACCGGGCGGTGCCGCCGGGAGCGGGGCAAGGAGTGATGAGTGCTCCCGCACAGGTGCGACAGCAGGGATGAGGTGGGTCAGGGTGAGCCCTGACGAACGGCACACGTATGGGCGCCTGGAGGCGCTGGCGACGGGAGTTCTCGCCTACCCGGACGGCGAGCGGCTCCCGTGCGAGGTCGAATTGCGGTACAGTGCGGACGACCCCCTGGTCGTCCGCGTCGTCCTGCCCGGAAGTCGGGCGCGCGGCGGGAGTTGGGCACTGTCCCGTGATCTGCTCTCGGCCGGACTCACCGGCGCGGCAGGCATCGGTGACGTCACGGTGCGGCCCGTGGCGCACGAGGGTGAACCCCTGAGCGTGGAGATCGAGGTCCGCGGCGCGCGGGCCGGAGATCTGGTCCGCTTCGTGATGGGACACCGTGCGCTGCTCACCTACCTGGAGCGCAGCCACGCCCTCGTGCCGTTCGGGACGGAGGCCGATCAGGGCGCGATGGACTGGGAGTTGGAGCACTTCCTCGATGAGGGAGGCGATCCGGGAGAGGCCGAGAATGCGTGATAACCCGCGCATTGAGCCCTTCGTGTGATCCTGCGGTCCCGCTGCAACCGGCGCCCGCCCTCGACGGCTCTCTGCCTTCGAGACAACGGCGTACGCCACGAAGGAGGCCGGCATGCACACCATCACGACCGGGCTGGACGAAGAGCAGATCCGCGCCACCGACTGGTCCGGCGACTGGCTGCTGGCCCCGCCGAACCCGGCACACCGGCTGCCCTCCCGGGTGGACCCGAGGGACATGCGGCGCCTCGAACTGCACGCGGTGCTCACCGCGTCGGGCGTGGCTCCCTCACCCGGTGACACGGAGGTCATCGAGCAGCTCAGCTCGCTCCCGGACGCCGTGCACGCCACCCTGCGCCGCTGGCTGGGGTGCTGCGGACAGTGTGGATGCGCCGCCTGATCCCCGAAGTGACACCGGGGGACGGCGTCAGCACCGCCACGAGCCCCTCCGCGCCTGGTGCGGAGGGGCTCCGGTGTGTCCTCACAGGCGACGTGACACGTCCTGGGCCGCCTGCCGCACCGCCGGGGCGAACCCGGCCAGCTGCTCCTCGGTGACGAGGAAGGTGAGCGAGGAGACCGAGACGGCGCCGACCGGTGTGCCGTCCGCGTCGAGGACCGGGGCGGCGATCGAGCAGATCGACGCGTTCGCCTCCTCGTAGTCGGTGGCGTACCCGGCGTCGCGGATCGCCGCCAACTCCTTGGTCAGGGCTGCCCGGTCGGTGTGCGTGTGCGGGGTGCGGGCGGGCAGGCCGGTGCGGTCGAGGACCGCGTCCGCCTCCTCGGCCGGCAGGTGGGCGAGCAGCGCCTTGCCCGCTGCGGTCGCGTGCAGCGGCAGCGGCGCCCCGACGTCGGTGGCGATCCGGTAGGCGTGGCCCGGGTCGACCTTGTGCGTGTACGTCGCGTGGTCCCCGCTCGGCACTGCCAGGTGCACCGCCTGCCCGAGCCGCTGCTGCAGCGCGCGCAGCACGCTGTCGATGCCGACCGCGTCGTCGGCCAGCACCTGCGCGGCCATCGCCCGCAGCTCGTTGCCGCAGCCGTAGCGGCCCTCGCCGTCGGCGGCCGCGTACCCCTCCTCGACGAGCGTGGCGAGGACCCGGTGCGTGCTGGCCTTGGAGACGCCGGAGCGTTCCGCGATGTCGCCGAGCCGGTGCGGTCCGTCCGCACGTGCCACCGCGTGCAGCACTCGAACCGCCTTGACGACGGAATTCGCGGGCTTGCTCGCTTCCATTGACCCTCCGAGGAGACGCGGGCTATGTTTCCACTCGATCCGCCGAGCGGAACGCCATTCTACTCCACGGAACGAACTCGGGTCCTGCACTCGGGTGTTCAGCAGCCCTGCGCCTGCCGCGCTCCGCTGCCCGACGTCACACGCACCACCTTCATGCTTGGAAAGGTCGCCGTCCATGGCTGTGCGCGCAGCTCCCTTCGCAGGTCCGCAACGATTCGATCTCGTCGTCTCGGGCGGCCTGTTGGCCGACCCGCTGAGGCCCGAGCCCTACGCCGGTGACCTCGCCGTGCGGGGCGGCCGGATCGTCGCGACGGGGGAGCCCGGCACGCTCGACGGCGAGGAGCGCGTCGACGCCACCGGACTGCTCGTGACGCCCGGCCTGATCGATCTGCACACCCACGTCTACGCGCCCCGCACCTCGCTCGGTGTGCCCGCCGACACGGTCGGGGTCGAGCAGGGTGTCACCACCGTGGTGGACGCCGGCAGCTGCGGCAGCGACCACTGGGAGGACTTCGCGGGCAACGTTGTCAACGCCGCCCGGACCCGCGTCCTGAGCTGGCTCAACATCTCCCGGCATGGACTCGTCCACGGCCGCACCGAACTCGCCGGCGGCCCCGACGACATCGACGAGTCCGCCACCGAGAAGCTGCTGCGCGAGCACGCCGACCGGGTGCGCGGCATCAAGGTGCGGATGAGCTCCTCCGTCCTCGGCGACAGCGGACTGGAACCCCTCAAGGCCGCGAAGCGGGTCGCCGGCCGGGTGGGGCGGCCGGTGATGGTGCACGTCGGCAACGAGCCGCCGCGCCTGGCCGACGTGCTGGACCTGCTCGGCGACGGCGACGTCGTCACCCACGCCTTCCACGGCAAGCCCGGCGGCCTGTTCGGCAGCGAGGACGCCGCACGCCGGGCCGTCGCGCGCGGGGTGCGCCTCGACGTCGGCCACGGCAGCGCCAGCCTGAGCCTCGCCACCGCCGAACGCGCCCTCGCCGCCGGCTTCACCCCGCACACCATCAGCACCGATGTGCACGTGGGCAACGTCGAGGGGCCGGTGCACTCGCTCGTCACCACCCTCAACAAGCTGCTCGCGCTCGGCCTCTCCCCGCACCAGGTGATCCGCTGCGCGACCCTCCATCCCGCCCAAGTCCTCGGACTGGACGACGCGTTGGGGACCCTGCGCGTCGGCGGCGCCGCCGACCTGACGCTGCTCAGGCTCACCGAGGGGACGCTCACCCTGACCGACGCCGAGGGCCACACCCGTACCGCCCGCACCCACCTGGAGGCGGTCGCGGCGGCGCGCGCCGGACGCCTTCGCACCCTCGGGACCGCCACCGGCTGAGTCCCGCCCATCGACCGCTCCACCGAACCACCGAGAGGCCCGTGCATGACCACCCCCCTGATCGAACGGCTCGCCACCGCCGTCCAGGACACCTCGCAGCCCGTCACCGACGACGACCGGGCCGACCTGGCGGAGTTCCTGCCGCTCGCCCGGGCCCACGCGCAGATCGCCGGAATCGACTTCGACGAGACACGGGTGCTCGCCCTCGCCGTGCACGCCCTCGCCTTCGTCCGCCGAGTGCGCACCGCCGAACACCTCGACCCGCTCGACCCGGAACTCGCCTCCGAACTGCGCGCCGACCGCATCGTCTCCGCACGCACCCTCATCGACACCTACTGCGCCCCGCGCGAATTCCTCGCCGGGGACACCGAAGTCCTGCTGCTCGCCCTGCACTTCGAGGCGGCGGCACAGCTCCAGCAGTCCACCCCTCAGGCCTGACCCACACACCAGGGAGCACCGCCATGACAGTCAAGATCGTGATCGGACACCGGCTCGGCAAGGGCCAGGCGGTCGCCGACGGCGTACGCGCCGCGGGCGGCGAGCCCGTCGTCATCCCGGGGCCCGGCGCCGACATGAAGGTCGGTGACGTGATGGAGGCGGAGGGCGCCGCGCTCGGCATCTCCTTCTGCGGCAGCGGCGGCGCCGGAGCCGTCACCGCCAAGGCCAAGTACGGCCACGAGATCGAGTTCGGCATGCGCTCGGCGCAGGCCGGGGTGACCGCCGTCGAGCAGGGCCGCACCGTCCTCGGCTTCGGCTTCCTCGACAGCGAGGAGCTGGGCTTCAAGGTCACCGAGGCGCTCCTCAAGAAGCTGGGGAAGGACGCCTCGTGAAGCAGACCCGCCACACCCTGCGGCTCACCGGCTCCGGGCCCACCAGGGACAAGGCGTTCGCCACCGCCATCGGGCAGGTGCAGGCAGCGGTTGACAAGAAGACCGACGGCGTGTGCTTCCGCGTCGAGCCCCTCGAACTCGACGTGGTCTCCGCCGTGGAGCACCGCTGGACGGAACGCTTCCTCGGGCTCCTCTTCCCCCGCACCCGGCAGCGCTTCGAGCTCACCCTGCGCGTCGAGGTGCAGGTGGCCTCCCTCGACCTGGAATCCGTCGACTTCGCGGTGCGCGAGGAGCGGCTCTCGCCGGTCCAGCACGCCCTGCACATGAGGTGACCCGATGAACCAGACCCTCACCGTCCTGCTGGAGTCCCTCGTCATCGGCGGACTCATCGGCTTCGGCGCCTCCGCGGGCGTGGCCCGCATGTTCCACGCGCCGAAGGTCCAGGGCATGGGCGCCTTCCGCACGCTCGGCGAGCTGAACGCCTGTCAGAACGACCCGGTCGCGCACTTCTCGTTCGGCCTGGGCTTTCTGTTCAATGCCTGGTCGAGCGCGGTCGGCACCGGTGCGCTCACCTCCGACGTGGACCACCGCATCGTCCCGCACTGGACCGCCTCGGTCGCGATGATCAAGAACCGCAGGCTCGCCGAGACCCTGCACAACCCCCGGCGCATGGCCATCACCGGCACGGTCGTCGGCATGGTCCTGGTCACGCTCCTCAACACCACGGCCGCCTCCATCCCGCACTCTTTGCAGGCGGTCGCGGCGCAGGTGCTCGGCCCCGCGTCGGAGTGGCTGATCAACCCCGTGATGCCGATCATCTTCTGGATGGCGGCCGTCGACGCGGGCAAGCGCACCGGCGCCTGGGGCACCGTCCTCGGCGGCCTCGGCCACCTCGTGATGGGCAACGCCGTGCCTGGCATCGTGCTCGGCATCGTCATCGGCAAGGGCGTCGACGACCTCGGCTGGACCAAGGTCACCAAGTCCCTCGCGGGCGTGGTGATCGCCCTGTTCGCGGCCAGCACCGTCCTGCGCGGCGCCGACCTCACCCTGCTCGAGCAGATGAACGTGCACATCCCGCACTGGCTCGCGCACTTCCACGACGTGACCGGCACCAAGCCCGAGTGAGGCAGGCAGCGACATGACCGAGACATCCACCGCCGCCTCGGGCGGCATCCCGGCGCAGAACTCAGGCTCCGGCTCCGGTGAGCAGCCGGCCAAGGGCGGATTCCTGACCAAGGTGCCGGGCGAGGGCAGCTTCTGGCTCGCCGAATGGGCCTTCCCCGTCTTCGTGGCCTGCCTGGCCGCCGGCATCTTCACCGGTACACACCTCTACTACGTCTACCACACCGGCGTGTTCAGCGACGTCGCAGTGGCCTCCATGCTCAAGGCCGGTATGGAAAACGGGAGTTACGGGGCCGCCGCCGCGTTCGGCGCCGGATTCCTGTTCGCCCGGGTCATCGAGGGACCCATGGTGGGCATCCTCGACATCGGCGGCTCCCTCCAGACCGGCGTCGGTATCGGCATCCCCGCCATGCTGCTCGGCGCCGGATTCACCGCCCCGCTCGAGCACTTCTGGCTCGCCATCCCGGTGGGCGCCCTGCTCGGCGGCCTGATCGGCATCGCCATCCTCGCGATCCGGCGTGCCACCGTGAACTCGACGGGCGGCACCTCCACCTTCGGCGCCGACGTGATGATGGGCGCGGGCAACTCCGCCGGCCGCTATCTGGGCCCGCTCGTCATCATCTCCGCCGCCACCGCGTCCCTGCCGGTCGGCATCGGCTCGACCATCGGCGCCGCCCTCTTCTACAAGTGGCAGAAGCCGCTGACCGGCGGCGCCATCATCGGCGCGATGCTCGCGGGCCTCTTCTTCCCGATCCCCGGCAAGTGACCGCCCCCAGGCCTTAGGAAACACCGTGCAATCTCTCCACCACGACCTCGGCACACCGCCCGCCATCAACGCCAGCGGCAAGATGACGGCCCTCGGCGGCAGCGTCCTCAGCGACGGCGTCGTCGCCGCGATGGGCGAGGCCGCCCGGCACCACGTCGTCATGGACGACCTGATGGCCGCCGTCGGCCGCGAGATCGGCCGCGCCACCGGCACCGAGGACGGCTGCCCGACCACCGGCGCCGCATCCGGTATCGCCATCGCGGTCGCCGCCGTCATCGCCGGCACCGACCTGTCCCGCATCGAAGCCCTGCCCGACGCGGGCGACGCCCCCTGCGAGGTGATCCTGCCGCGCGGCCACTCCGTCCACTTCGGTGCGCCCGTACGGCAGATGGTCGCGCTCGGCGGCGGCCGCCCCGTCGAGGTCGGCTCCGCGAACAAGGTGCGCGCCGACCACCTCGCCGGCGCGATCGGCCCCCGCACCGCGGCCCTGCTCTACGTCCAGTCCCACCACGCCGTGCAGAAGGGCATGGTGTCCCTCGCCGAGACCGTGGAGGTGGCTCGCGCCCACGGCCTCCCCGTCATCGTCGACGCCGCCGCCGAGGGCGAGCTGCGCCGCTGGCCCGCCACCGGAGCCGACCTCGTCGTCTACAGCGGCGGCAAGGCCGTCGGCGGACCCACCTCCGGGATGATCTGCGGCAGCGCCGCGCGCATGGCGGCGTGTCGGGCGCAGTACGGCGGCATCGCCCGCCCGATGAAGGTCGGCAAGGAGACCCTCTTCGGCCTCGTCCAGGCCCTGCGCGAATACGGCAGCGCCCAGGGCGGCGGACACCGGCCGCGCATGGAGAAGCTCGCCGCGCGCCTCGCGGACCTGCCGGGCCTGAGCACCCGCGTCGTCAGCGACGAGGCCGGACGCGACATCCACCGCACCGAACTCACCGTCGACCCCGAGACGGCGGGCCGCGACGCTGCCGCACTCGCCGCCGAACTCGCCGCGACCGGGGTGTTCCTGAGGGACCATCACGCCGTCACGGGACGCCTCGCGATCGACCCGCGACCCATGAACCCCGACGAAGAGGAACAGCTGGTGGACCGGCTGACCGCACTGCTGGACGGAGAGAACAACCGATGACCGTCGTCGAACGCCGCCTCGTGGTCACCGAGGAGGCCGGGCTGCACGCCCGCCCCGCCACCGCCTTCGCCCAGATCGCCGCCCGCGCCTCCTCCGATGTCACCGTCGCCCGCGACGACGGCCACGAGGTCCCCGCCCGCAGCGTCCTGTCCCTGATGACCCTCAACATCCGCTGCGGCGACGCCATCGTGCTGCGCGCCCGCGGCGCCGACGCCGAGTCGACCCTGGACGCCCTCGCCGAGATCGCGGCCCCGGCATGACCACCGCCCGTACCCGATCGGAGACACCCACCATGCACGCCGAAGTCATCGACGCCCTGCGCGCCGCTCGCGTCACCCCGACGGTGCGCGAGGCCGACGCGGACACGGCGGACGCCGTGGCCCGCACCCTCGTCGAAAGCGGCCTCACCGCCTTCGAGTTCACCGCCACCACCCCGGGCTGGGAGGGCCTCGTCGCGGCCTGGTCGAAGGAGTTCCCCGAGGTGACCCTGGGCCTGGGCACCGTCACCTCGCCCGAGATCGCCGAACGCGCCCTGGCCGCCGGCGCGAACTTCTTGGTGAGTCCTTTCCAGGTGCCCGAGGTACGTCCCGTCGCCGACGCCGCGGGGAAGCTCCTGGTCGAGGGCGGCCTCACCCCGAGCGAGCTGCGCGTCGCGGCGGACCGGGGCGTCGCCAAGCTGTTCCCCGCCCACGTCGGCGGCATCGCCTACCTGAAGTCGGTGCTCTCCGTGCTGCCCGGCGCCCGGATCATGGCGACCGGCGGCGTGAGTGTGGACGACGCCGCCACATGGCTCGCCGCGGGCGCCTTCACCGTGAGCATCGGCAGCGACCTCACGCGCGGCGACGTGGCGGCCAACGTGGCGCGGCTGACCGAAAGCATCGGCTGACGGCAGGTCAGGCACACCTAGGGCCTGTCGTTTGGATCAGGCCGGGCTCGCGGGGCCTGGCACGCACGCTCGCGGCGTTGTCGTCGGTCGACGACGCTCCGCGTCGCCTCCCTCCTCCGCCTTGCGATCGCACGCATCAGGCCCCGCTCCCTGATCCGGCCTGATCCAAACGACAAGCCCTAGCGGAGCGCTCTCGGCGCTGGAAGCCGGGCGGGCACATCGGTTCTAGTGGGCCCATGACATCCGAGTCGGCAGCACCGACGCACGGCGGTCCGCGGTGGCGACGAGGCAGGGTCCTCCTCGCCACCGCGCTGCTCCTGGGCACCGCCACGGGCGCCCGGCACGACGAGGGCTGTCCGGCGGTCCCGGACAGCGCTTGCGCGGCGTCGGCGGCGACCGCGAAGAGCTCGGGCACACCCGCACCCGACCTCGACGGCCACCCGGACCTGGCGCTCGGTGTGCCGGCGAGCAATGGCGACGTCTTCCAGACCGGCCGGATCGCCCTGCTGCACGGTGCGCGGGCCGACGACCGCACGGTGTTCACGCCCAAGGACTTCGGCCTGCCCGAGCACGACGCCATGACCGACGGAGAGTCCCCTCCGGTCCTCGCCGACCTGGACGGCGACGGCCGTCTCGACCTCGTGGCGGGCGGCAGCGCCCATGTGCAGTGGGGCGGCACACAGGGCCCGGAGTCCGGCCACAGAGCGTCCCGTATTCCGCTGCCGGACATGGGGGAGGGCCAGCCCGTACGGATCAGCAAGGGCAACGATGTCTATCAGGACGCCCCTGTGTCGGGCGACTTCGACGGCGACGGCCACACCGACCTGGCCACCTACCGCACCGGCATGCACGAGCGTCGCCTCGTGGTCCTGAACGGCTCGTTCACCCGCGGCGGCACACCGGCCCGGCTCACCGAGCGCACCGACCCGTACACCGACGACCATGACGCCGTCACCGGCCTGCGGCTGCTCGCGGCGGACCTGACCGGCGACCGGGTCACGGACCTACTGATGTACAAGCCCGGAGAGCCCTCGCACCTCCGGCTGCTGGCCGGCGGGACCGACACCTCGAACGGCCTCGCCGCGCGCCCCGAGGCGCTGCCGAGGGGCGAGAACGCGACCGTCGGCGACTTCGACGGCGACGGCCGGCCCGACGTCGCGCTCGGGAACAGCGGCGTCCCGATGGACGACGAATTCGCACCGCGCGACCGCAAGGGCAAGGTGACGATCCGTTACGGCAAGGCGCCCGACGCCCCGGTCGTCATCGGCGGCGGGAAACGCAAGGGCGGCTTCGGCATCGGCCTGCTGGCCGCGGACGTCAACGGCGACGGCTGCGACGACCTCGTGGTGCGCAACGACGACGACCGGGTCGACATCCTGCGCGGCGGCTCCTCGCCGGGCCTCGGATCGCGACCGTGGCGCGGGCCGCAGGCAGGCCGCCTCGTGACTGCCTCCGATGTCGACGGCAACGACCGCGACGAACTCGTCCTCGCCTCGGGCCACATGTGGCGGGTGGGCGACGGCTCCGGGAAACAACTGGAGTCGTTCGACGTCAGAAAGGTGAGGCGCCCCCCGGCGGAGCAGTCACCAGCGCCTTAGGGGTTCTGCTGCGCCCGGAAGACCAAGAGCGCCAGCTGGACCCGGTTGTCCGAGCCGGTCTTGGTGAGCGCGCGGGAGACGTGCGTCTTGACCGTGCCTTCGCTCATGAACAGCGCCTTCGCGATGGTCGCGTTGGAAGCGCCTTCGGCGACGGCGCGTTCTCGGTCGGTGAGCGCCTCCAACGTCTGCCGAGCCCTGGCGCTGGTGGAGTCGTTGGCTGTGCGGGTGTGGCGTGCCACGAGTTGCCGGGTGATCGTCGCCGAGAACGCGGATTCCCCCGATGCGGCAAGGTGAATCGCGTGGCAGAGCTCTTGCGGCGCGACATCCTTGAGCAGGTATCCGCTCGCGCCGGCCTGCAATGCGTCGAGGACGTGCGTGTCCAGGTGGAAGGTGGTCAGCATCAGCACGGCCACCGACGGCACCGCCGCACGGACACGGCGGGTGGCCTCGACGCCGTTCATCTCCGGCATCTGCAGGTCCATCAGCACGACATCGGGACGGTGTTGCGTTGCCGCGACGACGGCCTCGGCTCCGCCGGATGCCTCGGCGACGACAGCGATCGTGGGGTCCACCGACAGGACCATCGAAAGCCCGGCGCGGACCATCGCGTCGTCGTCGACCACGAGCACCGACGTGGGCGCGCCGGAAGCGCTGCCGGAAGGCGAAGAGCCGGTCATCGCAGGGGCACCCGCGCAGACAGCCGGAACTCGTGGGTGTTCTCACCGCGGTCGACGACCTCGTGTTCGGCGACGCCGCCCACGGTGGCGATCCGTTCGGCGAGACCGTTCAGCCCGGCGCCGGTTCCGGGCAACACCGACTCGACGTCTTCGATCGGGTTGGAAATCGTGATGAGGGCAGCACCGCCCTCGCGGCGAACATGCACCGTCACCAGTGCGCCAGGGGCGTGCTTGCGCGCGTTGGTCAGCCCCTCCTGCACGACGCGGTACATGTGCTCGTCGCCGTCGTCGGCCAGATCAAGGCGGGCGACGATCAACTGGCCTGCCTGCCTGGCCGCGTCGATCAATCCCGCGACGGTGTGCTCGTGCTCGGAGTCTTGCGGCGTCACGACGGTGCCGTCGCGCAGCATGCCGATCACGGTGCGCAGCTCGTCGAGTGCGCTGATCGCGGTCGTGCGAATCGTCGCGGCCGTGGTGCCGACGTTCTTGGCGTCGTCCCCGGCGACCGCGAGCCCGCCGGCGTAGAGCGCGATCAGGGAGATGTAGTGCGCGACCGAGTCGTGCATGTCGCGGGCGATCCTGGCGCGTTCGGCCATCTGGATCTGTTCCGCACGCAGCTCACGCTCGCGCTCGATACGGGCCGCTCTGTCCCGGTAGACCGCGACCAGATCCTGCTGCCGTTGCTGCAGCGCGCCCCAGGCCACGACGGCGAGCGCGATCGCGGTGTTGACCAGCACGGTGAGGCTCAGCACCGAGTTGTCCGGATACAGCAGCCAGAAGACCAGGCCGCCGGCGACATCGGCCAGCGCCACGACGAATGCCTGCTCGATGCGCCGGCTGCGTGCCACGGCGAACAGAGCCACGTAGTTGGCCACACCGGCGGTGGCGCAGAACGCCCCGGCGACCGCCAGCACCAGACCGGTCGCGACCGGGGCACGGTAACGGAACAGCAGCACGAGACTCGCGACGGCGCCCACGGTGATGTCGAGGACGCGCCACCATCCCCCCGGGCGTTGCTCGAGGACCAGGAACAGCATGGCGAGTCCACCGGCGAACGAGGCGAGAACGAGCAACGCCGACCGGCCGCGCTCGATCCATGGCCCTCGACGCACCGGGGTCTCGTCGTGGCGACCGCCGGCGACGGCGAGGCGAGGAGACGGCACCGGACCACCCTAGACCGCCCGCTTCGACGAAGCAGTCAACGAAAGTCGTAGAAGCCGTTGGCCGTTCGTGGACAGGCCGGTCCCGATCGGCAGACGTCCGGTGCGGTGGCCGGCCGACATGGTTGAGGACCTGAACACCACACGTCGTCACCCTGGAGTCACTGTGACCACGCCGTCGACCACGCAGAACCCGTCTGCCCCGTCCCAACACGCAGCCGACGCATCGGACCTGGCCGCCGCCACGTTCGCCGGGCGGGCGGGGATGACCGTGGGCGCCCTCGGGGTGCCGATGGTGGCCTTGTACTTCGTCTACTCGGGACCACCGCCGGAGTGGAACGTCCTGACGCGGAGCCTGCTGACGCTGGTGACCATGGCCGTGCTGACGGCGTTCGGAGTAGGCCTTGCACGCCTGCTTCCCAGGGACGACACGGGCCGGCGCACCATCACCGGCCAGCTCACCGTCGTGTCGCTGCTCACCTATGTCGGCGTGATCCTCTTCGCCACCTCGCTGGAGGCCGGCACTCCCTTGGCCTTCCCGGATCGGGGGATGGACCCGACCACGGACGGCCCGCTGGCGGCCGCCATGGCATTGGCCCATGGTCCGATCGCACACCTGTGGATCGCGATGTTCCTGCTCGGATTCGCCCGTGCCGCACGGGAGTTGACGACTGCGGCGGCACCGGTGGTGGCACGGTGGACCGTGCGCGGCGCCGTCGTCGTCGGAGTCATCAACCTGCTGGTCGTCCCGTCGCTCTACTTCGGCATGGACGCCACCCACTTCTACGCCATCAACGGGTGGGGTGCGGATGCCGTCGTCGGTCTGATCACGGTGGTCTGGATCGGCTGCATCGGCCTGGGCATCCACCGGTCCCGCAAGAACCGGACATGAGTGCCGAGTTGACGGACTGGGCGCCGGCCTGCCTGCGCGGCGATCCCTAGGGCTTGTCGTTTGGATCAGGTCGGGCTCGCGGGGCCTGGCACGCACGCTCGCGGCGTTGTCGTCGGTCGACGACGCTCCGCGTCGCCTCCCTCCTCCGC
>NZ_JBITCS010000081.1:0-13696 GCF_044453445.1 Streptomyces sp. NPDC051684 | reverse complement strand
ACGATGTGGCAGTGATGGGTGACGCGGTCCAGCAGCGCTGTCGTCATCTTTGCATCCCCGAACACGCTCGCCCACTCGCCGAAGCTGAGATTGGTCGTGATCGCGACGCTCGTGTGCTCGTAAAGCTTTGAGAGCAGATGGAACAGCAATGCACCACCGGTCTGGCTGAACGGCAGATAGCCCAGCTCATCGAGAATCACCAGATCGACGTACATCAGCTTGTGGGCGACCTGGCCTTGTTTGCCGATGGACTTCTCCTGCTCCAGGGCGTTGGTCAGCTCGACGGTCGAGAAGTAGCGCACACGCTTGCCGTGGCGCTGTACGGCTTCGATTCCGATCGCTGAGGCGAGGTGCGTCTTGCCAGTGCCCGGACCACCGATGAACACGACGTTGTGCGCGCTTTCGAGGAACGACAGCTCGCTCAGTTCGCGCACCAGCGCTTCGTCGACGTGTGCCTGCGCGAAGTCGAAGCCCTTCAGGTCGCGGTGGGCCGGGAAGCGCGCAGCGGTCATTTGATAGGCAATCGAGCGCACCTGCCGTTCGGCGGTTTCAGCCATCAACAGCTGCTTCATGAAGCGCTCCGGCTCGAAGTCCGTGTGGCGCGACTGCGCGAGCAGCTCCGGCCACGTGCTCGCCATGCCGTGCAGTTTAAGACCCTTGAGCTGGGCCGCGATATCGTTAGACATGACGATCCTCCGGTGGGTTGGCGCGCAGCGTCTCGTAACGGCTCACGTCGGCCGCGGGCTCTTCCTTGAGCTGGAGTTTCGTCGTGGCGAGGCTGCCATTCGTGACGGGCGCCTTCAGCCGGCTCAGCACGTTCAGGACGTGCTCTGCGCTGGGGCGTCCTGAATCCAGCGCAGCCTGTACGGCGAGCAGCACCGCATCGAGCCCGTGTTCGCGCACCGCAGCGAGCACCTGCGTCATGACGCGATCGCCGCCCGGGTGTTTCAGCAGATGCCGCTGCAGCAGTTGCAGCGGCTGCGGCATCGTGATGAACGGCGCGCCGTTGCGCAGTGCGCCGGGTTTGCGCTCGACCAACGTGACGTAGTGGCGCCAATCGTAGAAGGTCATGTGCCGCTCGAAGCTGCGTTCGTGGCGTGCGATCTCCTGGGCGTTGGCGACGACGCTGAGATATGCCGGATAGCAGCGCACGCTCACCAGCTGGTTCGTGTACTCGGTGGGCACGCTGTAGCGGTTGCGCTGGAAGTGAATCAGGCTGGTCGACGAGACTCGCAGGGTCTGCTCGATGTAGCCGTCGAACGGCCGTGGATTGGGCATCAGCCGGGTACGCTCGTCCTGCAGCACATCCTCGACTGTCAGCTCAGGCCACTGCGGGTGCCGCATGTGCCACGCCTCACGACACTGACCAGCGACCCATTCGTTCAGGATCTCCAGCGTTTCCCAGCGCCGTAGCGCTGCTTCGTGCCAGATCTGACGTCGCCGGTCCTGAACGTTCTTCTCGACGATGCCTTTCTCCCAGCCTGCAGCCCGGTTGCAGAACTCCGGCTCGAACAGGTAGTGACTGCACATCGCTTCGAAGCGCGCGTTGACCGCACGCTCCTTGCCGCGGCCAACCTTGTCCACGGCGGTCTTCATGTTGTCGTAGATGCCGCGCCGCGGCACGCCGCCGAACGCGGCGAATGCGCGGGCGTGCGCATCGAACAGCATCTCGTGACTCTGTGTGGGATAGGCGACGAGCCAGAACGCGCGGCTGGAGTTAAGTTTGACGTGGGCGACCTCCAGGCGTCGCCGTAGCCCGCCAACAAACGCGTATTCGCAGCTCCAGTCAAACTGGAAGGCTTCGCCGGGTTCGAAGGCGAGCGGCACGAAGGCCTTCCTGCGAGGCGCCTCAGCCTGCTCCTCGTGCCAACGCCTCACGAACGCGCTTACGCGGCCGTAGCTGCCGGCGTAACCCTCGGCGCGGATCGCCTCGAACATGAACCGGGCGGTGCGCCGGTCACGCTTCGGGCGATGACTGTCGGCACGCAGCCAACCTGTCAGCTGTGCGGCCCAGTCGTCGATGACGCTCGGGCTGACGCGCTTCGGATACTTCGGCTCGACGGCATCAGTCTGCCGCAGCCAGCGGCGCACCGTGTTTCGGGACAGGCCCGTACGCCGCGCAATCTCGCGCAACGGGACCTTCTCGCGGAAATACATCCGCCTGATCTTGGCCAATATACCCACCGTGATCACCTTTGTATCCCCTGCTCAAAGATTGAGCAGAGCATTCAATCACGTGGGTCAAAATTCGATGAAAATTTCCAGCTCTAGTGGGTCAGTTCTGCCCGGACATCAACAATAGCGCTACTTCGTGAGGCGCTCGGTCTACTTGCCGGCAGTAGTTAGAAGAGGGCATTCATTCCGATCCATGACAGGCACATATGAGCAGCCTCGCCGATACATGGCCGACTGAGAAATCGTGATGCTCTGCAGCTATCGCCGGGTTTTGTACACGCGCTTAAACACGACGCGGTCGCCGAACATCTTTTGTATGAGCAGGCTAAGCCCAACAAACACCACTGCACCTGTAACCCAGCCACCTACTGACATGGACTCGGGCAGGTGGCGATGCGCTTGATAGCCCGCGAACGCGGCAGCAAGTAGCGCCGCGCCGAAAAGTCCTCTTGCGGGCCCATACTCAACTTCAGCCTGACACCCGGTGCAAACCGTCGCGCCGCGCGGAACCCCAGTGCGGCAGTGAGTACAAGTCATATTGCTCATTATTTTCACGATCTAGGCTATGGAACCACTCGACTGCAACACGCAGTGAGCCCCTTTAAGCGCATAACGACATAAAGGTAAAATTCTTTAGACGAATTCGCAACGTCTCAACATACGAATTTTGGATCACGCAATTTTCGTGATCAGCAGACCGATTTTTGAAACGATACTCCGCCAAACTATCTGAGCTCAGGCAGTGGGATCGAGGGCCGGCTGCTCTAAGGCGATCGTATCGACGACGGACTGCAGTTCGCATAGCAAATCCGCTTGTTGGGCTTGCAGGTACTGGCGCACGGATTCGTTCTCAAGCAGCCTCGCGAGATAGCCCTTTGCGAGCACGAGGTTGAGCACGTCCTGTCCATAAGTCTGCTCGACCACCTTGTACTGCCCCTGCAGATTGCTCATCTCCCGCTCCATCTTCGCCATTTGCTCGGGGCTCACGCCGGCAAGCTTCCTCGGTTTCTTCCCTTCGACCAGCCGCGAAGCCGGCGTCGCAACGAGCAACGCTTCAGCGTACGAGACGGACAGGTTGTTTGCTGCCACCATGAGCTCAACACATTCGACTTGCCGCGTCGGCTTCATCTTCCGGAGCGCTCGCGCGAGCTCCGGCGAAAACTGCCGGTCCTTCAGGAGCTCGGTCGCTTCAGCGCAAATCCCATCCAGCAATGCCATCCTCTTGATGATCTGAGACACATCTACCGACAGCGCCTTCGCCAACCGCTCCGGGGACACACCTCGTTCAACCGCCCGACGAATCATGAAGTGCTCCTGGATGGTCGATAGTCGATTGACGCGGTTGTTGTACGTGTAGCTCTCGTCGTCAGTTGCAACTAGACAGGACACGGTGTTGAACTGGAGCTCCTGCAACGCGATCAATCGCAGATGCCCATCGAGCAGGACGTGGTTGCCCGATGCCTGGTCGACCGGCGTAACGGAAAGCGGCTCGATCAAGCCCACCTCTTCGATGGAGCTTCTGATTTGCTTGAACTTTCGCGAGTTCATCATGCCGGCAGGCGTGCGTCGCGATGGCAAGATGCTCGCGATTGGAACGGAAAGTGGTTCGGGAATGAACCCAAGTGCTACGCCGGTCATGCTGGACTCCCGCTCGGCCATACACGTTCTGCCAGATACTTCGGCAAAGTCGCTAGCTCCTCTCCGTCAGGCTCATGATGAACGCGTCTTCGTCGCTCACGCTCACCACAAGGGCTGGTATCGTCGTTTCGCCGAGTGATCGGAACGCCTTCAGTCGTCCCTCCCCACACACGAGAAGGTACTTCTCCACGCCACTGGCCGTTGCCCGCGGCGTGACCAGAATCGGCTTCTTCAGGCCGATCGTCTTGATGTTGCTGACGATTTCGTCGAAAACTCGACCATTACGCTCGCGAGGATTGATCACCTCAATCTGGCTGATCGGGATCATCCGAACCTCACCGGGCTGTTCACGCTGAGTCATGCTCGTCTCCTCAGTCGAGCACGCTGTGCCATGCCGTATAAGTAGTCCAGCGTGTCAAAGCGATAGCTCTCGAACTCGATCGGATTCCAGTCCGCAAGGCTGATGCGAGGCTGCCAAAAGTCGATGTGCGGCAGCAGGTAGTAGTCGAGCGCAGTCGAGTTGCTCTGGTCCAGCCTGACTGCGACGGTGATATCCGGCAGCAGGCTCGTGTCGAACCGCACCTTCCAGCGGTTACGGCCGCTGCTGCGCACCTGACACCGTGACAGCACGATGCAGGCAGTGAATTCCCTATTCACGGTCAACAGGTCCGTCGCCGGATCACGCGACACGGATCCGCCGAGATCCGCAATCTTCTTTTCCGTCTCGGCAACGATCTCTGGGTGCAGTTGCCGAATGAAGCGGTTCGTCTCGATATAACGATAGTCACGGCCGGGCGTGAAGCCAACCGTCTGGTACGCACGAATCAAGCTACCGAAGCGATACACGTAGACCGAGGTGGACGGCATACCCTCCGTTTCGTCGATCACGACGCCGGATAGAAAGCCTCGGCTTCGATACAGGTTTCGCAGACGCTCGATAAGCTCCTCACTCGAGTAGCGCCGGGCCCGCGCCCGCATGATGCCCTGCGCTGTATAGAACGTTTCGCTCGGCACGAGGGGTTCGAACGCACCCTCCTTGCGTATCCACATCTCCGACGGATTCGTGACACGAGATTTCTTCAGCTTGAACGACACACGGTTGTAGACGTTGTTGCCGATGTACTTTTCGTTGGTCAGCACCTCCCGAATCGTTGCCCGAGTCCAGGGTCGCCCAAGGTCCGTCTGAACGTTCATGCCGTTCAGGCGTGCGGCGATCTCGTGCTCATTGAGTGACTCATTGATGAACCAGCTGTAGATCAGGTTGACGATACGCACCTCGCTATCCGGGCCTGGCATCAGAATGACGCGGTCCGTCTGCAGGCACTTGTGCTGGCCGCGTTGCAATTCCCCCTTCATGAGGCCATGTTCGTCCACGAGGATCCGGCGTAACGCATAGCCTGCAGGTCCGCCTTGCCGGAAACCGAGCTCGATCAACCGACACTGGCCAGCGAAGACCTTCGCTGACAACTCGCGGCTGTACTCACCGGCCATCGCACGCTTCACACCTTTGACGATCGTCGAAACTGGCGAGCCGTCGTTCTCGAACTGTTCAGCGCAATAGGCGACCTGGATGCCTGCACGCCGGCAGATGTACTCGTAATAGGCACTTTCGTCTGCATCCTGGAATCGTCCCCAGCGGCTTACGTCGTAGACGAGGATGACCTGGAAATCGGCCATGCCGGTTTCCACGTCCCGGATCAGTTGCTGCAGCGCCTGGCGCCCATCGATACGCAAACCGCTTTTACCTTCGTCGGCGTAGGTCCGCACGATCTCAAGATCGCGACGAGCAGCGTAGTCGCGAATGCGATCACGTTGATTCTCCGTCGAGTATTGCTGGTGCTCCGTCGACATCCGAACGTATTCAGCAGCCCGCATCCTGCAGGCCTGCTCGTCAACGGATTCGCATGTGCAATCGAGGTCCACGATCCAGCTCCGACTGGCAACCGCCCCTCGCTGCGCCATCCCCGGCATCGATTAGGGGATTTGTATCGGTGAACGCGTCGCGCCTTGCAATGACGTCGAATGCGAGCGAGTACACAGCCAAGGTAGCAGGCCATAGACTCTTTTCGTACACGTCATCTCTTTGCAATCACGCCGGAACCGGCCTTGGCTCAGATAGCACGGCGATGTGCACCGTCCACGCGTTCATCTTTGCAACGCCTGCCTCAACCGCGTTGCGCAGGATGTAGAACCCAGATGC
Source organism: Streptomyces sp. NPDC051684 (assembly GCF_044453445.1). Taxonomy (NCBI): domain Bacteria; kingdom Bacillati; phylum Actinomycetota; class Actinomycetes; order Kitasatosporales; family Streptomycetaceae; genus Streptomyces; species Streptomyces sp. NPDC051684. The sequence goes on along the minus strand of NZ_JBITCS010000081.1, from coordinate 7,683 downwards.
CAACGGGCGACAGGCCGGCCACACGTCCATGTTTGCAATGGCACCAGCAGTCCGCCGTGCATTTCGTCGTCGCTGCATCGCGCAATTGCGATCGCGATAGGCCGGGTGCGTCTCGCGGTAGTGCCGCCAGTAGTCAGGATGTCGGGCCCGCCAGCTGGCCTGGGCGCGGATCTGGTTCTCGCGATAGTCGGGATCGACTCGCATGCGCTGGTGCTGCCATGCACGCCGGCGAGCACGCTGGCATGCCTTGGCCGAGCAAAAGCGTTGATGAGGGATGTGTGAGAGCGGAGTGAAGGGTGTGCCGCAGGCGGCACAGATCCGATCCGATTTCATGGCCGTACTCCACAGAGGATTCACAATGGGGTCGGCCGTGTTCGGGGCCAGGGTCAGTTGAAGCCAGCTCGCGGGACGCGGCGTCCCACCCTCGCAGATTTTCCGCCGCTCGCGATGCTCGTGCGATTCACGCCTATCAGTTCCACTCTCAGTTCGCGCGGCGCAGAGCCTTGTGCCGCGAGCCTCTGCGGTCCACCCGCAAAAATTTTCACGTTTTGTGGCGTGACTGCCGAGTTTTTTCACTATTCGCGTCAAAAAGCTCGAAACGCCGTGACAGAGTTAGTGAAAAACTCCAATAAATTCAATGGGGCGACTTTTCAACATTTACGACACCCGACACGTAGATAGCACAACCTGAAAGCAGACCCATAAGTTGAAAGCTTACCCGATCGTTCAGGGCTCCAGCCAGTACACTATTGAAGGCCGCGCCGTTGCGCTGGACGGGATGAAGACTGCATGTGGCGCATCGCTGATCGCCAGCCAACAAGAATTCTTGGCAAGCGAGTGATGCTCTCTGATTTCAAATGAATCGGGCCTTGCCCGCTTCACACGCATTTCCGTCGCTGAAATGCAAAAACCCCCGCCTTTCGGGCGGGGGTTTCTGGCTTAGGGAGCCTGACGATTACCTACTTTCACACGGGAATCCGCACTATCATCGGCGTAGAGTCGTTTCACGGTCCTGTTCGGGATGGGAAGGGGTGGGACCGACTCGCTATGGTCATCAGGCAAAGAGGGTTGTTGCGCTGGCTTCGCAGCACAACCAATCCTGGAAGAAGCAGTAATCTTGAGTTGTGTGTATCACACACGAGAATCCAACTTGTCGCTTTGGATCGCAGCCGGTGCTGTCGCACGGCGCAGATCTACAAGGCAGACTTGTTATAGGATCAAGCCTTACGGGCAATTAGTATCAGTTAGCTGAACGCATTACTGCGCTTACACACCTGACCTATCAACGTCCTGGTCTCGAACGACCCTTCAAGGGGATCTAGTCCCCAGGGATATCTCATCTTAAGGCGAGTTTCCCGCTTAGATGCTTTCAGCGGTTATCTCTTCCGAACATAGCTACCCGGCGATGCCACTGGCGTGACAACCGGTACACCAGAGGTTCGTCCACTCCGGTCCTCTCGTACTAGGAGCAGCCCCCTTCAAATATCCAACGCCCACGGCAGATAGGGACCAAACTGTCTCACGACGTTTTAAACCCAGCTCACGTACCTCTTTAAATGGCGAACAGCCATACCCTTGGGACCGGCTACAGCCCCAGGATGAGATGAGCCGACATCGAGGTGCCAAACACCGCCGTCGATATGAACTCTTGGGCGGTATCAGCCTGTTATCCCCAGAGTACCTTTTATCCGTTGAGCGATGGCCCTTCCATACAGAACCACCGGATCACTATGACCTGCTTTCGCACCTGCTCGACTTGTCGGTCTCGCAGTTAAGCACGCTTATGCCATTGCACTATCAGCACGATTTCCGACCGTACCTAGCGTACCTTCGTACTCCTCCGTTACGCTTTGGGAGGAGACCGCCCCAGTCAAACTGCCTACCATGCACTGTCCCCGACCCGGATCACGGGCCAAGGTTAGAACCTCAAACAAACCAGGGTGGTATTTCAAGGACGGCTCCACCGAAACTAGCGTTCCGGTTTCATAGCCTCCCACCTATCCTACACAGATCGGTTCAAAGTCCAATGCAAAGCTACAGTAAAGGTTCATGGGGTCTTTCCGTCTAGCCGCGGGTAGATTGCATCATCACAAACACTTCAACTTCGCTGAGTCTCGGGAGGAGACAGTGTGGCCATCGTTACGCCATTCGTGCAGGTCGGAACTTACCCGACAAGGAATTTCGCTACCTTAGGACCGTTATAGTTACGGCCGCCGTTTACCGGGACTTCAATCAAGAGCTTGCACCCCATCATTTAATCTTCCGGCACCGGGCAGGCGTCACACCCTATACGTCCACTTTCGTGTTTGCAGAGTGCTGTGTTTTTATTAAACAGTCGCAGCCACCAGTTTATTGCAACCCCTTCACCCTTCTGGCGCAAGCCAGTCAAGCTACAAGGGCGTACCTTATCCCGAAGTTACGGTACCAATTTGCCGAGTTCCTTCTCCCGAGTTCTCTCAAGCGCCTTAGAATACTCATCTCGCCCACCTGTGTCGGTTTGCGGTACGGTCATCGTTAGACTGAAGCTTAGAGGCTTTTCTTGGAACCACTTCCAATTGCTTCGCTCCCTAAGGAGCTCGCGCCACACCCTTGAATTCCGCACCCGGATTTGCCTAAGTGCCTTCTCCAATGCAGCGACCGGGACTTCCAACACCCGGACAACCTTCCGCGATCCGTCCCCCCATCGCATCTAACAATGGTGCAGGAATATTGACCTGCTTCCCATCAGCTACGCATTTCTGCCTCGCCTTAGGGGCCGACTCACCCTACGCCGATGAACGTTGCGTAGGAAACCTTGGGCTTACGGCGAGGGGGCCTTTCACCCCCTTTATCGCTACTCATGTCAGCATTCGCACTTCCGATACCTCCAGCACCCTTTACAAGGCACCTTCGCAGGCTTACGGAACGCTCTCCTACCATGCGAGCAAAGCTCGCATCCGCAGCTTCGGTATATAGCTTAGCCCCGTTACATCTTCCGCGCAGGACGACTCGATCAGTGAGCTATTACGCTTTCTTTAAAGGGTGGCTGCTTCTAAGCCAACCTCCTGACTGTTTTAGCCTTCCCACTTCGTTTCCCACTTAGCTATATTTGGGGACCTTAGCTGGCGGTCTGGGTTGTTTCCCTCTTGACACCGGACGTTAGCACCCGATGTCTGTCTCCCGTGATTGCACTCTTCGGTATTCGGAGTTTGCTATGGCGGGGTAATCTGCAATAGACCCCCCAACCATGACAGTGCTCTACCCCCGAAGGTGAGACACGAGGCACTACCTAAATAGTTTTCGGAGAGAACCAGCTATTTCCAGGTTTGTTTAGCCTTTCACCCCTATCCACAGCTCATCCCCTAACTTTTCAACGTTAGTGGGTTCGGACCTCCAGTACGTGTTACCGCACCTTCATCCTGGCCATGGATAGATCACCTGGTTTCGGGTCTACGCCCAGCAACTGAACGCCCTATTCGGACTCGCTTTCGCTACGCCTGCCCTATACGGTTAAGCTTGCTACTGAACGTAAGTCGCTGACCCATTATACAAAAGGTACGCCGTCACCCCTTACGAGGCTCCGACTGTTTGTATGCATGCGGTTTCAGGATCTATTTCACTCCCCTCCCGGGGTTCTTTTCGCCTTTCCCTCACGGTACTGGTTCACTATCGGTCGATCACGAGTATTTAGCCTTGGAGGATGGTCCCCCCATCTTCAGACAGGATTTCACGTGTCCCGCCCTACTTGTCGCACACCTAGTTCTTTCATACTGTTTTCGCCTACAGGGCTATCACCTGCTATGGCCGCACTTTCCAGAGCGTTCGGCTAACAATACAAATAAAGAGTGCAAGGCTCATCCCATTTCGCTCGCCACTACTTTGGGAATCTCGGTTGATTTCTTTTCCTGCGGTTACTTAGATGTTTCAGTTCACCGCGTTCGCTTCGCATGGCCTATGTATTCAGCCATGGATACTCCAAAAGGAGTGGGTTTCCCCATTCGGACATCTACGGATCAAAGCTTGTTTGCCAGCTCCCCGTAGCTTTTCGCAGGCTACCGCGTCCTTCATCGCCTGTGATCGCCAAGGCATCCACCACATGCACTTGTTCGCTTGACCCTATAACGAGTCTGTCTCGCGACAGTCGCTACAGGTTGAGTTCTCGCGTTGTGCCGTATTCCAATTGAGTCAAACATAGAGTTCGAATCATCTTGAGATACATCGATACAATCACAACCCGGATAGTTTCCACGTCCATCTCAAGACGCTTCCGCTATCCAAATTACTTACTTCTTCCAGATTGTTAAAGAACGACAGCCGATACATACTACGTATCACTCTGACTGGCTCAATCGCCAATGCAAAATTCTCGGTTCAGTGTCTGAACCAAGCCCTTAGCGTTGGTGATTGGTGGAGGCAGACGGGATCGAACCGACGACCCCCTGCTTGCAAAGCAGGTGCTCTCCCAGCTGAGCTATGCCCCCATGAGTACAGATAACCTCAGGTACCTACCGCCAGACAATGGTGGGTCTGGTTGGATTCGAACCAACGACCCCCGCCTTATCAAGACGGTGCTCTAACCGACTGAGCTACAGACCCCTGAGTCTGTCTTTAAATTTACAGCCGATAAGCGTGAGCGCTCAACTTTGCGAGAAGCTCTGGAAAGGAGGTGATCCAGCCGCACCTTCCGATACGGCTACCTTGTTACGACTTCACCCCAGTCATGAATCCTACCGTGGTGACCGTCCTCCTTGCGGTTAGACTAGCCACTTCTGGTAAAACCCACTCCCATGGTGTGACGGGCGGTGTGTACAAGACCCGGGAACGTATTCACCGCGGCATGCTGATCCGCGATTACTAGCGATTCCAGCTTCATGCACTCGAGTTGCAGAGTGCAATCCGGACTACGATCGGTTTTCTGGGATTAGCTCCCCCTCGCGGGTTGGCAACCCTCTGTTCCGACCATTGTATGACGTGTGAAGCCCTACCCATAAGGGCCATGAGGACTTGACGTCATCCCCACCTTCCTCCGGTTTGTCACCGGCAGTCTCCTTAGAGTGCTCTTGCGTAGCAACTAAGGACAAGGGTTGCGCTCGTTGCGGGACTTAACCCAACATCTCACGACACGAGCTGACGACAGCCATGCAGCACCTGTGCGCCGGTTCTCTTTCGAGCACTCCCACCTCTCAGCGGGATTCCGACCATGTCAAGGGTAGGTAAGGTTTTTCGCGTTGCATCGAATTAATCCACATCATCCACCGCTTGTGCGGGTCCCCGTCAATTCCTTTGAGTTTTAATCTTGCGACCGTACTCCCCAGGCGGTCAACTTCACGCGTTAGCTACGTTACTAAGGAAATGAATCCCCAACAACTAGTTGACATCGTTTAGGGCGTGGACTACCAGGGTATCTAATCCTGTTTGCTCCCCACGCTTTCGTGCATGAGCGTCAGTATTGGCCCAGGGGGCTGCCTTCGCCATCGGTATTCCTCCACATCTCTACGCATTTCACTGCTACACGTGGAATTCTACCCCCCTCTGCCATACTCTAGCCTGCCAGTCACCAATGCAGTTCCCAGGTTGAGCCCGGGGATTTCACATCGGTCTTAGCAAACCGCCTGCGCACGCTTTACGCCCAGTAATTCCGATTAACGCTCGCACCCTACGTATTACCGCGGCTGCTGGCACGTAGTTAGCCGGTGCTTATTCTTCCGGTACCGTCATCCCCCGACTGTATTAGAGCCAAGGATTTCTTTCCGGACAAAAGTGCTTTACAACCCGAAGGCCTTCTTCACACACGCGGCATTGCTGGATCAGGCTTTCGCCCATTGTCCAAAATTCCCCACTGCTGCCTCCCGTAGGAGTCTGGGCCGTGTCTCAGTCCCAGTGTGGCTGGTCGTCCTCTCAGACCAGCTACTGATCGTCGCCTTGGTAGGCCTTTACCCCACCAACTAGCTAATCAGCCATCGGCCAACCCTATAGCGCGAGGCCCGAAGGTCCCCCGCTTTCATCCGTAGATCGTATGCGGTATTAATCCGGCTTTCGCCGGGCTATCCCCCACTACAGGACATGTTCCGATGTATTACTCACCCGTTCGCCACTCGCCACCAGGTGCAAGCACCCGTGCTGCCGTTCGACTTGCATGTGTAAGGCATGCCGCCAGCGTTCAATCTGAGCCAGGATCAAACTCTTCAGTTTAAACCTGTTACTGTTTTCGGTTCAGTTAAGAACCGGTCGCTCACTCAAAGCTGACAGGAATATGAATCACTTCATAAACCTGACTTACTTTAGTGTGAGACTCTTGATACTTTCGCTATCTGATCCGAGGATCAGCTCGCTGCCATCAAGCGCCCACACTTATCGGCTGTTAATTTTTAAAGAGCATTCTGCGAGGAACTTCGTGTTTCCCGGCAGCGCTGCGTTTTCAGCAGCAGAGAAGCGAGATTATCAACCGTTTTTTTAAATCCGTCAACAACTTTTTTAACTACTTCGTTGCGACGACTGCGGTTTAATTTCGTCAGCACTGGAATCGATAAAACCGACTTCAACAGCACCGCTTCCCTTCTCCCGCGCCGCGTTTCCGTTAGCGCGAAAGAGGCGTGATTCTAAGCACCTGCCTCAGTTTCCGCAACCCCTTTTGTGAAATTATTTTGACATGTGGTAGCGGAGGTCGCTGAACCTTTCCTCCGCTCATATATATGCGACACGGCGGGAGCAGCCCCGGTTGCCCGTGAACCGCCCCGCCGCATCGAGCGCAATCCTCCGCCGCTCACCGCCCCACCATCGCCCTCACCACACCGTCCCGCCGAATCAGCCCGTGATACAGCGCAGCGGCAAAGTGCGCGAGGAACGTCGCGAAGAACAGATACGCCAGCACCCGGTGCGCGACCCGAAGCCACGCGAACGTCACCGGATCAGCCGACACCAGCGCCGGCAGCTGCACACCACCGCCCAGCGTCACCGGATACCCGCCCGCCGACAGCATCGCCCAGCCGATCAGCGGCATCGCGAGCATCAGCGCATACAGCACGAGATGCGAACCGTGCGCGGCAACCTTCTGCCACCACGGCAGATCCTCCGGCAGCGCCGGCGGCTTCGACAGAACCCGCACCACGATCCGCACGCACACGAGCACCAGCACGGCAATGCCCAGCGGCTTGTGAATCGCCACCAGAAGCGCATGCCGCTCGGAAACGGACGCCACCATCCCCACCCCGATGAACAGCATCGCGATGATCATCGCGGCCATCACCCAGTGCAGCACCCGCGCCGGCAAGCCAAACGTCGTCGAAGCCTTCATCACCGTCCCTCCCCACTCAATCGCGCCACGCCCGCTACCCCGGCCTCTTCACTCGTCCTGCGCAGATACGAATCCGCATAAGCCGCCGACCGCGCCGCCAGCAACGGATCCCCCGATACCTGAATCCCCTGCGGCAGCACCGTCGGGTCGTAATTCACGTCGCGGCACGGCCCGCTGTCCTGCGCCTCCACGCGGTCGAGCACGAGCGTGCCCGCATCGATCGTCGTGCGCTGCGCGGGCCAGACCTTCGTCGCGTCGTCCACCGGGTCGCCAGGCTCCGCCAGCGTGACCAGCAGCTTCCACTTCTGCGGACCGGCCGCGATGCGCTGCGTCACGTCCTGCTGCAGCACGTTCGGGTCCGCCGCCGTGGCGACGTCGCCGGCGCCGGCCGTCTGCTCCGGCACGACGCG
>NZ_JBITCS010000080.1:0-14024 GCF_044453445.1 Streptomyces sp. NPDC051684 | reverse complement strand
GACGCTCCGCGTCGCCTCCCTCCTCCGCCTTGCGATCGCACGCACCAGGCCCCGCTCCCTGATCCGGCCTGATCCAAACGACAAGCCCTAGCCGACCGCCTGGTCGCGGCCGCCGTCGCCGCGGGCCAGGACTCGTTCGCCGTCCTCGGCGAATCCCTCGGCAGCGCCGTGGCCGTCCGGATCGCCACACTGCACCCCGACCGTGTTCGGGCCCTCGTCCTCACCGCGGGCTTCGCCACCGCCGACCCGGTCCTCGCGCTCGCCGCCCAACTGATCAAGTCCCTGGCGGCCACGGGCCGGTGGGAGGACGTGGTGCGGCTCGCCCTCCTGTCCTGCAAGTCCCCGGTGGACCTCGCGGGCCTCGAACCGTCCGCCCTCGACGAACCGGCCGCCCAGACCTTGGCCGCGATGCCGCCCGGCCTCCTTGACCACTTCGACCTGGTGTCCCGCGTGGACGTCCGCGCCGACCTGGCGAAGGTCTCCGCCCCCACCCTGGTGGTGGCTCCTACCGGCGACCGCCTGGTGCTGCCCGAAAGCTCGTACCGCTTGGCGGCGGGCATCCCGGGAGCCCGCCTGATCGAACTGCCCGACGCCGCCCACATCCTGAGCCCACCGGACCGGGCGACTTGGCTCCGCCATGTCCGCGATTTCCTCGCCGGGGTCCCCAGGGGCACCTCCGGGTACTGCGGCATGCCGCGTCACATGAACTGGTAGGGCGCGTGGCGTTACGCCGCTTCCGTCGCGACGGTCCGACTGCCGCCTGGCACCGAGGTGCACGTGAAGGCCCGTGTCAGTCCCGGGAGTTGCCGAACAGGACCCGGTAGCCGATGAGGAGGACGAGCGAGCCGGCGATGGCGGCGATCCAGGTGGGCAGGTCGAAGAAGTCCTTGGTGATGGGGCGGTCGAGGAAACGGGACGACAGCCAGCCGCCCACGAAGGCGCCCGCTACGCCGATGAGTGTGGTGCCGATGAGGCCGCCCGGATCGCGGCCGGGGAGCAGAACTTTGGCGATGGCTCCGGCTATGAGGCCCAAGATGATCCAGCTGATGATGCCCATGTCTCCGTCGATCTCCGTTCGCGTTCTTGTGTTGCTGGGTTGCGCAACTCTATAGGTGACGGAGGGGTGTCCATGCGTCGGCCCTCACGGGCTCGCCCGGTCGAACCAGTGGCAACCCGTATCCCAGCGGCTCGTCATGGACTCGCGGGTTCGCGCCGGTAGGCGTAGTGCGGTGCCGCGGCTTGCGGGACCAGAACTCGTGCGAGGTGGGCGGGACTTCGCTCTGCAGGCGCCGGAGTGTTGCGAGAAGTTACGTAATTACGTAACCTCGTTCTATGGATTTGGAAGAACGCGTCTCCAGGCTCGAGCGGCGCATGGCGGAGCTGGAGGACGTGGCCCCGACCGCGCCGGTCATGGGGGAGGGTGAGTTCTGGGCCCTCGATGCGCTGAAGGAGCGTCACCCGGTGACGCAGGAGGCGGACGGCGCCGTCCTGTTCACCGGAGCGGTACGTGTGCCGACGGGGCACCGCTACGAGTGGCAGTACGGCCAGCTCTCGCAGACGCTGTTCGACGACGACTGGGCAGAGGCCGCCGAGTCGTTCGCCGCGCTGGGCAGCCCCGTGCGGCTGAGGCTGCTGCGGGAGATTCTGGGTGGCTTGCGTACCGCGGCGGAGCTGGCCGCCCTCGAGGGCATCGGCACGACTGGCCAGATCTACCACCACCTGCGCCAACTCGCCGGTGTGGGCTGGCTCCACACTCCGGAGCGCGGCCGCTACGAAGTACCTGCGGGGCGAGTGGTGCCACTGCTTGTGGTGCTCACCGCCGCGCGCCCCGCGACCTGACCATTTGCTGTACGAGGGGGAATCATGCCTGTAGCACGACGCAAGATCGCAGCCAGGGTCGAGCATGGGCTCTGGGCGGTCTTCTTCGCTCAGATCGTCGTCAGATTCTTCGTGGAACTGCCGTACGGCTACTGGGCGAGTTGGCTGCCCGCGCTGGGAGCCGTGGTGATCAACCTGGTGACCTCGCGTTCCGCCCGCCGACGTATCGCGACCCGGGCACCGGCTCCGGTCGAGGTCGCGCCTCCGGTCGCCGGCCGGTGGTCAGCCCTCAACAGTCCCGCGGACAAGGTTCCGAGCCATGGAACGCACAATCTTGCACAGACCTACGCCATCGACATCGTGGCGGAGCCGGAGGGCGGACCCTCTCGCCCCGCCCCTGTCTGGTTCTGGCCTGTCGCCCACCGCAATCGCGACTACCCCGCCTTCGGGGCGCACCTGTACGCGGTTGCCGATGCCACCGTCGTGCACGCCGAACACGACCAGCGTGATCACTTGAGCCGCAGCTCCCTTGCGGGAGTTCTGTACTTCTGGCTCATCGAAGGCGTGTGCCGGACTCTCGGCGGGAGCCGCCGGGTTGTGGGCAACCACATCATCCTCGATCTGGGGGAGGGTGCGTACGCCGTGTATGCACATGTCCAGCGGGGCTCGCTCGACGTCATGGCGGGCGACAAGGTCGTCGCCGGGCAGTTGCTGGGTCGTTGCGGCAACTCCGGCAATTCCACGCAACCGCACCTGCATTTTCAACTGATGGACGGGCCAGACTTCGACACCGCGCGCGGAGTGCCGTTCAGCTGGCGTGACATCGGAGTCCCCGCCGCGGGGGAGGCGTTCGTCATCGGTGAGAACGACACGGAGTCCGAGTTGTCCTGTGGCGCATGACCGCGCAGCCGATCAGCGGCCGGTCGTGTTGTCGATCAGTTCGCGGAGGATGTCGGCGTGGCCGGCGTGGCGGCCGGTTTCCTCGATCATGTGGGTGAGGGCCCAGCGGATGGTGGGCGCGGGCTTTCCCGGGCGGGGGCGCGGCAGCGGGGCGCTGAGGTCCGGGCAGCCGTCGAGCACCTCGTTGGCGCGATCGACGGTGTCGCGGTAGCGGGCGACGACGTCGGACACGGCGTCCTGGGCAGGGGCGTGGAAGGTCGCCTGCCAGTCCGTGACCTGATCCCCGAGGAACGTCGCACCCTCGACGCAGGTGAGGTGGTGGAGCAGGCCGAGGAGGTTCGTGCCCGAGGGGACGGCGGCCGCTCGCGCCTGGGGGTCGGGGGAGCCTTCGACCTTCGAGGCGATCGAGGCCCTCAGGTAGTCGAGGAACCCGCGCAGGACCTCGGCCTCGCTCGTTCCGGTCCGGGGTGGTGGGGTGTCGCGGCGCTTGCGGTCGCGAGGGGTGGTGGCCATGGGGACCTCTTCTGGCGATGGCGATGGCGATGGTGGCGGTGGTCGTGGCGATTCGGGCGGAGCCGACTGTGTGATGTGTTGGGTCCCCGTCCGTTCGAAGGGGCCCGACACGCCCCCAGCTTGTCCACCCACACGCCTCGTGGCACGCCGTCTTGCAGTTTCCGCAAAGTCGGAAACGCGGCGGCTCGTCAGACCCGATCCGGGCTGATCCCCGCCACCGCGAGACCGAGCAGTGTCTCGGCGCGGGCCGTGGGCTCGGGGTGGTGTTCCGTCGCGAGGGCGAGGCCGACGGTCAGTGTGATCAGGTCCTCGACCGTGACCTGTGGCGCCACCGCGCCCTCCCGTGCGGCGCTCCGCAGCAGGGGCTCGCCCGCCTCGATCAGCGCCGCCGCGCAGGAGTTGCCGCCCACGGGGTCGTGGTCCGCGTCGTACGAGAGGGCGGTCGCCAGGCCGCGCGCGGTGACGCAGTAGGCGAGCACCTCGCCCAGCCACTCCAGCAGCGCGCCCCGTCCGTCGCCGTCGCGGCCCCCGAGCTCGCCCGCCCGGGCGCACAGCGTCTCGATCCGTTGCTGGGAGACCGCCTCCAGCAGTGCCCGCCTGGTCGGAAAGTGTCTGCGCACGGTCGCCGAGCCGACCCCGGCCACGCGCGCGATCTGCTCCAACGAGGCATCCGCGCCCTGTACGGCGACCTCCTCCGCGGCCACGGCGAGGATCCGCTCGTAGTTGCGCCGGGCGTCGGCGCGCTGCCGCTCGACCGGCCCGACGCCAGCCCCCGTACTCGTCACCGGCGCCACCGGACGTCAAGGCGGTGCCACCGCCCGTGCGCTGCTCTCCGCAGGCGTACCCGTACGCGCCCTGGTCCGGGACCCCGCCACCGAACGGGCCCGCGCCGTCGCCGCACTCGGTGCCCAACTCGTCACCGGAGATCTCCTGGACCGTGCCTCCGTGACGCGCGCCGCCGAGGGGGTCCGCGCCGTCTTCTCGGTCCAGATGCCCGTCTTCACCGAGGAGGGCGCCGACTTCGACAACGAGCTGGCGCAGGCCACCAACCTCGTCGAAGGCGCCCGGGCCGCAGGTGCGGAGCAGTTCGTGCACACGTCCGTCGCCGGCGCGGGGCAGCACACCGAGGTCCCCGGCTGGGCCGAGGGTCACTGGGACTTCATGGCCCCCACCCTCGACACCAAGGCCGCCATCCAGGACCTCGTCCGCACGGCCGGCTTCGCGCGCTGGACCCTTATCAAGCCGGGCTTCTTCATGGAGAACCTGCTGCCCTCGACGGCCTACCTGTTCCCGCGCGGCATCGACGGCGACCTGATCACTCTCATCAAGCCCGACACCCGGCTCTCCCTCACCGCGGTCACCGACATCGGCACCGCGGCCGCCGCGGCCCTCACGGACCCCGACCGCTTCCACGAGGTGGAGCTCGAACTGGCCAGTGAGTACCGGTCGATGGCGGAGATCGCGGACGTCCTCAGCCGCGTCCTCGACCGGCCGATCACCGCGCCCGACCTGACCCTGGAGGAGGCCCTCGCCGCCGGAATGCCGCCCATGGGTGCCTCCGGTGCCTTCATGAACGCCGCGGGTCAGCCGGGCCGCCCGGAGTTCGCGCGTGCGCTGGGCCTGCCACTGACCCGGTTCGAGGACTGGGCGCGGGACAACCTGGGCGAGGGCGGTCAGTCCAGGTCGGACATGTCGAGCACGAACCGGTAGTGGACATCGTTCCGTCCCAGGCGTTCGAGAGCCGTGTTCACCTGGGACGACGGCAGTAGCTCGATGTCGGCGGTGATGTCGTGTTCGGCGCAGAAGCGCAGCATGGCGGCGGTGGACGGGCGACCGCCGCTGCCCGCCGAGCTGAGCTTCTTGCGGCCGATGAGCAGGTCCAGGGTGTCCACGGTGACCGGCCCGAGGTGACCGAGATGGCTGAGCGTGCCGTCCATGGCGGTCACGCGCAGGTACGGGGCCAGGTCGTGAGGGGCCGGGACGGTGTCGATGACGACATCGAACCGGTCGCGTACCTCGTCCATCTGCTTCGGGTCGGTGGACACGACGAAACCCTGTGCCCCCAAGTCGTGCGCCTGCGCGGCCTTGTCCAGGCTCCGGCTGATGACGGAGGTCGTGGCCCCGAGCGCGGTCGCCATCTTGACCGCGAGGTGTCCCAGTCCGCCAAGACCGGCCACAGCGACGTCACTGCCCGGGCCCACACCGAGCGCCCGCAGCGGTTCCCAGACGGTCACGCCGGCGCAGAGCAGCGGGGCAGCGGCGGCCGCGTCGAGGCCCGAAGGCAGCCGGTAGGCGAACCGATGGCTCACGACGTACTCGCGGGAGTAGCCGCCCAGGGTGGTCGACCCGTCGCGCCGGTCGGTTCCCCCGTACGTCAGCGTCGGGAACTCACGGCAGAAGTTCTCCTGGCCGGCCCGGCACATGCGGCACTCGCCGCACGAGTCGACGATGTTGCCGACGGCCACGGGGTCGCCCGGGGAGAAGTCGGCCACCGCGCTGCCGACCTCGCTCACCACGCCCGTGAACTCGTGCCCGGGTACGAGTCCACGGGCGCTCGCGTCTCCCGCGTCTCCCGCGTCGCTTTCGTGTGCCTGTAGTGCGTGCAGATCCGTGTGGCAGACACCGCAGTAGTCGACACGCACCGCGATGTCGTCCGGGCGCAGTTCCCTGCGCTCCAGCTCCGCGCGGCGCAGTGTCCGCGTCGCGCCGTCCGCCTGCCATCCGGTCGTGGAACGCATCGCCAACTCCTTAGACAGACTGTTCGGTCTGTTTGACCGTAGGCGGATGCGGCGCGAGAAGCAAACAGACAAGTCTGTCTGTTACGGTGCGATGCATGCCCGACCAGCCATCAAGCAGCCGCGGGGCGGCGACGTACCGGCGCATCCTCGACGCCGCCACCCGGGAATTCGCCCAGTACGGCATCGCCGGCGCACGGGTCGAGCGGATCATCGCCGCCGCGCGCACCAACAAGGCGCAGCTGTATGGCTACTTCGGCAACAAGGAACAGCTCTTCGACGCCATCTTCTTCGCCTCGCTGGAGCGGATCACCAACGTCGTCGCCATCGACGCCACGGACCTGGCCGACTGGGCGGTGCGCCTGTACGACGAGTACCTCGACCGACCCGATCTGATCAGGCTCGCGACCTGGGCGCGCCTGGAGCGGCGCCCGGCCGGGCACCTCGTCGCGGACCACGACCACTACGACGACCGCAAGCTCGGCGCCATCGCGGAGGCCCAGGCCGCGGGACGCATCCGCCAGGGCGACCCCTTCGACGTGCTGGCCATGGTCATCGCCATGTCCATGGCCTGGTCTCCGGTGAGCAACGTGTACGCCGCAACCGCCGATGAGCCCGCGAGCGTGCACGACCAGCGGCGCGCCCTGCTCCGAGACTGTGTCGGCCGCGCCGTCGCCCCGGACCGGGGTGTCTGAGCGGGTGTCTGAACCGGGCGCGGTCGAGCGGATCAAGTCAAGGAGAACGGAGCCCAGTTGGCGATCCGGAAGCCCGAACCCTCCCGGCGCAGCTCGAAGGCGCCGTGGCCGGGAAGGTGGGCCGGGAGGACGAGGGCGTTGGTGTCGGCGGCGTGCGCGAACATGCGCGCACGGCTGGCGCGGGCGCCGTCCTCGTCCTCCTCGAAGCAGCTGTTGATGTGCGGCTCGTGCACCTGGATCGCGCCGTGCAGGAGGTCGGCCGCGAAGATCGCGCGATCTCCCGCCGACTCCAGGTGGATGATCGAGGTGCCGGGTGTGTGCCCGGGCGCCGACTCCAGACGGAGATGCGAGTCGATGGTGTACGACTCGTCCCAGGTCTCCACCAGGCCCGCCTCGGCGACCGGTTCGACGCTGTCCTCGTAGACGTTCTGATTGCCCCTGCCGAACACGGTGTTGTGGAGGTTCTCCGGCTTCCAGTACTCGAAGTCGCGGCGCGGCATGAGGTACGTCGCGTTCGGGAACGTCGGAACCCAGTCCCGGCCCTCGAGGCGGGTGTTCCAGCCGACGTGGTCGTCGTGCAGATGGGTGTTCACGACGAGGTCGACGTCCTCCGGGCGCACCCCCACCGCGGCGAGGTTCTCCAGGTATCCGGTGTTCAGGTAGGACCAGATCGGTTGCAGCGGGCGGTACTTGCCGTTGCCCGCGCCCGTGTCGATCAGGATGGTCCGGCCCTCGCTGCGCACCACCCAGGACTGCGTCGCGGCACGGGTCAGGTCGCTGCGCGGGTCCCAGTGGTGCGGTGTCAGCAGTTCGGCGTGGCGCTGCCACTCCTGCGGCCTGCTGTTGGGGAAGAAGACATCGGTCGTCATCGGGGTGGTGTCGGAGAACTCCATGACGCGGTGGATCTGTACGTCACCCAGTTCGATGGTGCTGACCGTCCTCGGTGCGGAGGCCCCGGAGGCGGTCCCGGACGTGGCCCCGGTCGCGGTCGTGGGGGAGGTGTGGGGAGGCATGTGCGGGTCTCCTTGGTGGGTCGTTCGCCGTGGGGTTCTGGTGGACGTCCTCCACCCTGCGGGCGCGGCTGCCTCGGCGGTATCGGACACCTGACTGCACCCGCGCCGGGCCCGTCTTCGTACGATGTGCGGGAGGTGAAGAGGCTGGTGGTGGACGACGTGGTCAGGGACGCGGAGCTGCGCACGCTGCTCGCGGCGGTGCGGCCG
Organism: Streptomyces sp. NPDC051684; assembly: GCF_044453445.1. Lineage (NCBI taxonomy): Bacteria > Bacillati > Actinomycetota > Actinomycetes > Kitasatosporales > Streptomycetaceae > Streptomyces > Streptomyces sp. NPDC051684. Next base: position 6,143 of record NZ_JBITCS010000080.1, on the reverse strand, counting down.
CCGTGCCCGGGAGTGCGTCCGGAGGGCCCGCTGGTGACCGTGGTGGGCGGGGCCGGTACGGGCAAGAGCAGCTTGCTGGAAGCCGTCGCGGGCCGGTTCGCCGCGGACGGCGGACGCGAACAGGGGTGCGGGCGCGTACTGCGGGCATACGGCAGCCGGGCCGAGAGTGACCTGGCGTACTCCGGCCTGCATCAGCTGCTGCGCCCGGTCCGTGACGACGTCGAGGCGCTGCCGCCACGCCAGGCCGAAGCCCTGCGCGCCGCTTTCGGCCTCGCGGACCCGGGCCGGGAGCCGGATTCGATGCTCATCGGGATCGCCGTGCTGAACCTGCTGGCCGAACTCGCCGTGCGGCAGCCGCTGTTGGTGGTCGTGGACGACGCCCAGTGGGTCGACCCGTCCTCGCTCGACGCCCTCTCCTTCGTCGCTCGGCGCCTGGCCGCCGACGAACCCGTGACCCTCCTGGTCGCCGCACGGGACGGCGTGCCGCAAGACATCACCGCGAGCGGGGCGACCCTCGAACTGGCCCCGCTCGACCGAGAAGCGGCGGCCCGGCTGCTGGACCTCCAGCCACAGGTGCCGACCGGGCTCGTCCGGTCCGGCGTCCTCGATCAGGCCGAGGGAAACCCCCTCGCGCTGGTGGAACTGGCCCGCGCCACGCCCGCCACGACCGCCGCCACCTCAACCGTCAGCGACTATGTCGCCCGCGGCCCCGACGACCCACTGCCGGTCACCGACCGGCTGGAGCGGCTCTACGCCGCCCGGCTGGCTGCCCTGCCCGACGCGACCCGCCGCGCCGTGGTGCGCCTGGCCACCGCACACACCCAGGACCCGGCACAGGCGGTGCGGTCCTGGCTGCCCGACGTCGCCGACCCGGTGTGGGCACCTGCCGAGGAGGCCGGGCTCGTGCGGCGCGGCGGGGGACGGCTGCGCCACGGCCATCCGCTGTCGCGCCTCGCCGTCCATCAGGCGGCCCCGGCTCAGGAGCGGCGGTCGGCCCACCTCGAACTGGCCGAGCTCTTCCGCGCGCAGGCCCCCGACCGGCACGCCTGGCACCTCGCCGCCGCCACCTCCGGGCAGAGCGCGCGGGTGTCGGCCGTACTTGAGCGCGGCGCGGACCGGGCGCGACAGCGCAGCGGCCACGCATCCGCCGCACACCTGCTGGAGAGGGCCGCGGAACTCCACCCCGACCCCGGCGACAGCACCCGGCTGCTCGCCGCCGCGACCAGGACCGCGGTCCTCACCGGCCGACTCGAATCGGTCGAACGGCTCGCTGCCCGCACCCGATCCAGTACCGACGATCCGACGGCCGCGGCCCTCGCGGACCTCCAGGTCGGCCGGTTGATGGCGTTGACCGCCTCGCACAGCGCCGCCTTCGGACAACTGATGCGCCCCGCCGCCGTGTTGGCGGACCACGGAGCACCGGGAGCCGCGCTGGAGGCCCTGGCCGCCGCGGCGGTGGTCCGCTTCTACTCCGGTGACACGGCCCAACTGCACGAGATCGAACGCCTGCTGCCCCGCATCGAGTCGCATGCCGAGGCACATGTCGAGGCATGCACCGAGGCATGCATCGAGGCATGCACCGAGGTACACACCGAGGCGTGCATCGATGCGCACCCCGCCCCCGCCCCCGCCCCCGCGCTCGGCGAGCGAGAGCGGCTCCTCGCGGCCTGGGTCGAGACCGTCGCGCACCCCGAGGCCGCCCACGCCCACCTCGCACCCCGGCTGCCCGCCCTGGCCGCTGCGTCGCGCAAGGAACCGGAGACGCTGACCCTGCTCGCCGTAGCGGCCTGGCTGCTCGACGAGACCGACTCGGCGGCACGGATCTTCGACGACGCCTTCGCCTCCTGGAGATCGCAGGGGCCGTTGCCGGACGGCCTCGGTGGGGTCGCCGCCCTCGCCTACCTGGAACAGGGGCGGTGGGACCGCGCCCTGAGCGCCTGCGCCGACCTGGAGTCCGTCGCGTCCGGTGCCGGCCTCGACCATGCCGTGGCCTGCGCCGCCTCGACCGAGGCGCTCCTGCGTGCCCTGCGCGGCGACACGGCCGGAGCCCGCACCCGGGCCCGGCAGGCCCTCTCGCTGGTCGACCCGGACGAGAGCCGTTCCGTCCTCGTCCTCGCCCACCGCGCGCTGGGCACCGCCGCCACCGCGGAAGGCGACCACGAGACCGCCTACCAGCACTACCGGACGCTCTTCGACGGCCGGGGCAACCCCGCGCACTACCACCTCGCCCACCCGGCGCTGCCCGAGCTGGCGGCCGCAGCCGCCCGTGGCCGGGCACACCACCAGGAGGAGGCCGGCAGGATCGTCGACGGAGCCGAGGAGTCCCTGGCGGACGCGGGCGCCCTCGCTCCGCGCAGGAGTGCGCTGGTCCAACTGAGCCGGGCGGCGCTCGCGCCCGCCGAGGAGGCCGAACGGTACTTCGCGGCGGCCCTGGGCAACCCGGCGCTCGCCCGTCGGCCCTTCGAACTCGCCCGGGCGCGGTTGGCGTACGGACAGTGGCTGCGCCGCCGCCGGCGGATCGCCGAAGCCCGTCAGCCGCTCGTCGAGGCCGAGGCCGTCTTCCGCCGACTGGGCGCACAGCCGTGGACGGCGCGCGCCCAGGCCGAACTCAGGGCCGCCGGAGCCCTCAGCGCTCCGCGGGAACCGGACGCCTTCGCGACGCTCACCGCCCAGCAACAGCAGATCGTGCGCCTCGCCGCACTCGGCCTGACCAACCGTGAGGTGGCCGAGAAGCTGTACCTGTCCTCGCGCACCGTCGGCTCCCACCTCTACCGGGCATTCCCCAAACTCGGCATCACCGCGCGGGCCCAACTCCGGGACGTGGTCGAGACGGTGGCCGCCGACACGGAGCTGGGCTGAGCGCCGCTTCCGGCGTACGTCACGTCGTGGCCCTGGCGTCAGCCGGTGCGGCAGAGGTAGATCGGGCCGAGCCAGCGGGTGCAGGTGGGGGAGGGCGCGCTGGGCTCCGGGGGAGGGGGAGTGGTGGCTTGGGAAGGTTCCGTGGGGGCGGGGGTGGTGGGCGCCGGTTCCGTCGGGGTGGTGGGCTCGGCCGTCGGTGTCGGTGTCGGCGTCGGTGTGTCCGTCGACGGTGTCGGTGTGTCCGTGGATGGTGTCGGGGTGGGCGTCGGCGTGGCGGGCCGCTCGGCCGAGCGCTCCTCCGGCACCGACCGCTCGGTGGCCGGCGGATCCTGAGGAGTGGCCGGAGTGGCTGGAGCCTCCGTGGCCTCCGGCGCGGCCGGTGCCTTGGGCTCGGCCGGCGCCCCCGTGTCCGCGGAGCCGCCGGGAGCCGACCGGGCGTCCGGTTCGGCCGGACGCTGCGAGCGCTTCTTCGGCTCAACAGGCCCACGCGAAGCGGATGTTGAGGGATGCGGGGACGGCGATGTCGACGACGACGGCGACGACGGCGACGACGGAGACGACGGTGTCGAGCTGTCACGCCCGGCGGAGCTCTCGCTCTGCACCGCCGCCGACCGCTGCGGCGGCACCGTATCGCCGTTGCCCGTGAGCATGAGCCCGGCCGCGACGGCGGCCCCCGCCACCGACACGCCAAGCACCCCGGCCACGGCCCCCTGCGCCTTCGCCCCGCCGGTCAGCGCGTGTCGTACGCCGTGCAGCAGCCCGGAACCGGTCCCGTGTCCGCCCGCCGCGGCGCCGGTGGCACCGGCGCCGGCCATGAGCGGCACCAGGAACTTCCCGGCCCCGCCGAGCACGAAGATCAGGAGCGCCGGACCCACCAGGGCCGGCAGCCGGTCGTTGGCACGCAGCAGGACCGCGAGCCGCGCCCGGCAGTCGTCGCAGTCGTCGACGTGCGCGAGGAGCTTCTCCGACTGGCGCGCGGATGCGCTGCCGCGCACGTGCGCGGGCATCCGGTCCCAGTGGCTCTCGCACGCCGGATCGTCCGGGTTCCCGGGATGCGCGCGCAGGAACCCCTGCCGCATGCCCTCCCGCGCGCGGTGCAGCAGCACGGCCGTGGCCCCGCTGCCCGCGCCGATGCCGCGGCCCACCGCCTCCAGTGGCTGCCCCTCGGCCTCGGAGAGCCACAGGGCCTTCACCCACCGTTTCGGCAGTTGCCCGAGGACCTGGGAGAGCAGGTCCACGGCGGAGGCACGGGCGGCCGGGTCCTGGTCGCCGTAGCCCCCGGAACCGTAGGCCCCGAAGCCGTACGCATCGCTCGACACCTGTACCGGCTCGATGCCCGCGTGCGGGTCGAGGGGTGTCTCGCGCGCCGCGCCGCGCCCGGCCGAGGCGGCCAGGTTCCGCACGGTCGTCGTCAGGTACGCCGCCACGTTGTCGATGTCGTGCCCGGCCGCGAGGCGCCGCCAGACCCGGAAGTGCGCCTCGGCGACGAGATCGTCGGCGAGCCACGGGTTGCCGGTCAGTGAGCGGGCGTACGCGACGAGGTGCGGCTGCTCCGCCTCGTAGATCCGCGCGTACGCGGCAGGGCTGAGGCCGTCCTCCGTGGCGGCGGGGGGTATCGGCGCGGCGGCGGGGCCGTCGGTCATGGCAGGAGTCTTCCGTTCCGTCCGACGTCGGCGGTGCTCTTCAGGTGTCCCGCCCGACTGCGGATCGGGCGAGGAGAATGAAGAGGAGTTTGAAACCGTAATTCACAAATGTCGGATTATGGGAGGGGTGAGTGGCACAGGTCACAACAGGCTTTTCCGGAAACGCCGTAATGCCGCACCCCGCTGCCGCGTCGAACGGGCACCTGGAACACGCAGCAGAGAAAGGGGCCTGCCATGCCGACCACGCTGCCCGTCACGCTCGAACAGTCCGCCCGCGCCCGCCTCGTCGTCGCCGAGGGTCAGGGTCCCGAGCGCAGTGTCACCGTCACCCTCCGCTACAAGTCCGCCGACCCGCTCGCCCTCCAGCTGGTGTTCCCGGCCGAGGCCACGCTCGACGGCGTCGAGGTGACATGGGCCTTCGCCCGCACCCTCCTCGACGACGGGCTGCGCGTGCCGACCGGGACCGGGGACGTCCATGTGTGGCCCTGCGGCCGCGCGCGTACCGTCGTCGAACTGCACGCGCCGCAGGGGATGGCCGTCGTCCAGTTCGACACCTCGGCGCTGCGCCGCTTCCTGCTGGGCACGTACGCGCTCGTGCCCGCGGGCAAGGAGGACGTGGAGACCGTCGTCGACCGCGCGCTGGCCACGCTCTTCGGCCCCGACCTCGAAGGCTGACGCCGGTCGGCGCTCAGCCTCGGGCGTGCTCGTCGATGGCGGACATCGCCTCCCCACCCGGGTGCCAGCGGTCGAGGAAAGGGGACTGCCTGGCCACGTCGACGAGTTCGATCCGTGCGCCGATGCTGTTCACCTGGTGGTAGGCGAAGGGGCGACCGTAGGGGCAGCCGGTGAAATCCACGGGCAGGCCCTCCGCCTCCAAGCGTCGGGAGGATTCCCGTACGTCGCTGGTCCAGAAGCCGATGTGATCGAACCGGGCCCCGGCGGACGCGTCCCAGGGGCTGCCCGACGGCCCTTCGATCAGCTCGATGAACGGCGGCCCACCCGTGGTGAACACGATGCGGTAGTCCCACTCGCCGAGCCGGTCTGACGCGGGCTCGCTCCACTCGACGCCGGCCGAGCGCCGAAAGTCCCGCATGGTCTGCTCGATGTCCGGCACGACGAAACACACATGGTAAAAGGCGGTCATCCACCCATGATCGAGCACGGCCCACGGTCGCGGGCCCGTAACGGCCCGCAGCCGGGCGGCAGATGTGCGCCCCCCCTGGGTAACAAGCGACGGGCGGGGCATGATTCGCCGCCTGCGGCCCTCGTAGGATGAACGCCATACGGTCGAACGCGACGTGCCGGTGCCGGACGGACAGGACAACGGGGAGGCGATGACCAGCCCGACCCAGGCACCAGAGCGGGCCCTGTCACCCATGAGCCCACCCGTACATCGGGGGACGCAACGCCGCGCTGCGCGTGCTCGCCGCGTGGCGGATGGAGTGGCCGGGCGCGCCGCGGGTCGTCGTCCTGACGGGCAGCCCGGGCACCGGGTGCTCGCGGTTGCTCACCGGGTTCCTGATGCTCTGCGCCCCGGAGTGCCGCAAGGGGCTAGGGCTTGTCGTTTGGATCAGGCCGGGCTCGCGGGGCCTGGCACGCACGCTCGCGGCGTTGTCGTCGGTCGACGACGCTCCGCGTCGC
>NZ_JBITCS010000079.1:0-14643 GCF_044453445.1 Streptomyces sp. NPDC051684 | reverse complement strand
ATCAGCGTCTTGGACAGGGCGGTGAAGGTCGGGTAGGGCTCCTTGGCCGCATACGCGGCACGGCGGACGGCCACAGCGTCGTTGAACACGACCCGTGCACACCCGAACGCCTGGGCCAACGCCCGCTGTTGGCCCGGCTCCGGGTACAACCTGAAGGCGGACGACAGGAGATCGGAACTACTCGTCTAGTGATGGAACCCGGTGGCCGCACCCCTGTCCCGCGTGAAGGGATGCGGCTGCCGCCGCAGCTCCGGCAGCAGCCGCCCCAGGTCCTCCACGAGCAGCTCCGCCAGATCGGACGAGAACCCGTTGCGGCACACCACCCGCAGCACCGCCAGATCCTCCCGGTGCGCGGGGAACGTGTACGCCGGCACCAGCCACCCCCGCTCCCGCAGCCGCCGCGACACGTCGAACACGTCGTACGCCGTGACCTCGGGCGCCGTGGTGAACGCGAACACCGGCAGCTCGTCGCCGCGCGTGAGGAGCTGGAAGTCGCCCAGCGCCTCGATCCGTTCCGCGAGACCGCGCGCCACCTGCCGCGTCGCGTGCTGAACGGCCCGGTAGCCGTCCCTGCCGAGGCGCAGGAACGTGTAGTACTGGGCGACCACCTGCGCCCCCGGCCGCGAGAAGTTGAGCGCGAACGTCGGCATGTTGCCGCCCAAGTAGTTGACCCGGAAGACGAGTTCCTCCGGCAGCGCCTCCGCGTCCCGCCACAGCGCCCAGCCGACCCCCGGGTAGACGAGCCCGTACTTGTGCCCGGACGTGTTGATCGACGCCACCCGCGGCAGCCGGAAGTCCCACACCAGGTCCGGGTCGAGGAACGGCGCCACCATCGCGCCCGAGGCCCCGTCCACGTGCACGGGGATGTCGAGACCCGTGCGCGCCTGAAGGTCGTCGAGCGCCGCGCACAGCTCGGCGATCGGCTCGTACGAGCCGTCGAAGGTCGAGCCGAGGATGCCGACGACGCCGATCGTGTTCTCGTCGCACAGCTCCGCCGCGGCGGCCGGGTCGAGGTGGAACCGCTCGCCCTCCATCGGGACCTGCCGCGCCTCCACCTCCCAGAAATTGCAGAACTTCTCCCAGCAGACCTGCACGTTAACGCCCATGACGAGATTGGGGCGGGCCTCGCGCGAGGGGTAGCGGTCGGCGTTCCCGAGGGTCCAGCGGCGCTTGAGCGCCATCCCGGCGAGCATGCACGCCTCGCTCGACCCGGTGGTCGAACAGCCGACGGCGGTGGACGGATCGGGCGCGTTCCACAGAACGGCGAGCATCGCGACGCAGCGCCGCTCCAGCTCCGCCGTCCGCGGGTACTCGTCCTTGTCGATCATGTTCTTGTCGCGGCACTCGCCCATCAGGACGCCCGCCTGCGGCTCCATCCACGTCGTGACGAAGGTGGCGAGGTTGAGGCGCGCGTTCCCGTCCAGCATCAGCTCGTCACGGACCAGTTGGTACGCGGTCGTGGGCGCGAGCGGGCCGTCCGGAAGCCGGTGCTTGGGCGGGGCGTCGGTCATCCCGGCCGTCGGATTCGCCTCGCCGTAGAAGGGGTTGACGGGGACCGGGCGCTCGTCGGGCTTTCCGTAGCGGTCGGCGGGGCTCTGGTGCAGTGGTGACATGAGTGCAACTCCTTTACGGAAAGGGGGGAGTTGGGGCGAAGCGTCAGTGGATTGCCGAGCCGTCCTCGGAGAGTTGCATCTGCGGGCGTCCCGTCACCAGGAGCCAGGCGGGCAGCGACGCGACGCACATCAGGGCGATGATCGCGGGGGACGCCACCAGGACGGCCGCCGTGAAGAGGCTGACCCAGCCCTGCCGGGTGACCGCCAGCAGCACCCCGAGCACACCGGCCGCGATGCCGACCGACGGGTTCACGCCGGGCACGAGCGCGTGCGCGAACAGGCCGAAGGCCGCGCCCACGAAGACCGCGGGGAAGATCCGGCCGCCGCGGAACCCGCACGTCGCGGCGACGAGCAGCGCCGCCAGCTTCACCACGGTCATCAGCGCGAACTCCCCGGCCGACCAGTGGTCCGGCGACCCGGCGATCTCCTTGACCTCCGCGAGCCCCTTGAACAGCGTCAGTTCGCCGCCGAGCGCCCCGAGCAGACCGAGCACGAGCCCGCCCAGCGGAAGCGTCAGCATCGGGTGGCCGAGGCGGCCGAAGGCACGGTGCACGTAGGGGAAGGCGTAGACGGCTGCCATCGCGAACACCGCGGCCGCGCACGCGACCACGATCGCCGCCAGCACGTCCGCCCAGCCGGGGTCGCTGAGCGGCGGCAGGCCGAGGTCGAAGGAGGGGGAGGCGAGCAGCGAGGTCGTCATGGAGCCCGCGGCCGCCGCCAGCAGTGGCCCGAACATGTTGTCCCACAGCGAGCCCTTCATCGGCATCGCCTTTCCTGCCAGCGTCTCCGAGACGAGCAGTGCGGCCGCGATCGGCGTACCGAACAGGGCGCCGACGGTCGCCGCCGTGGCCAGGCTCACCCACATCGTCGTGGGCGACTTCGGCGCCAGCTTCTTGCCGAGCCAGAACGCGAGCCCCACGTTCACCGCGATGATCGGGTTCTCCGGGCCCAGGCTCGGCCCGCCGGCCAGCATCAACGCGGCGGACAGCGCGAGCCCCGGCAGTACGTACGGGGGCAGCGGCGCCTCGCCGCCGAGCCCCATCGTGGCCGGGTCGGGGCCGGCGTGGCCGGGCGCCTTCCACACCACGAGCCCGACGAGGACGCCCGTGACGGTGAGCATCACGATGATCCACAAGGCGGAGTACCCGCCGATGCCGAGGGCGTCCGGCAGGTCCTCCCACACCAGACCGGCCAGCTCCTCCGCGATCCAGTCGAGCGCGAGGAACAGCACGCTGCACCCGACACCCACCACCAGAGCGGGCAGGACGAACGGCAGCAGCGTGCGAGCGGAGACGGCGGGCGGGGGCGGCGATTCGATCTCGGTATGCGTGCTCACGGCGCCACTTTAAGCGGACATAAAAGTCATAACACCCCGAAAAATCGCCGAAGGGATCGACTTGCACCTCACGTGACGTGAGGACCCAAGCTGAATGACGTACGAGGAAGGAGGTACGGCGGATGAGTTACTCCGTCGGCCAGGTCGCCCGGTTCGCCGGGATCACCGTGCGCACCCTGCACCACTACGACGAGATCGGGCTGCTCGCCCCGAGCGAGCGCAGCACGGCGGGGCACCGCCGGTACGGCGAGGGCGACCTCGACCGGCTCCAGCAGGTCTTGTTCTACCGGGAGCTCGGCTTCCCGCTCGACGAGATCCAGGCCCTGCTGGACGACCCGGAAGCCGACCCCCGCGAGCACCTGCGGCGCCAGCACGAACTGCTGACCGTCCGCATCGAGAAACTGCAGAAGATGGCCGAGGCCGTCGAACACGCCATGGAGGCACAGAAGATGGGCATCCAGCTCACCCCGGAAGAGCGCTTCGAGGTCTTCGGGGACAAGGACCCCGAGGAGTATTCGGAGGAGACCGAGCAGCGCTGGGGCGGCACGGCGGCGTACGCCGAGTCGCAGCGGCGGGCTGCGACGTACTCCAAGGAGGACTGGCTGCGCATGAAGGCCGAGAACGACGACTGGCTCGCGCGCTACGCGGCCCTCGTCGCGGCCGGCGAACCGGCGGACGGCGAGCGCGCCATGGACCTGGCCGAGGAGCACCGCGACCAGATCTCGCGGTGGTTCTACGACTGCCCGCACGAGATGCACGCCTGCCTCGGCGCCATGTACGTGGCCGACGAGCGCTTCAAGGCGTACTACGACGCGCTGGGCGAGGGCGTCGCCGACCACCTGAGCGAGGCGATCCACGCGAACGCGGTCCGGAACGCCTGAAGCGCCGGAAACGTCCGAGTGACAGGTATGCCACAGTTCCCGCACAGTGCATCCTGAGAGGGCTACTGGAACCTGGCGGGGCGACCCGGCGTTGATAACTTTGCATCGCCATTGCCTTGCCCTGCCTTTGTCACCAAGCCCCTCAGGAGTCCGGACCCGTGATGACGCTTGCTCTAGGACCAAGCTGGCTGGACCCGGACTATCTGCTGAACACCTTCGGCATCTGGGGCCTGCTGCTCATCGTGTTCGCCGAGTCGGGTCTGCTGATCGGCTTCTTCCTGCCGGGCGACTCGCTGCTGTTCACCACGGGTCTGCTGATCACCTCGAAGCAGCTCGACTTCCCGCTGTGGGGCGCGATCGGGCTGATCTGCCTCGCCGCGATCCTGGGCGACCAGGCGGGCTACATGTTCGGCAAGAAGGTCGGACCGTCCCTCTTCAAGCGCCCCGACTCGCGGCTGTTCAAGCAGGAGAACGTGCAGAAGGCGCACGAGTTCTTCGAGAAGCACGGCCCCAAGTCCCTGGTCCTGGCCCGCTTCGTGCCCATCGTCCGGACGTTCACGCCGATCATCGCGGGCGTCTCCGGCATGAAGTACCGCTCCTTCCTCACGTTCAACGTGATCGGCGGCGTGCTGTGGGGCGCGGGCGTGACGCTGCTCGGCTCCTGGCTCGGCAACATCGAGTTCGTGCACAAGAACATCGAGGCGATCCTGATCCTGATCGTCCTGGTCTCGGTGGTGCCGATCGCGATCGAGTTCCTGCGGGCCCGCGGCAAGTCGAAGAAGGAAGCCGCCCGCTCCGCGCAGGCGGGGGAGGCGGCAGGCCCCGGCGACATCCCGCCCGCCCCGCCGCGCCGCCGCCACGCGAAGCGCTAGAAACCCCTCGTGCGCTTGGCCGCGCGCCGCCCCGCGGCGCCCGGCCCCTGCAGGAACAGGCGGGAGATCTCGCCACCGAGGTTCACCCCGATCGCGATGGCGAGGGCGAGCGCCGCAGCCTTGGACAGCGAGGTGAGCCCGCCGTTCACATCGCTGTGGGCGATCGCCAGCAGACCGAAGTACGTCGACGAACCGGGCAGCAGCGGGCCGATCGCAGCCGTGACGTACGGCAGCGCCGAGGCGAACTGGTACCGCGAGAAGAGCTGCCCGAACAGGCCCACGAGCCCCGCCGCCGCGGCTGTGGCGGCCACCGGCGAGATCCCGCCCTGATAGTGCAGGGCCCCGAAGATCGCGCCCGCGACCCCGCCGTTGAGCGTCACGGCGATCACGGTCGCCTTCTCCTGCTGCAACAGCACGGCGAAGGCGAGCGACAGCGACATCGACGCGACGATCTGCCAGACGGGCCGGGTGTTGGCGCCCAGCGCCTGTTCCGGGTTGAGCTCGGCGTTCAACTGCACGCCTACGTAGAGCATGATCAGGACGCCGATGACGATGCCCACGAAGAAGTACATGACTTCCAGGAGGCGCGCGGCGGCCGTGATGTAGAAGCCGGTCAGACCGTCCTGCACACCGGCGACGAGCGCCCGTCCGGGGAGCAGTGCGAACAGCCCACCAGTGATCACCGCGGACGCCTTCACGTCCACGTAGTTGTGCGCGAGCGTCAGCGCGATGCCCATCGCGGCGGGCGGCATCGCGGCCACCGTGAACTGGTAGAACTCCGGGAACCCGCGCCCCGCGCAGAGCCACGCGAGCCGGTCGCCGAGCATCGCGCCCAGCGCGGCGACGACGAACACCAGCACGTCACCCCCGACCAGGATGGAGGCCGACCCGGCGAGCAGCCCGCTCGCCGCGGTGAGCGCCCAGCCCGGGTAGGGGTGCCGGTTCCTGCGGATCTCGGCGAGGCGCCGGTAGGCCTCCTCCAGGGAGACGTCGGCCTCCTCGTCGCTGATGTCGTCGACGAGCCGGTACACGGCCGCGAGGCGCGTGTAGTCGGTGCCGCGCCGCCGCACGGTGCGCGAGGCCGTCACCGGGTCGTCCACCAGCGACGGCTGGAAGCTGATCGACAGGAGGGTAAACGTTACTGTCGGCTCGCAGCGGTCCAGCCCGTAGGACCGGCACACGGCGAACATCGCCGCCTCCACGTCCTCGGCGCCCTCACCACCGGCGAGCAGCAGCTCCCCGATACGCAGCGTCAGGTCGAGCACGCGCGGAACGGCGGGGCCGGACTCCTCGTCGTGCTTCTGGACCAGTTCGGGGGCGGGCCGCTCGGCGACCGGCATCCGCAGCATGGTGCGCATCCGGTCCTGCCAGGGCGCCTCCTTGGCCAGCCTGACCATGGGGATGCCCTGCGGCGGGGTGAACGCGGGCGGCGACTCGCGGGCGCTGTACGTCCGGGGCGGCGTGAACGCCGAGCCCTCCGTGTCCACCGGTTCCGGCGCCTGCACGCTCAGCCCATTGGGCACCGCGAACTCCGACGTGGTCGACGACTCCTCGTCGACCACCGGGGGCGGCGTGATGATCCCGATGGGCTGCGTGAACGCGCTGCGCGCCTCGTCGGACTGCGGCTTGCGGTCCTCGGGGGCCTCGGACTCCCGCTCCGTCACCTCTGTCGTTCCTCGCCCTTCACATCGCTGCGTATCGCTGTACTGCACGTAAGCCTCAGTATGCGCACAGACACGCGAACGGGCCGCCCCAGGGGGGCGGCCCGGATGTGAACGCTGGGGCTCAGTGGCCGCCGTTGTCCTGCGCGCGCTTGTAGGAACGCTCGATCTCGGCCTCGGCCTCGGTACGGCCGACCCAGTCGGCGCCCTCGACGGACTTGCCGGGCTCCAGGTCCTTGTAGACCTCGAAGAAGTGCTGGATCTCCAGGCGGTCGAACTCGGAGACGTGCTGAATGTCGCGCAGGTGCTCCATCCGCGGGTCCGTCGCCGGAACGCACAGCAGCTTGTCGTCGCCGCCGGCCTCGTCCGTCATCCGGAACATGCCGATCGCGCGGCACTTGATGAGGCAGCCCGGGAACGTCGGCTCGTCCAGGATGACCAGGGCGTCCAGCGGGTCGCCGTCCTCGCCGAGGGTGTCCTCGACGTAGCCGTAGTCCGTCGGGTAGGCGGTCGACGTGAACAGACGACGGTCGAGGCGGATGCGACCGGTCTCGTGGTCGACCTCGTACTTGTTCCGCGATCCCTTCGGAATCTCGATCAGAACGTCGAACTCCACCGGTGGCTCCTCAATGATCAACACAAACGTCTGGTGGTTAAGTGTCCCCTACGCAGATGTGTGATCGCGAAAGGGGCTGGTCCGCGGTGCCGGAGCCGAAGGCTTCGCAGCTCGTGAAGAGTGCGGCGAAGACTGTTGCCGGATCCAAGACCAAGCACGTCACGGTGGGCGCGACGGCGGTGGGTCTCGCCCTCGCGGCCGTCGTGGCGGTCGCGGCCGGTCCCTGGGACGCTTCGGGTCAGCGTAAGGCCGAGGCCGACCGGGCCGCCTCCTCGGAGGCCGGAGGTGGCACAGATCACGGCCGGACGGCCGAGGCGGCGCCGAGCGCGCCCGTGGTCCTCGCGGCCCCCGGCGCGTCCGTGCCGGGCCCCACGAAGAGCGCGCTGGCCGACGTCCTCGACCCGCTGTTCAAGGGCTCCGAGCTCGGCGCTCGGCGCACGGCCGCGGTCGTCGACGCCGTCACCGGAAAGAGGCTCTACGGAAGGTCCTCGGGTGACACCCTCACCCCGGCCTCCACGACGAAGCTGGCCACGGCGGTCGCGGCCCTCTCGGCCGCGGGCCCCGACCACCGCATCACCACCCGTACGGTCCTGGACAAGGGCGCCAAGAAGCTGATTCTGGTGGGCGGCGGCGATCCGACCCTGACCGCCCGCGAGAAGAATCCTTACGGTGCCGCCGACCTGGGCACTCTCGCCGACGAGACCGCCAAGGACCTCAAGAGGCGCGACCTGGGCGAGATCACCCTCGCGTACGACACCTCGCTGTACTCGGGCCCCGACATCCACCCCATCGGCCCCAACGAGAACCTCGCCCGGGTCACCGCGCTGATGGCCGACGAGGCCCGCACCGACGACTCCGACAGCGGACCGGCGACGCGCGAGGGCGACCCGGCGGCGGCCGCGGCGAGGAAGTTCGCGGACCTGCTCAACGACCGCGGCATCAGGACCAAGGGCGCCCCGGCCTCCGGCAAGGCGTCGGACAAGGCGGAGAAGCTCGCCAAGGTGTCCTCGCCGCCGCTGTCCGCGCTCGTCGAGCGGATGCTGACGCACAGCGACAACGACATCGCCGAGGCACTCGCCCGGCAGACCGCGATCGCCGCGGGCGGGAGCCACGACTTCGAAGGCGGCGGCAAGGCCGTCAAGAAGCAGCTCGACAAGCTCCGCCTCCCCCTCAACGACACCCATTTCGCCGACGGCAGCGGCCTCGACCGCGCCGACAAGGTCTCCGCCGACCTGCTCACGGGGCTGCTCGCCAAGGCCGCCGACCCGTCCCACCCCGAGCTGCGCTCCGTCCTCACCGGCCTCCCGGTCGCCGGCTTCACCGGCACCCTCGCGAGCCGCTACGAGGACGCGGCCGACGCCTCCGGAACCGGCCTGGTCCGCGCCAAGACCGGCACCCTGACCGGCGTCAACACGCTCGCCGGGACGGTCGTCGACGCCGACGGACGTCTCCTCGTCTTCGCCTTCATGACCGAGGGCGCGACCGACCCCAAGGCCGCCCAGTCGGGCCTCGACCGCCTGGCCTCCTCCGTCGCGAACTGCGGCTGCAGGTGAACCCTTAAGGGTTCACAGGGGCCGAAGTGGGGCGGCACTCCGGGGCCGACCCCTCTTCCCGTACGCGAGGGGTCACGTACCGTTGACGCATGACGAGCCTCGGCGGTGCTGCATCTTCGGGAATGGTCGACTGGAACCTCGCGGTGGCGACCGCGACCCGACTCGTACGACCAGGTCCCGAGGTCAGCCGGGACGAGGCACGAGCGGTCGTCGCCGAGCTGCGCCGGCACGCGAAGGCCTCCGAGGAGCACGTACGGGCGTACACGCGCATGGCGACCGACGCCGACCACGACACCCCGGTGCTCGTGGTCGACCGGCCCGGCTGGGTGAAGGCCAACGTCGCGGGCTTCCGTGAGGTCCTGCGGCCGCTGCTCGACAAGATGAACGAGCGGCGCGGCTCGGGAGCCGGACCCGCCGTGCTCGGCGCGGTCGGCGGCAAGGTCACCGGCGTCGAACTGGGCATGCTGCTCTCGTTCCTGTCCTCCCGCGTCCTCGGCCAGTACGAGACCTTCGCCCCCGCCACCCGCGACCTGCCCGCCGCGCCGAACGGCGGCGGCAGGCTCCTCCTCGTCGCGCCGAACATCGTGCACGTGGAGCGCGAACTCGACGTGGAGCCGCACGACTTCAGGCTCTGGGTCTGCCTCCACGAGGAGACGCACCGCACCCAGTTCACGGCCGTGCCCTGGCTGCGCGACCACCTCGAGGGCGAGATCCAGTCATTCCTGGAGGAGACCGAGGTCGACCCGACGACGTTCCTGGAGCGCGTACGGGAAGCGGCCCAGTCGCTCGCCGGAGGACGCCCCGAGGGCGAGGAGGACGACGGCGGCCGCTCGCTCGTCGAACTGGTGCAGACCCCGGCGCAGCGCGAGATCCTCGCCCGCCTCACCGCCGTCATGTCGCTGCTCGAAGGGCATGCGGACTACGTGATGGACGGTGTCGGACCGGCCGTCGTGCCGTCCGTCGAGGAGATCCGCGAGAAGTTCCAACAGCGCAGGCAGAAGGGTGCTTCCCGGCTCGACCTGGCACTGCGCAAGCTGCTCGGCCTCGACGCCAAGCTGCGCCAGTACCGCGACGGCGAGAAGTTCGTCCGGGCCGTCGTCGACGAAGTGGGCATGGACGGCTTCAACCGCGTGTGGACGTCCCCCAACACGCTGCCGACCAAGTCGGAGATCGCCAAACCGGCGGACTGGGTCGCGCGGGTGCACAACAGGACGGACGGCGCTCACGAAGCCCCGTAAGGCACGCCCATAATTGCTCAGGATCACCCATCCGAGGGACCGTAGGCCGTGGGCTGGCGTGCAATGCTCGGGGAACCGCTCGGCTCTGTCACCATCGACACACTCTGCGTGACTGATCTCACCCGGTCACCGTTGAGCGAATGAGCCGGGTCAGCCGGCGCTGGTCCGGTTCGAGTTGTCCAGCAGCGCCCACCCCCCAAGACAACGGAATGAAGGGAACCGGACATGGGTCCCCATCCTGCGGTCGCGGCGATACGCCTGGCGGTCCGCCGCGTCCTCCACGACATCCTCAACGACTCCGCCGCGGACGCCGAGCCCGTGGTGCTCGTCGCCTGCTCCGGCGGGGCCGACTCCATGGCCCTCGCCTCCGCCCTCGCCTTCGAGGCCCCCAAACTCGGCATCCGCGCCGGTGGCATCACCGTCGACCACGGACTGCAGCCCGGCTCCGACGCCCGCGCCGAAGACGTCGTCCTGCGCCTGACCGCCCTCGGCCTGAAGCCCGTCGAATCCGTCGCCGTCGATGTGGGCCGCGGCGGCGGACCCGAGGCGGCCGCCCGCGACGCCCGCTACGCCGCCCTCGACGCCGCCGCCGAGAAACACGGCGCCGCCGCCGTCCTGCTCGGCCACACCCGCGACGACCAGGCCGAGACCGTCCTGCTCGGCCTCGCCCGCGGCTCCGGAATCCGCTCCCTGTCCGGCATGGCCGCGATGTCCGGGGCCGGCGGCCGCTACCGACGCCCCTTCCTGACGCTCGACCGGCAGACCGCCCGCAAGGCCTGCCTCGTCCAGCACCTGCCCGTCTGGGACGACCCGCACAACACCGACCCGTCGTACACCAGGTCCAGACTCCGCCACGAGGGTCTGCCCGCCCTGGAGAAGGCACTCGGCAAGGGCGTCGTCGAGGCGCTCGCCCGTACGGCCCAGTTGTCGCGCGACGACGCCGACGCGCTCGACACCTGGGCCCGCGACGCCGCCGAGTCCGTACGGGACGCGGCCGGACTTCTCGAATGCGCCAAGCTCTACGCCCTGCCGCCCGCCGTCCGCCGCAGAATCCTGCGGAAGACGGCCATCGAGGCCGGCGCCCCGGCCGGTGCGCTGTTCGCCCGGCACATCGAGGAGGTCGACCGCCTGATCACGGGATGGCGGGGCCAGAGAGAGATCAATCTGCCGGGCAAAGTTCTCGCTCAGCGGCAGGGTGGCAGACTGGTCATCCGGCAAGGCTGACTCGACTCTCACGTCGCGGCGGCCGGTGGGACGACCGAAAGTGATGCGGGTGGACGCGAAAGACATGGGCACCGACCTTCAGTCGGTGCTCATCACCAAGGAAGAGATCGACGCGAAGCTGGCCGAGCTGGCCGCGAAGGTCGACGCGGAGTACGCGGGCAAGGACCTGCTGATCGTCGGAGTCCTCAAGGGCGCCGTGATGGTCATGGCCGACCTGGCTCGCGCCCTGTCCACCCCGCTCACCATGGACTGGATGGCGGTGTCCTCGTACGGCTCGGGCACCCAGTCCTCCGGCGTCGTACGGATCCTCAAGGACCTCGACACCGACATCAAGGACAAGCACGTCCTGATCGTCGAGGACATCATCGACTCCGGTCTGACGCTGTCCTGGCTGCTCACCAACCTCGGCTCGCGCGAGCCCGCCTCCCTCGAGGTGTGCACGCTGCTGCGCAAGCCCGAGGCGGCCAAGGTCGACATCGACGTGAAGTGGGTCGGCTTCGACATCCCGAACGAGTTCGTGGTCGGTTACGGCCTGGACTACGCGGAGAAGTACCGGAACCTGCCGTTCGTCGGCACCCTGGCGCCGCACGTCTACGGCGGCTGAGGAGCCGTCAGACCTGCTCGCCGGGGGCGGGAACCCTCGCGGGCTTCCCGCCGTTGGAGCATGCGAAGGGCAGATTCCCGGTCGTCCCCTGCGGCTTCGGGTGACAATGCTGGGGTACCGTCCGAAGAACAGTTCTTCAAACAGCTACAACAGCACCAAACAGCCTTATCAAACTCACTATGGCAGGAGGGACGGGGCGGCACCGCTCCGTATGGATGGACGTGAAGCGATACTTCCGTGGGCCGGTCATGTGGATCGTGCTGGCCGTCCTTGCCGTGGTCGTGTTGATGCAGGTCGTCGGTTCGTCCGGCGGCTACAAGACGGTGGACACCGGCCAGGTAATTCAGGCCATCAACGACAACAAGGTGGACTCGGCCAAGCTGACCACCGGCGATGAGAGCACGATCAAGGTCGAGCTGAAGGACGGCCAGAAGGTCGACGGCTCGAACAAGATCCAGGCCAGCTACATCGGCGACCAGGGCGTCGACGTGGCCAAGAGTCTCCAGGCCAAGTTCGAGGACAAGCAGATTCCGGACGGGTACACCGTCTCGCCGTCGAAGCAGAACCCCTTCGTGGGCATTCTGCTCTCGCTGCTGCCCTTCGTTCTCATCGTCGTCGTGTTCCTGTTTCTGATGAATCAGATGCAGGGCGGCGGCTCCAAGGTCATGCAGTTCGGCAAGTCCAAGGCCAAGCTCATCACCAAGGACACCCCCAAGACGACGTTCTCCGACGTCGCCGGCAGCGACGAGGCCGTCGAGGAGCTCCACGAGATCAAGGAGTTCCTCCAGGAGCCGGCCAAGTTCCAGGCCGTCGGCGCCAAGATTCCCAAGGGCGTACTCCTGTACGGCCCGCCCGGAACGGGCAAGACGCTCCTCGCGCGCGCTGTCGCGGGAGAAGCCGGCGTCCCGTTCTACTCGATCTCCGGTTCCGACTTCGTCGAGATGTTCGTCGGTGTCGGTGCCTCCCGTGTCCGTGACCTCTTCGAGCAGGCCAAGGCGAACGCCCCGGCGATCGTCTTCGTCGACGAGATCGACGCGGTCGGCCGGCACCGTGGTGCCGGGCTCGGCGGCGGTCACGACGAGCGCGAGCAGACGCTCAACCAGCTGCTCGTCGAGATGGACGGCTTCGACGTGAAGGGCGGCGTCATCCTGATCGCCGCCACGAACCGGCCCGACATCCTCGACCCGGCGCTGCTGCGTCCCGGCCGTTTCGACCGCCAGATCGCGGTCGACCGTCCGGACATGCAGGGCCGTCTGGAGATCCTCAAGGTTCACCAGAAGGGCAAGCCGGTCGCTCCGGACGTCGACCTGTCGGCCGTCGCCCGCCGTACGCCGGGCTTCACCGGTGCCGATCTCTCCAACGTGCTGAACGAGGCCGCTCTGCTGACGGCCCGCTCGGACCGGAAGCTGATCGACAACCAGATGCTCGACGAGGCGATCGACCGTGTGGTCGCGGGCCCGCAGAAGCGGACCCGGATCATGTCGGACAAGGAAAAGAAGATCACCGCGTACCACGAGGGCGGTCACGCCCTGGTCGCGGCGGCCTCGCCGAACTCCGACCCGGTCCACAAGATCACGATCCTGTCCCGCGGCCGCGCGCTCGGGTACACGATGGTGCTTCCGGAAGAGGACAAGTACTCGACCACGCGCAACGAGATGCTCGACCAGCTCGCCTACATGCTGGGCGGGCGCGCGGCCGAGGAGCTCGTCTTCCACGACCCGACGACGGGTGCCGCGAACGACATCGAGAAGGCCACCGGTACGGCCCGCGCGATGGTCACGCAGTACGGCATGACCGAGCGGCTCGGCGCGATCAAGTTCGGCGGCGACAACACGGAGCCCTTCGTGGGCCGCGAGATGGGCCACCAGCGCGACTACTCGGAAGAGGTCGCCGCGCTCGTCGACGAAGAGGTCAAGAAGCTCATCGAGACGGCGCACAACGAGGCCTGGGAGATCCTCGTCGAGAACCGCGACGTTCTCGACAACCTGGTTCTCGCGCTGCTCGAGAAGGAGACGCTGAACAAGGAGCAGATCGCCGAGATCTTCGCTCCGATCGTGAAGCGCCCGGCCCGCCCCGCGTGGACCGGCTCCAACCGCCGCACCCCCTCGACCCGCCCGCCGGTGCTCTCCCCCAAGGAGCTGTCGCTGACGAACGGGGCGAACGGAGCGTCGCCCGCCATCGAGTCCACCACCCCGGTGGACACGGTGAAGGAAGAGCGCCCCGAGAGCTGACCGGCCCCTCACAGGGCAGGCCAGACCCGGAATGCAGGCCGCGTCCCCCACGCTTTACGGTGTGGGAGACGCGGCCTTTGCGCGGTCGCGCGCGGATGTAAGTAGAGAAAGAGGCACCAGATGACCGACCCGGTGACGCTGGACGGCGAGGGCTCGATCGGCGAGTTCGACGAGAAGCGGGCCGAGAACGCCGTTCGCGAGCTCCTCATCGCGGTCGGCGAGGACCCGGATCGCGAGGGCCTGCGGGAGACGCCGGGACGGGTCGCCCGCGCGTACAAGGAGATATTCGCGGGCCTGTGGCAGAAGCCCGAGGACGTCCTGACGACGACGTTCGACCTGGGGCACGACGAGATGGTCCTGGTGAAGGACATCGAGATCACCTCATGCTGTGAACATCACCTTGTGCCGTTCGTCGGGGTGGCCCACGTGGGCTACATTCCGTCGAGCGACGGCAAGATCACGGGCCTCTCCAAGCTGGCGCGTCTGGCGGATGTCTTTGCCCGTCGACCGCAGGTCCAGGAGCGTCTGACGACGCAGATCGCGGACTCCCTGATGGAGATCCTGGAGCCGCGCGGCGTCATCGTCGTCGTCGAGTGCGAGCACATGTGCATGTCGATGCGGGGGGTGCGAAAGCCCGGCGCGAAGACGATTACGTCGGCCGTGCGCGGTCAGCTGCGGGACTCCGCCACCCGCAACGAGGCGATGAGCCTGATCATGGCGCGCTAGGGCTTGTCGTTTGGATCAGGCCGGGCTCGCGGGGCCTGGCACGCACGCTCGCGGCGTTGTCGTCGGTCGACGACGCTCCGCGTCGCCT
>NZ_JBITCS010000078.1:0-15398 GCF_044453445.1 Streptomyces sp. NPDC051684 | reverse complement strand
CGACGACGCTCCGCGTCGCCTCCCTCCTCCGCCTTGCGATCGCACGCACCAGGACCCGCTCCCTGATCCGGCCTGATCCAAACGACAAGCCCTAGGGGGTTCGGGGTGCGCCCTTCGCCAGCTGCCGCGCGATCACCCGCAGCGCCAGCACCTCGTCCGCCCCCTCGAAGATCGACAGGACGCGGGCGTCGACGAAGAGGCGGGACACCGCGTACTCCTCGGCGTAGCCGTACCCGCCGTGCAGTTGCTGGGCCTCGCGGGTGACCCACTCGGCCGCCCGGCAGGCCAGTTGTTTGACCTGTGCGGCGGGCAGGACGCCTTCGCCCGCCGTGATGGCCCGCGCCGCCGTCGCGGTGAAGGCGCGGCACGCGGCGATGTGGGCGGCCATCCGGGCCAGCTTGGCCCGGGTGAGCTGGAAGGAGGTGAGCGAGTGGCCGAAGACGGGGCGCTGCCGCGCGTGCTCAAGAGCGAGTTCGAGGGCCGACTGCATGACACCGACCGCGCGGGCCGCGGTCTGGAGGCGGGCGTTGGCGAAGGCCTGCATCTGGAGGTAGAAGCCGCGGCCCTGGCCCTCGTCGAGGCCGATGACGCTGTCCGCCGGGACCTGGAAGCCGTCGAAGGTGACCTCGTACGAGTGCATGCCGCGATAGCCGAGCGTACGGATCGCGCGGCCGGACGCCGTGCCACCGCCGTCCTGGACGACCTCCCACTCGTGGCCGGGGAACGACGGCTTCTCGACGACGAACAGGGACAGGCCGCGGTGGCCCGCCGCGCGGTCCGGGTGCGAACGGGCCAGCACCAGAAGGTAGTTGGCGCGCCCGGCGAACGTGCACCAGGTCTTGACGCCGTTCAGGACCCAGTCGTCGCCGTCACGGACGGCGGTCGTCGTGATGCCGCCGACGTCCGAGCCGTGGTTGGGCTCGGTGACGGCGACGGCGCACAGCTTCTCGCCGGTCGCGATGCGCGGCAGCCAGCGCCGCCGCTGCTCCTCGGTGCCGCCGCGCGCGATGGCCGTACCGATGATCTCGGGGCGGGTGATCAGCGAGCCCGCCGCGCCGAGCGAGGCCCGCGACAGCTCCTCCGTCACCACGACCATGCTGAGCAGCTCGTCCGCGCCGCCCTCGGCGAAGCCGCCGTACGCGGAGGGGATCGACAGGCCGAAACAGCCCATCTCGGAGAGGCCGTCGACGATGTCGCCCGGGATGTCCTCGTCGCCCGCGTGGATGCGGTCGGCGACCGGCTTGATCTTCGCCTCGGCGAAGTCCCGGAACGTGGCGCGCACCAGCTGAAGCTCCTCGGAGAGGTGGCGCGGGGCCGCCTCCCCGCCCGCGGCGACGACGCGTTCGGCAACGGCGTCGAGGAACGCGGGCGCCCGCCCGGCCGCGATGTGCCCGGCGACCGCGTCGAGCGCCTTCGGCCCGTCGTCCGTGCCCCACAGCGCCTCGCGGCCGACCATGCGCCCCGCGAGATCGGCGGCCGTGTCGGAGGCGAACAGCAGCGCCAGGTCCGCCTCGGCCTCGCTGTGCGGCCCCAGGTCGAGGAGGTGGCGGGCGGCGGCGACCGCGGAAGACACCGAGGCGATGTCGTACGGGACGGTCTGGTCGTCGTCCGTCGCGGGCGCCGTGGCGAGGCGGGCGGAGGCCATGGCCACCACCTCCTCCAGCGCCTCGACCAGCTCGGTCGCCCGCACCAGTGCAGTGGTCACGACGTCACCCGCTCGAAGACCGCGGCCAGGCCCTGACCGCCGCCGATGCACATGGTCTCCAGGCCGTACCGGGCCTCGCGCCGGTGCAGTTCGCGCGACAGCGTGGCGAGCATCCGCACACCCGTGGCGCCCACCGGGTGACCCAGCGAGATACCGGAGCCGTGCACGTTGGTGCGCTCCAGGTCCTTCTCGCCGAACTCCCACTCGCGCATCACGGCGAGCGCCTGCGCGGCGAACGCCTCGTTCAGCTCGATCAGATCGATGTCCTCCAGCGAGAGCCCCGCCCGGTCGAGGGCGACCGCACTGGCCGGGACGGGCCCGATGCCCATCGTCTTCGGCGGCACACCCGCCACACCCCACGACACCAGACGGACGAGCGGACGCAGCCCCAGCCGTTCGGCGCGCTCGGGCGTGGTGACCACGCACATCGCCGCCGCGTCGTTCTGCCCGCTGGCGTTGCCCGCGGTGACCGTGGCCTCCGGGTCGGAGCGGCGCAGGATCGGCTTGAGGCGGCCGAGGGACTCCAACGACGTGTCGGCGCGCGGGTGTTCGTCGGTGTCGATGACCGTGCCCTCGTCGCCGGGGCGACGCCCGGGGACCGTCACGGGCACGATCTCCTCGGCGAGGGTGCCGTCCCGCTGTGCTTGCACGGCACGCTGGTGGGAGGCGAGAGCGAGGCGGTCCTGCTCCTCGCGGCCGATGGCGTACTCGCGGCGCAGGTTCTCGGCCGTCTCCAACATGCCGCCCGGAACAGGGTAGTTGCGGCCACCCGCGGTCGAACGGGCGCGCGCGAGACCGTCGTGCAACTGGATGGCCGCGCCCTTCGCGCCCCAGCGCATGTCGGTCGAGTAGAACGCCGCGTTGCTCATGGACTCCGTGCCGCCCGCCACGACGACCTCGTGCGCGCCCGTCTGCACCTGCTGGGCGGCGTACAGCACGGCCTGGAGGCCGGAGCCGCAGCGGCGGTCGAGGTGGAGGCCGGGCACGGTGACGGGCAGGCCGGCGTCCAGGGCGACGACGCGGCCGATGGCGGGCGCCTCGCTGTTGCCGTTGCAGTGGCCGAGGATGACGTCCTCGATGGCCTCGGGATTGAGCCCGGTGCGCTCGATGAGGCCCTTGAGGGCGGCGACGCCGAGGTCGACGGCGGTCAGCGACGTGAACATGCCGCCGTAGCGGCCGATGGGGGTGCGGACGGGTTCGCAGACGACGGCTTCACGCATGGGGTGCTCCTGAGGACGGGGTGCGGGTGTACGAAGAGGGCGGCGGCCGATCGCGCCCGGGTCAACTCACATGAACCGCCCGCCCGTTACCTCAAGGACGGTTCCGGTCATGTACGAGGACAGGTCCGAGGCCAGGAACAGCGCGACGGAGGCGACCTCCTCGACCTCGCCCGCGCGCCGCATCGGGATCTCGGCCATCTTCTGGTCCCAGGCCTTCTGCGGCATCGCCTCGGTCATGGCGCTGCGGATCAGGCCCGGCTGGATCGCGTTGACGCGCACACCATGGTGGGCCATCTCCTTCGCAGCGGCCTTCGACAGGCCGACGATGCCGGCCTTGGCGGCGGAGTAGTTGGTCTGCCCGACCATGCCGACCTTGCCGGAGAGCGAGGACACGTTGACGATCGCGCCACTCTTCTGCTCGCGCATCACGGCGGCGGCCTTACGGGTGCCGTTCCACGTCCCCTTCAGATGCACGTCGATGACCTGGTCGAACTGCTCCTCGGTCATGGTGCGCATGGTGGCATCGCGGGTGATGCCGGCGTTGTTGACCATGACGTCGAGGGAGCCGAAGGTGTCGAGCGTGGCCCGGACCAGGGAGTCGACCTGGTCGGCGTCGGTCATGTCGCAAGGTACGGCGTGTGCGACGGACGGCCCGCCGAGTTCCTTCGCCGCGGCCTCGGCGGTGTCCAGGTTGAGGTCGCCGAGCACGACCCGCGCGCCCTCGCGGACGTACGCCTTGGCGATGGCGAGCCCGATGCCCTGGGCGCCGCCCGTGACGACTGCTGTCTTGCCGGCCAGTAGTGCCATGAGTGTCCTCAGCTTCCTGTGGTCGTGGTGAACGGGTGCGCGGCCCGGCGTGGACGGATGACGCCCGCCGCGCCGAGCTTCTCCAACTCGGCCTCCCCGAGCCCGAGTTCCGTGCGCAGGACGTCGTCGGTGTGCTGGCCGACCCGCGGCGAGGGCTCCGGAGGGGACTGGGTGTCGGCCATGACGACGGGGGATCCGGGCGCCCAGTGCGCGGGGACGCCGTCCTGGCCGACGCGTGCCATCAGCGGATTCTCGCGCAGCAGTCGGGAGTCGTCGGCGGCCAGGTCGGCGAAGCCGCGGTACGTGGACCACAGCACGCGGGTGCGGGCGAGTGCCTCCTGGGCCTCGGCGAGAGTGTGCGCCGCGAACCAGCCGGCGAGCAGTTCGCCGAGGACCTTGCGGTGGGTGTACCGCTCGAACTCGTCGGAGAGGTCGGCGCCGAGCGCCCGGCCGACGGCGTCCACCGCGTCGGTGAGGTCGGTGACGGACAACAGACCACGCCAGTGCCGGTCGGTGAGGGCGACGACCATGAGGCGGCCGCCGTCGGCGGTGGCGAAGTCGCGGCCGAAGGTGCCGTAGACGTAGTTGCCGGAGCGCTCGCGCGCAGGGGCGCCGAGCTGGGCCTCGGCGAGGTACCCGAGGTTTCCGGCGGTCGCCAGGGCCACGTCCTCCAGCGCGACGCGGACCTGCTGGCCCTCTCCTGTGCGCAGCCGGTGGCGTTCGGCGGCGAGCAGACCGACGGCGAGGTAGAGCCCCGCGGCCACGTCCCAGGCGGGCATCAGGTGGTTCACCGGATCCGGGGTGCCCTCCGGCCCGGTGAGCTGGGGAAAGCCCGTGGCGGCCTGAACCGTGTAGTCCACGGCGGCGGACCCGTCCCGGCGACCGGTGAGCAGCACATGGACCAGGTCGGGGCGGCGCGCGGACAGCGCCTCGTACGAAAGGTCCTGGTAGCGCTCGGAGTTCGCGAGCACGATGCCGCCGCCCGGACCGCCCCCGGTGGCCAGGGCCGCGACCAGCTCGCGGCCCTCCTCGCCGCGCATGTCGACCTCGACGGCCCGCTTGCCCTTGTTCAGGCCGGACCAGTACAGGCTCGTCCCGCTGTCGGCGAGCGGGTGCCGGGTGCGGTCCGGCGCACCGTTCAGCGGCTCGACGCGGATGACGTCGGCGCCCAGCTGCGCCAGTGTCATCCCGCCGAGCGGGCTGGCCACATAGCTGGAGAGCTCGACGATCCGCATGCCCTCAAGGGGGCGGGAGCGGGACGCCGTGGGGTGAGGCATGCGTTCTCCTCTCACTTCGTACGCGTACGGGGCGGGGCTCACGCCGGGAAGACCGGGCGGCGGCGTTCCAGAAATGCCGCCCGGCCCTCCGCGAAGCCCTCGCCGCCGAGCAGTTCCACCTGCGCGTCGGCCTCCGCGTCGAGGACCGCGTCGAGATCCTGCGCCTCCTGGGCGAAGATCCGCTTCGTGGCGGCGACCATGGCGGGGGAGGCGGCGGCGAGCCGCTCGGCCCGCTCCCGCGCCCGCACGGCCACCTTCTCGCCCGCGACGATCTCGCTGACCAGGCCGACCCGCTGAGCCTCCGTGGCATCCATGTCCTCGGCGAAGAGGATGACCTCCTTGGCGCGGGCATGGCCGACGCGCCGGGCGAGGCTCCAGCTCAGTCCGGCGTCGGCGGTGAGCCCGATCTTGGCGAACGAGGCCGCGAACCGGGCGTCCTCGGCGGCCACCACGTAGTCGCAGGCGGCGGCGAGCCCGAGGCCCAGGCCGTACGCGCCTCCGCGCACGGCGGCGACCACCGGCTTCGCCGAGCACACCAGGGCGCGGGCCACGTCGCCGACGACGGCGAGGCGCTCGCGGGCGACGTCCGGGTCCTGCGACATCGAGCGGATGTCACCGCCCGCGCAGAACACCTCTCCCGCGCCGGTCAGCACGATCGCCCGGCACTCGGGGTCCTGCTCGGACTCCCTTAGCGCGACGAGCAGTTCGCGACGGTCGGCGAGGTCGAGCGCGTTGCGGCGGGCGGGCCGGTTCAGGGTGAGGATGTGCACCGGTCCCTCGCAGCGCACGTCCACGGCGGATTCGATCATGACCGGGCCTGCCGGAGGAGCTGCTTGGCGATGATGACCTTCTGGATCTCGCTGGTGCCCTCGTAGATGCGGAACAGCCGGGCGTCGCGGAAGCAGCGCTCGACGGCGGTGCCGCGCATGTAGCCCATGCCGCCGTGGATCTGCACGGCCAGGTCGGCGGCCTTGGAGACCATCTCGGAGCAGAACAGCTTCGCGGCCGACGGGCGGATCCTGCGGTCCTTGCCGGAGTCGTACTGCTCGGCGGCGTCCAGGACCATCGCCCGGCCCGCGAGCACACCCGTCTGGATCTCGGCGAGCATGCCCTGCACGAGCTGGAACTCGCCGATGGGGCGGCCGCCCTGCTTGCTGGTCGCCGCGTGCGCGACGGACTCCTCCAGGATCCGCTCGGCCATCCCGACGCACAGCGCCGCGATGTGCACCCGCCCACGTACGAGGGACTGCATGGCCGTGCCGAACCCCGCGCCCTCCTCGCCACCGACGAGCGCGCCCTTGTCGACCCGTACATCGTCGAGGAACACCTCGGCCGTCCACGCGCCCGCCTGCCCGGTCTTGGCGTCCTTCGGGCCGACGGTGACACCCGGCAGACCCGCCTCGACGAGGAACACGGAGATGCCCTTCGTCCCCGACGCCTCCTCGCCGGTGCGGGCGAACACCACGAACAGGTCCGCGAGCGGGGCGTTGGTGATGAACCGCTTGCTGCCGTTGATGGCGTATCCGTCGCCCACCCGGACGGCGCGCGTGGTCAGGCCCGACGGGTCCGAGCCCGCCTCCGCCTCGGTCAGCGCGAACGATGCGACGGCTCCCTCGGCGAGCCGGGGCAGCCAGTGCTTCTTCTGCTCCTCGGTGCCCGCGTTGTCCAGGACCTTGCCGGCGATGCCGTTGTTGGTGCCGAACATCGAGCGGAAGGCGGGCGTCGTGTACCCGAACTCGAAGGCGAGCCGGACGTCTTCGGACAGGCTCGCCCCGAGCCCGCCGAACGCCTCCGGCAGCGTGTACCCGAACAGGCCCATCTCGACGGCCTTGCGGCGGACGTCCTCCGGGATGGCGTCCGTCTCCTCGATCTCGTCCTCGCGCGGGACCACGTCCTCCCGCACGAGGGTGTGGACGGCGGCGACGACGGCCTCGAACTCCTCGGCTTCCATCGTGAATCTCCTTTACAGGTAAGTCAGTTGAGAGGGGTGAGGTGGGCCAGTGCATCCACGGCCAAGGCGCCCTCGCCCGCCGCGCCCAGGAGCAGCGGGTTGACGTCCAGCTCCGCGAGCTCGTCCGCGAGGTCGGCGGCCAGCCAGGACAGGCGGGCGATCGTGTCGGCGGCGGCCTCGACGTCCCGCGCGGGCTTGCCGCGCACCTCGCCGAACAGGCGGCTGCCGCGCAGCGACAGCAGCATGCGGCGGGCGCCCGCCGGGTCGACGGGGGCCACGGCGACCCGGCTGTCGGCCAGCGCCTCGACGAGGATGCCGCCGAGCCCGGTGACCACGACCGGACCGAACACCGGGTCGTTCTTGACGCCGACGATCAGCTCGGTGCCACCGCCGTCGGCCATCCGCTGGACGAGGACCCGGGCATCGTCCACACCCGCCTCACGGGCGATGCGCAGCACGTCGGCGGCGGCCTCGCGTACCGCGTCCGCGCCGTTGAGACCGAGCCGGACGCCGCCGATGTCGCTCTTGTGCCCGATCCGCTCGGACAGCAGCTTCACGGCGACGGGACCGCCCAACTCCGCTGCCACGTCCGCCGCTTGATCCGGGTTCGCGGCCGGTCGTGAGGCCGCGACGCGCACCCCGTACGCGGCGATCAACCGCGTCGACTCGTACTCGTCGAGCTGCGTGCGGCCCTCGGCGCGGGCGCGGGTCAGCACGGCGCGGGCGGCCTCCGTGTCGACGTCGGCGGGCTGCACGGGGGCGGGCAGCGCGGGCCGCAGGCTGAAGTCGGCGAGCAGGCCGAGGGCGCGGGCGGCCTGGGCGGGATCGGTGTAGCAGGGGATGCCGAGCTCGCGCAGCCGGGCGCGGGGACGGCCGCTGCCACCCGTCCACACGACGACGAAGGGCCGCTCGGTCGAGCGGTACGCCTCGTCGAGCGCCGCGATGAGCGTGTCCGCGCAGTTGTCCGCGCAGCCCAGGAGCACGGCGATCATGTCGGTGCCCGGATGCTCGACGGCGACCTTCAACGAGCGGCGCAGGATGTCGGGTTCGGCCACGAGGGTGCCGGTGAGGTCGACGGGGTTGCGCGGCGACCCGTAGACCGGGATCGCGGCGGCCATGGTGCGCTGCCACTCCTCGTCCCAGGCGCGGACCTCGATGCCGTGACCCGCAGCCGCGTCGGCCATCAGGGCGCCGGCGCCGCCGGAGACGGACAGCGAGGTGAGCCTGCGCCCCGCGGCGCGGCGGCCGGTGGAGAAGATCTGGGCGGCCTCCAGCATGGACTCGGGACCGTCCACGCGCAGGATGCCGTACTGGCGGACAGCACCATCGAAGACCGCGTCCTCACCGGCGAGCGAGGCCGTGTGGGACTGGGCGGCGCGGGCGCCCGCCTCGGAACGGCCGACCTTGACGGCGATGATCGGCTTGTCCCGCTCGTGCGCCTCCCGGGCGGCCTCCAGGAGGCGGCGGCCGCCGGTGACACCTTCGAGATAGGCGAGGATCACCTCCGCATCGTCGCTGCGTACCAGTCCTTCGACCAGCTCGGCGACCGAAAGGTCCACCTCGTTGCCGGTGTTGAGGTAGTGGGAGATCCCGATGCCGAGGTTCTGGGCCGCGTTGAACACGAAGCCACCGAACGCGCCGCTCTGGCTGAGGAAGGCGATCGGGCCCTCGACCAGGTCGGCGTCCTCGTCGAGTGCGGAGGTGAAGGTGGGCAGCGCCCGCTCGCGGGAGGCGATCATGCCGAGGCAGTTGGGGCCGAGGACCCGCACGCCGCTCTCGGCTATCGCGGCCTTCAGGTCTTCTTGCAGCTCCACGCCCCGGCCGCCGACCTCGGCGAAGCCGGAGGCGCCCAGGATGGCGGCGGGGATGCCGCGCCGGCCGCAGGCGCGGACGGCGTCGGCGGACTGCTCGGCCGACAGCATGATCATGGCGAGGTCGATGTCCCCGTCGATGTCGTCCAGGCCTCGATAGGCGGGCAGGCCCTGCACCTGATCGCGCTTGGCGTTGACGGGAAGTATGCGCCCGGTGAACCCGAACCGCTTGAGGTGGTCGACGGGCCGCCCCGACAGCTTGGTCGGGGTGTCGGAGGCGCCGAGGATCGCGATGGAGCGGGGGTGGAGGAGCGAATTCAGGGCGTCGTCGGTGCGGGGGGTGACTGCGTGCTCCTGCACGGTTTCTCCTCGGGACTGCTCAGGTCTGTGACGCGAAGTGCGAGTAGGTGGAGGTCAGTTGACGGCTGCGGGCGCGGCCTCGGTCTGCTGCTCCTGGTCGGCGGTCCTGGCCGACAGGGTGAGGAAGGCGCGGGCCGCGACGAGTGAGACGACACCGAGGACGACCACGAAGAGGACCGGGAGCACGATCGTCCCGGAGGCCGAGAGCAGCGACTGGAGGATGACCGGTGCCAGGCCGCCGAGCACGCCCGCGAGCCCGTACGCCGTGGAGATGCCGGTGTAGCGGACCTTGGCGGGGAAGGCCTGGGCGAACATGCCCGCGACGATCGCGTAGTACATGACGTCCGGGATGGTGGCGAGGACCGCGCCGGTCACGGCGAGCGGGAAACTGCCGGTGCCGATCAGGGCGAACATGACCGGGATCGTGGGGATCTGGCAGGCCAGGATGACGGTGACGGCCTTGCGCACGCCCCAGCGGGTGGCCAGCACGGCGCCGAGCGGCTGCACGAAGAACTGCACGATGCTGGCGACCAGGATGACGGTGAGGAAGTCCTGCCGGTCCATGCCCACTTCGCCGGTGGCCCAGGACAGGGCGAAGGTGTCACGGGCGTAGACGATCGCGAAGACGGTGAACGCGGCGCCGACACCGAGCAGCAGCAGCTTGGAGTGCTCCCGGAACAGGGTGACGACCGGCACCTTCACGGTCTGGTCGGCGGCCCGCAGCGACACCATCGCCGGGGACTCCTCCAGGCTGAGCCGGATCACCAGGCCGATGATCACCAGCAGGGCGGAGGCCAGGAACGGGATCCGCCAGGCCCACGCGAGCAGTGCCTCGTCGGAGAGCCGCCCGACGGCGAGGAAGGACAGCGTCGCCAGGATGCGGCCGGTGGGCGAGCCCTGCTGGGCGAAGGCCGCGAACAGGAACCCGCGTTCCTTCTTGGCGTGTTCGGTGGTGATCAGGACCGAGCCGCCCCACTCACCGCCGAGGGCAATGCCCTGCACGGTACGGAACAGGGTCAACAGGACCGGCGCGGCCACACCGATCTGCCCGTACGTCGGCAGACACCCGATGCCGACCGTGCTGACACCCATCAGCAGCAGCGTCGCCACCAGTGCCTTCTTGCGGCCCAGGCGGTCGCCGAGGTGGCCGAAGAGGATGGCACCGAGCGGGCGGGCCAGGAAGCCGACCCAGAAGGTGACGAAGGAGAGCAGCACGCCGACCGCCGGCGGTACGTCGGCGAAGAACAGCGGGGCGAACACCAGGGCCGAGGCGGTGCCGTAGACGTAGAAGTCGTACCACTCGATCGTCGAGCCAAGGTAGGAGGCCCAGCCCGCCCTGCGGGCCATCTTCTCCTCTGCGGGAAGCCGTGTGCTCGGCATCTCGTCCCGTCCTTCCGGTCGAAGCAACGTGATCGCGCTCACAGGGAAGCTATGACTGCCGACTGGTTTCGTCTAACACCAAACTTCCGTACGTTTGATTCGGCGGCGCGACACAATCGCCGATGACCTGCGACGGAACGGGAGTTCACGTGGAGCTGCGGCACCTGCGGTCGTTCGTGACGGTCGCGGAGGAGCTCAACTTCCGGCGCGCGGCGGAGCGCTTGCAGATGTCTCAGCCGCCGCTGTCCCAGCAGATCAAGCGCCTCGAGCACGAGGTCGGCGTCGCGCTGCTGCGCCGCACGACGCGGCAGGTGGCGCTCACGGCGGCGGGGGAGGCGTTCCTGACGGAGGCGCGACGGGCGCTGCGGGCCGCGCAGGAGGCGCCGTTGGCCGCCCGCCGGGCAGCTAGCGGACAGACCGGGGTGGTCCGGCTCGGGTTCAGCGGGCCGACCTCGCACGAGGTGCTGATCCTGATGACCCGCAAGTTCCGCGAACACCGGCCGCGCGTCCGCCTGGAGATCCACGGCCCGGTGTACGGCGGCGAGTTGGTGACCCGGCTCACCGACGACGAGATCGACGCGGGGCTGATGCGACTGCCGGTCGCGGGCACCGGCATCCAGGCCCGCGAACTGACCCGGCACCCCATCGTGGTGGCCCTCCCTGCGGGTCACCGGCTCGCCGCACGCGCGGAGATCGGCATGGCCGACGTCCAGGAGGAGCCCGTCGTCAGCCACCCCACCAATCGCGGCGCGGGCATCGTGGCGCTGATCCACACCGCCTATCTGGCGCACGGGTCGAGCCCGCGCATCGTCCAGGAGGCACCCGACACGCACACGATCCTGACGCTGGTCGGCGCGGGTGTGGGCATCGGCTTCGTCCCGTCCTCCGCCGGTCACCTCAAGGTCCCCGGCGTCGTCCTCATCCCGGCCCGCGACATCCCGCCGCTGCCGCTGGCTCTGGCGTGGCGGGCGGGGGATCCGAATCCGGCGTTGCATGCGTTGATCGATCTGCTGGACGAGATCGAGGAGGACTGCGCGGGTTCAGCGCGGTGACACGGGGAGCGGCTCCGGCCCGGCCGCGGACGGCTGCCGCCACAGTTCGCGCAGGGCGGCGTTGACGGCCGCGGGCTGCTGGGTGTGCGGGTAGTAGCCAGCTACGCGCAAGAGCCGGCCCCGGACGGCGGCCGCCACGGCCTCGGCGCAGGCGATCAGCGGTTCACCGGCGTACGTGCGGTACGGCTCAGGTGCGTCCCGCCAGGTTCCGACGATCACCAGAGTCGGCCACGGGGCGTCCCGCAGCGGCTCCAGGGGCACCGCCGCCTCCCACACCGGTCGTTCGCGCATCGAGGTGGCGACGGCGCGAAGGCGCTCCGGGGTGGGCGCGGGCATGGCCATGCCCAGCCCTTCCGTGGAGGCACGCAGATACTGCTCCGGTGTGACGGACTCCGGCACACCGGGGCTCTCGCGCACCCGGCGCAGCATGGCGTCGACCGCCGGGTGGCCGACGGCCGCGGAGAACGCGGCAGGCTGGATCAGGGTCAGCGAACGTACGAGGTCGGGGCGGCGGCCGGCGGCGAGCATGGCCGCCAGACCGCCGTTGCCGTGACCGACCAGGTGTGCACCACCGTCCTGCCGCGCCAGGAGTTCCACCAGGTCCTCGGCGTCGGTGTCGAACTCGCTCCGGCCGGTGTCGGGGCTGTTTCCGTAGCCGCGGCGGTCGACCAGCAGCAGGCGGTTGCGGTCGGCCAGCGCTCGCTGGGCGGCGAAGCCGTACGCTTCGTCGCTGCCCCACGTAAAGATGTTGTGCGCGAAGACCGCGGGCGGGGCCTTCTCGGTGGTCTCGTCCCAGACCGTCACATGGATGGCGTTCATCGGCGCTGCTCCGTCTCTGGCCTAAGGAAGGTCGAAGGGTGCTGGGGCGTGGCCTGCCCAGATGCGGTGTGAGGCCTGCTCGGGGTAGGGCAGGGTCTCCGGTTCGACCTTCATGACGCGGGTGAGTCGCCGCTCGGGTCGGTGCGCCGCCCATCCGGCGTCTCCGGTGGCGACGAAGCGGGTCCATGCCTGCGTCAAGTCCCGGGACAGCGCGAGAGCCTCCGGGGAAGGACCTCACCCCCGCACACCAGGAGCGGCTGCGCGCCCACGGCACCCCGGCCGCCCGCTTCGCGGCCGACGCCCTCGACGTCTACCTCGACTTCCACGAGCGGATCGTGTTCCCGTTCCGCGCCTCCGCCTGTCACGACCCGCTGGCCGCGGCCATGGCCGTCGGTGACCTCACGCCGGTCCGGGCCCCCGTCCTTCACGTCACCGTCGACACCACGCAGGGGCCCGCGCGCGGTGAACTCGTCGTCGACGCACGGGGCATGTACCGCGGCTACCCCCGCACGCCCGAGGCCAATGCCCGCGTCCTCCTGGAGACCGACGGCACCTTCCCGGAGCGGCTCGTGGAGCGGATCGTGTCCCTGGACGTACCGGCAGGAACCGCCGCGCCCACCGCCCGGACCGAGGCACTCTCGTGAGCCGCACGGCTCCCGCGGCGAGTGCCGAGGACGTGAGCCCCCGCGGGAAGGTGCATGCTCTGCTGCTCACCGCGCTCATCGTCGCGGTGATCGCGTTCCAGCTCGGTGCCTCCATGGTCACCCCCGCGCTGCCCGAGATCGCCAGGGAATTCGATGTCTCCGCGTCCCAAGTGGCGGGCGCGCAGGACCTGTTCTTCCTCGTCGGCGGCGTCGCGGGCGTCGTCCTCGGCCGGCTCAGTGACCGGGTGGGCCGCCGCCGCATCCTGCTGGCCGCGATGGTCACGATGTGTCTCGGCGCGCTGATCGCCGCCCTGGCACCCAGCGTTCCGGTGCTCATCGCGGGACGGATCCTCCAGGGCGCGTCCGGCGCCACCTTCCCCGTCACGTACATGCTGCTGCGCGACACCATGAGCCCCGCAAGGTTCGGCCCGGCGCTCGGGCTCGTCACCGCCATCAACGGTGGCGTCGGCGGGCTCGACGGCCTGGTCGGCGGCATCGTCGCCGACACCGTCGGCTTCCGCTGGATCTTCGGCGCCATCCTCGTCGTCGGACTCACTGCGATCGTCCTGCTGCTGCGCTTCCTGCCCGAGGCCGCGCCCAAGGACGGGCGGCGGATGGACTGGTGGGGCGCCGCCGCGCTGTCCGCCGCGCTCGTCTGCGTCAACCTCGCACTCAGCAAGGGCTCCGCACACGGCTGGTCGACGCCGCTGCCGCTGGGCCTGCTGCTCGCCGCGCTCACCCTGCTCGTCGTCTTCTGGCAGACGGAGAAGCGCCGCACGGCCCCGCTCATCGCCGTCGAGCACTTGCGCTCGCGCCAGGTGTGGCCGCTGCTCGCGACGACCCTGCTCACCCTCATGGGCGTCTTCTCCGCCATCAACTTCACCTTCGTGCTGCTCAGCCAGGACGGGGAGTTCGGCTTCGGAATGAGCGCGACGCTCTCCTCCCTGCTGTACCTGACCCCGCCCGCCGCCATCGGACTGCTCTCCGCGCCGCTGACCGGCTGGCTCGCGCCTCGCAAGGGCTGGCTGGTGCTGCTTCGCACCGGTCTCGGGCTCAGCCTGGTCATCCTGCTCGGCACGGCCCTGCTGCCGGACAACCGGTGGCTGCTCTTCGCCGCCGCCTGCGCCCTCGGGATCGCCTACAACGGCCTCGCCATGACGCCGCTCAACGCGCTCGGTGTCGTCGTCTCCCCGAAGGACGCACCCGGCGCGGTGCCCGGCATCAACGCCGCCTGCTTCGGCATCGGTTCCTCGGTCGGCATCGCACTCGTCGCCCCGGCGGCTGGATCCGGAACGCTCGGCGGCATCGAACAGGCCCTGTGGATCTCCGCGGGATTCACCTTCCTCGCGCTGCTCGCGGGGTGCGTGCTGCGCCTTCCGGCGGGCGAGAGAGGGGGCGAGGTCCGGGCGTGACCGAGCGTCCTGCCTGGTGGCCGGCCCGCGGACCTATAGTCGCTCTCATGAGTCGTTGGCAGGAGCTGACCGGTGGAAAGTCCGGTGGCGAGTACGCCGCCCGCTTCGAGGCGCTGGCGCGCAGCGGAAAGGATGTGCACGGCGAGGCGTCGTTCTGTGCGGCCCTGGTGCCCGCCGCGGCCCGCGTGCTCGACGCCGGATGCGGTACCGGCCGCGTCGCGATCCGGCTCGCGGAGCTCGGGTACGACTGCGTGGGCATCGACCTGGACGCCTCGATGCTCGACGTGGCACGGGAGCGGGCGCCGCAACTGCCCTGGTTCCGGACCGACCTCGCCGCTTTCGACCCGGCCGCGCTCGGCATCGCCACGGACTTCGACCTCGTGGTCGCCGCCGGCAACGTCATGCCGCTGCTCGCGCCCGGCACCGAGGCCACGGTGGTCGAAGGTCTGGCCGCCACCCTGCGCCCGGGCGGCCTGCTGGTCGCGGGCTTCGGCCTGGACGCCGCCCACCTGCCCGTACCGCCCACCATCACGCTGGCGGAGTACGACGCCTGCTGCGAGGCGGCCGGGCTGACCCTCGTGGACCGCTTCGCCACCTGGGACGCCGCACCGTACGACGACGGCGGCTACGCGGTGAGCGTCCACCGCCTCGGCGCCTGACACCACGCAGGGCCGGCGCGCCCGCGTCAGGCGCCCGGCAGCCCGGTGTTGGGGATGCCGAACCTCCGCGCGTACCGGTCGTTGAGTTCGCTCCAGCCGAAGTCGACCGCCGCGGCGCCGCGGATCGGCGGGATCGGGCGGCCTTCGAGCAGCTTCTCCGCCACGTCGAGGCCTAGGGCCTGTCGTTTGGATCAGGCCGGGCTCGTGGGGCCTGGCACGCACGCTCGCGGCGTTGTCGTCGGTCGACGACGCTCCGCGTCGCCTCCCTCCTCCGCCTTGCGATCGCACGCACCAGGCCCCG
>NZ_JBITCS010000077.1:0-15501 GCF_044453445.1 Streptomyces sp. NPDC051684 | reverse complement strand
ACGCTCCGCGTCGCCTCCCTCCTCCGCCTTGCGATCGCACGCACCAGGCCCCGCTCCCTGATCCGGCCTGATCCAAACGACAAGCCCTAGGGATCCGGGGGTGCGGTTCCCCGTGTGTTTTTCAGGGGCGCGGGGACCTGCGCGAGCGCAACTCCGGGTGGGCGGGGCGTCCGGGCGAGTGCGGTGGGTCCGGCCGGCCCCTGGGGAATGTCATGGGCGCGAGAGCGCCCGGTCCACCAGCGCCCCCGCCGCCCCGGTGTACCGCGACGGGTCCGTCAGTTCGGACACGTTCACGTCGGCGTCCTTGAGGGACGGCTCGGCCGCCAGGACCTCGGCCAAGGGAAGCCCCTCCTCCCGGGACCGCCGCGCCGCACCCGCCAGAAGCTCCTTCGCCGGACCACGCCCGAGCACCCCGGCCAACTCCGCCGAGAGCCGCTCCGAAACGATCGCCCCGCCGGTCGTCGACAGGTGCGCCCGCATCACGTCCGCACGGACCACAAGCCCGGAGACCAGCTCCGACGCGTCCCGCGCCGCACCGCCCACGACTCGCAACAGCTCCCGCAGCGTGCCCCATTCGGCGTGCCACGCCCCCGCGGGCCGTTCGTCCTCCGCGGGCAGCGAACCGTACAGCGTCGCGGCGAGCGCGGGAGCGCGCCGGGCCGCGGCGGCGACGAGCGTGGAGCGGACCGGATTGGCCTTGTGCGGCATCGCGGAGGAACCGCCCCCCGCTCCCTCGGCCAGCTCGCCGATCTCGGTACGGGAGAGGATCAGCACATCCGCCGCGACCTTGCCGAGCGCGCCCGCCGTGAAGGCCAGCGCCCCCGCCAGGTCCGCCACCGGCGTACGCAGCACGTGCCACGGCAACTCGGGTTCGGAAAGCCCGAGTTCGCGCGCGTACGCGGCCATCAGGGCGACCGGATCGTCCGCCCCGTACGCCCCGTACGCCCCGAACGCCGCCAACGTGCCTGCCGCGCCGCCCAGTTGCACCGGCAGCGCCGCACGCACGCCCCGCAGCCGGTCCCGCGCGTCGAGCACCAGCGCGCGCCACCCGGCCGCCTTGAGGCCGAACGTCGTCGGCACGGCGTGCTGCGTGAGCGTACGCCCCGGCATGACCGTGTCCCGGTGCTCCCGCGCGAGACCCGCCAACACGCCCTCCGTGCGGGAGAGTTCGCCGAGGAGTACGTCCAGCGTGCGCGCCGCGACCAGCATCAGCGCCGAGTCCAGGATGTCCTGGCTCGTCGCGCCCCGGTGCACGTAGGGGGAATGTTCGGCGGGCACCGCGGAAGTGAGGTCCGCGACCAGCGGGATCACCGGATTGCCGCCACCGCGTGCCCGCCGCGCGAGATCCCGCACGTCGAACCGCTCCGCGACGGCCGCCGCCGTCACCGCATCGGCGGCAGCCGCGGGCGCGAGACCGAGCGCGGACTGCGCCCGCGTGAGGCCCGCCTCCGCGTCCAACAGGGCCTGGAGGAAGGCCTCTTCGGACGTGGTGCGCTCGGTGGGCGCGCCCTCGCTGCCGGGGTCGAACAACGTCACGTGAACTCCAGGAAGACCGTCTCGCCCTCGCCCTGAAGGCGGATGTCGAAACGGTACGTGCCGGCGGCCTGCGGCTGCGCGATCAGCGTGTCGCGCCGCGCGGGGTCGACCTGGTTCAGCACCGGGTCGGACGCCAGGGCCTCGTCACCGGCGAAGTAGATCCGCGTGTAGAGGTGGTGCAGCAGGCCGCGGGAGAAGATCACCACGGCGAGGTACGGGGCGGAGCCGCCGCGCGCGCCGGGGCGCAGGGTGCGTACGGCCCAGTGTCCGTTCGCGTCCGTCTCGATGCGGCCCCAGCCGGTGAACTCCACGCCGTTGCGGCCCAGGTACCCGCCGGTGAACGGCTGGCGGCGCATCGAGCCGTCGACGGTGGAGGCATTGCCGTCGGGGTCGGCGCCCCAGACCTCGACGAACGCGTCGGGGACGGGATCGCCGTTGCCGTCGTACACGTAGCCGTGCACGGCGACCGTGTCCGGGTGGCCCACGGGCGCGATGTCACCGCCGCCCTCGAAGGGCAGCGCGTAGCCGTACCAGGGGCCGACCGTGTGCGAGGGCGTCGGGAGCACGGACTCGGGGTCGGTGATGTCGATCTTCGTCATGGCGGGTCAGCGCCCCTCTTCCATCCAGGTGGCGTTCGGGCCGTCGAGGACGATGTCCCACTGGTAGCCCATCGAGAACTCCGGAACCGACTTCTCGTGCACGTACGTGGCGATCAGCCGCTGACGTGCCGCGTCGTCGGTCACCGACTGGAGGATCGGGTCGTACGGGAACAGCGGGTCGTTCGGGAAGTACATCTGCGTCACCAGGCGCTGGGTGAACGCGGAGCCGAAGACGGAGAAGTGGATGTGCGCGGGGCGCCAGGCGTTGGTGTGCTGGGCCCATGGGTACGGGCCCGGCTGGATGGTCGTGAACTTGTACCAGCCGTCGTCGTCGCTCAGCGTCCTGCCGACGCCCGTGAAGTTCGGGTCGAGCGGCGCGTCGTGCACCTCGATCTTGTGCGCGTAGCGGCCGGCCGAGTTGGCCTGCCACAGCTCGATCAGCTGGCCGCGCAGCGGGCGCCCGTCGCGGTCGACGAGGCGGCCCTCGACGGTGATGCGCTCGCCGATCGGCTTGCCCGGGTGCTGGATCGTCAGATCGTTGTCGATCCTCGTGATGTCGCGCTCGCCGAAGGCGGGGGCGGTGAGCTCGATCAGCTCCGGGTCCTTGGCGACGTCGATGTTGATCGGCGGCTGCTTGGGGTGCCGGAAGGTGGAGGAGCGGTACGGGGCGTAGTCGCGCCGCGGGTGGTTCTCGACGGGCGCGCCCTCGGCGAGACCCTTGTAGTAGGCCTCGCGCCTGGCGGCGATCTCCGCGTCGATGTCGTGCTGGGTGAGAGCCATGGGGGAGGGGACCTTCCTGACCTTCCTGAGGTCTCTAACGTTCGAGGACGAGGGCGAGGCCCTGGCCCACGCCGATGCAGAGCGTGGCGACGCCGACGCCGGAGCCCTTGCGGGCGAGCTGGTGGGCGGCGGTGCCGGCGAGCCGGGCGCCGGACGCGCCGAGCGGGTGGCCGAGCGCGATGGCGCCGCCCTGCCGGTTGAGGACCGCCGGGTCGAACTCGGGCCACTCGGCGACGCAGCCGAGGACCTGCGCGGCGAACGCCTCGTTCAGCTCCAGGGTCGACAGATCGGCGAATCCCTTGCCCGCCTTGGCGAGCGCCCGGTTCGTCGCCTCGACCGGGGCGAGCCCGAAGTAGTGCGGGTCGATCGCGGAGACACCGGTGGCGGAGATCCGGGCGAGCGGCTCGCGCCCGGTGGCCTTCAGACCCTCCTCGTCGACGAGGAGCAGTGCGGCGGCGCCGTCGTTCAGCGGCGAGGCGTTGCCCGCCGTGACCGTGCCGCCGTCCTTGCGGAACGACGGCTTGAGCTTCGCCATCGCTTCGAGGGTGGTGGTCGCGCGCACGGACTCGTCGGCGTCGACGACCGCCGGATCGCCCTTGCGCTGCGGGACGGTGACCGGCGCGAGTTCGGCGTCGAAGAGGCCGTTCTTCTGTGCGGCGGCGGCCTTCTGGTGGCTGGCCAGCGCGAACTCGTCCTGCTGCTCGCGTGTGATGCCGTGCTTGTCGGCGATGAGTTCGGCGGACTCACCGAGCGACACCGTCCACTGCGGCTCCATCTTCGGGTTGACCATGCGCCAGCCCAGCGTGGTGGAGTACATCGTGGTGTTGGTGGCCGGGAACGGCTTGTCGTTCTTCGGCAGCACATAGGGCGCGCGGGTCATCGACTCGACGCCGCCGGCCACGGCGATGGACGCGTCGCCGACGGCGATGGCGCGGGCCGCCTGGACCACGGCCTCCAGACCGGAGGCGCACAGCCGGTTGACGGTGACACCCGGCACGGAGGTCGGCAGCCCGGCGAGCAGGCCCGCCATGCGGGCGACGTTGCGGTTCTCCTCGCCCGCGCCGTTCGCGTTGCCGAAGTACACGTCCTCGATCCGGGACGGGTCCAACTGGGGTGTACGGGCGACCAGCTCACGGATCGCGTGCGCGGCGAGGTCGTCCGGGCGAACGGCCGCGAGGGCGCCGTTGTAGCGGCCGATGGGGCTGCGGACGGCGTCGACGATGTAGACGTCCTTGACGGTGCGGCTCACTTGGCTGCCTCCGGGATGCGTACCTTCGCGGCGGTCTTCTCGACGATCTCCTCGGCGGTGACACCGGGCGCCAGCTCGACGAGTTCCAGGCCGTCCTCGGTCACGTCGAGCACGGCGAGGTCGGTGATGATGCGGTCGACGCAGCCCTTGCCGGTCAGCGGAAGGGAGCACTCCTCGACGATCTTCGGGGAGCCGTCCTTCGCGGTGTGCGTCATGGTGACCAGGACGGTGCGGGCGCCGTGCACGAGGTCCATGGCGCCACCGATGCCGGTGATCATCTTGCCGGGCACGGCCCAGTTGGCGAGGTCGCCGCTTGCCGACACCTGCATGGCGCCGAGCACGGCGACGTCGATGTGGCCGCCGCGGATCATCCCGAAGGAGAGCGCGGAGTCGAAGAACGAGGCGCCGGGCAGGACGGTGACCGTCTCCTTGCCCGCGTTGATCAGGTCGGGGTCGACGGCGTCGTCGGTGGGGTACGGGCCGGTGCCCAGGATGCCGTTCTCCGACTCCAGGATCACCTCCACGTCGCCGCCGAGGTAGTTGGGGATCAGCGTCGGCAGGCCGATGCCGAGGTTCACGTACTGGCCGTCGCGCAGCTCGCGGGCGGCGCGGGCGGCCATTTCCTCACGGGTCCAGGACATGGTTACTCACTCACCGTCCGCTTCTCGATTCCCTTGTCGGCGGCCTGCTCCGGGGTGAGTGCGATGACGCGCTGCACGAAGATCCCCGGCAGGTGTACGGCGTCCGGCTCGATCTCGGCGGGCTCCACCAACTCCTCCACCTCGGCGATGGTGACCCGTCCGGCCTGCGCCGCAAGGGGGTTGAAGTTCCGCGTGGACTTGTTGAAGACGAGGTTGCCGTGCCGGTCGCCCTTGGCGGCCCGGACGAGCGCGAAGTCGGTGCGGATGCCGCGCTCCAGGACGTACTCGACGCCGTCGAACTCGCGGACCTCCTTGGGCGGCGAGGCCTTGGCGACCCCACCTTCGCCGTCGTAGCGCCAGGGCAGGCCGCCGTCGGCGACCTGGGTGCCGACGCCGGCCGGGGTGTAGAAGGCGGGGATGCCGGCACCGCCCGAGCGCAGCCGCTCGGCGAGCGTGCCCTGCGGGATCATCTCGACCTCGATCTCACCGGCCAGGTACTGCCGGGCGAACTCCTTGTTCGCGCCGATGTACGAGCCCGTGACGCGGGCGATCCGCCCCGCGGTCAGCAGGACGGCGAGGCCGGAGTCCATGGCGCCGCAGTTGTTCGACACCACCGACAGGTTCCCCGTGCCCTGCTCGTACAGCGCCTTGATCAACGTGTTGGGTACGCCGCTGAGGCCGAAACCGCCTACCGCGAGGGACGAACCGTCCCCCACATCGGCGACGGCCTGTGCGGCCGTGGCGACAACCTTGTCCATCCCTGCCAGCCCTCATCTCCGCGGAGTGCTCTTGCACGTGTTCATGAAGTGCTCAGCGCACTGAGTATTTTCTGGGTGTCGCTCACGTTGCCACTGGGTGTGTGAACCGTCAATAGTTCCCAGGGAAATGCGCGGGTGGACTCGACAAGCGGACATGGCTTGCCGGATCCTTGCTCAGTGCACGGCCGTGTTCAGCGGCGCAACGACTGCAGACGGAGGACCGCCATGGCCGCGGTGGATCTGACCACCCATCCCGGGCACCTCGCCCGGCGGCTCCAGCAGGCGCACTATCTGCTCTGGAACACGATGGTCTCCGAGGAGATCACGTCGCCGCAGTTCGCGGTCCTCAACGCGCTGGTGGCCGAGCCGGGGCTCGACCAGCGCACTGTGGGGGAGCGGGTCGGTCTGGACCGGTCCACGATCGCCGAAGTGGTCACCCGGCTCACGCGGCGCGAGCTGGTCGACAAGGTCCGTGATCCGCAGGACGGGCGCCGGTGGTTGCTCCGCCTCACGCCCGCGGGGCTGCGTACGCACAGGAAGCTGGCGGTGCGGACGGCGCGCATGAACCAGATCTTCTTGGCGCCGCTCGATGCGGACGAGCGGGGGGTGTTCTTCGACCTGATCCAACGGGTGTGCGATGCGGCGGAGGGCCTCCGGGATCCGGGCGGGGTGGAGGAGGTCGCGGCGGGCACGTGACACCCACCCGGCGTTGCGGCCTCGGGGCTCCGCCCCGTGCGGGTGGGCGTCAGCGTTCGGCCAGGACTACCCACACGGGGCCCGGTGCCAGCGGGACGCTGAAGGTCGTGCCGGCCGAGGGGGTCGGGCGGCGCCATGTCGCGTCGTGGGCGCGGCCACCCCGTAGGACCACCGCCTCGCCGTCCCCGACCGTCCGCGACAGCGGCGTCGTGCTGCCCGAGCGGTCGTGGAAACGCGAGGGTTCCACGGCGACGTACTGGACGACGACCGTCGGCGCGCCGAGCCGTTCGCCGGAGGCGGTCGTCGCGGCGCGGCCGTCCATGGTCACCAGCCAACGGCCTTGCTCCGCAGACCAGTTGAACGTGAACCGCGCCGCGGGAAACCGTACCGTGTGCTCCGTCTCGGCCCGTCCGCCCTTGGGGGCGCGTTCGGCGAACTCGAACCCGGCCGCCTCCCCAGCCCGCACCCCCGCCGCAGGGTCACCCAGCTTCGCGGGTCGCAGATACAGGTTGTGCGGCGCCGGCTTGTCCGAGCCGCGGAAGTACGCGGCGCCGCCCTCGCCCGGCGGCACCGCCCGCAGCGGCGCCGCGTCGATGGCGGGCCGCAGCGCGCTCTGCGCCCCGGAGTACGCGAGTGTCGGACGGTCGAACTGCCGCAGGAGCTCCAGGTCGGTCTCGCGGGCGCTGCGCACCGGTCCGACCACCTCCGGCAGCCGCGAGCCGAACACCGCCATCAGCCGGCTCAACCCGGCCTCGACCTGCTCCACGTACACGAGGTCGGCCTCGTCGAGCCCCGTCTGGGGCCGCGCCGCCCCCACGTTGTCGATCTTCACGGCGAGCAGCGGCGCGCGCGCCGACGCCGAACTTCCGCCCCCGGGCAGCCGACTCGCCGTGCACGCCGAGGCGAACACCCCGAGAGCCCCGACCACGACCGTGCGTCTGCGCATATCGTCCACGCACCTTGAATACCCACGGGCGCGCGCCGTTCACCCTGCGCTCAGCGCAGCACATCCGCCAGGTCGAACGACACCGGTTCCTCCAGCTGCGCGTACGTACAGCTGTCCGGTGTGCGGTCCGGGCGCCAGCGGCGGAAACGGGCCGTGTGCCGGAAGCGGGCGCCGTTCTCCATGTGCTCGTAGGCCACCTCGGCGACCAGCTCGGGGCGCAGCGGGATCCAGGAGAGGTCCTTCTTGCCGGTCCAGCGGCTGGTCGCGCCCGGCATCCGCCGGCTCTCGTGAGCCGCCTCGTCGGTCCAGGCCGCCCACGGGTGGCCCTCGGCGGGCAGCTCCATGCGCAGCGGTTCCAGCTCGGCCACCAGCTCCGTGCGGCGCTTCATCGTGAAGGCCGCGCAGACCCCGACGTGCTGAAGCGCGCCCTCGTCGTCGTACAGGCCGAGCAGCAGGGAGCCGACGACGGGGCCGCTCTTGTGGAAGCGGTAGCCGGCGACCACGCAGTCCGCCGTCCGCTCGTGCTTGATCTTGAGCATGACGCGTTCGTCCGGCCGGTAGCGCAGCGTGAGCGGTTTGGCGACGACGCCGTCCAGGCCCGCGCCCTCGTACTGCTCGAACCAGACCTGGGCGAGCTCCGCGGCGGTGGTCGCCGGGGCGAGGTGCAGCGGTGCCGAGGCGTCCGCGAGGGCCTGTTCCAGGAGCGGTCTGCGGTCGGACAGCGGCAGCTCGACCGTGGACTCGGAGCCGAGCGCGAGGACGTCGAAGGCCACGAAGGAGGCGGGCGTGCGCTCGGCGAGGGTCTTCACGCGGGAGGCCGCCGGGTGGATCCGCTCGGTGAGCGCGTCGAAGTCGAGCCGCCCGTCGCGCGCGATCACGATCTCCCCGTCGAGCACGCAGCGCTCCGGGAGCCGCTCGGCGAGCGCCGCGACCAGCTCGGGAAAGTACCTGGTCAGAGACTTGGTGGTGCGGCTCGTCAGCTCGATCTCCGGACCGTCCCTGAACACGATCGCCCGGAAGCCGTCCCACTTCGCCTCGTAGTGCATCCCGGCGGGGATCTTGGCGGCGGACTTGGCGAGCATCGGCTTCACCGGCGGCATCACGGGGAGATCCATGATCCGATTCTGGCCTCTACGGCGGCGTATCGCCCGGTATGCGGTTTTCGTCCCTTCGGCCTAGCGTGAGCGCATGGGCGGCAAGGGTGCGGCAGTGGAACTGGAAGCGGGCGGTCGGACGGTGCGTCTGTCCAGCCCCGACAAGGTGTTCTTCCCCGACGGCGGGACGGTGACGTACACCAAGCTCGACCTC
Organism: Streptomyces sp. NPDC051684; assembly: GCF_044453445.1. Classification (NCBI taxonomy): domain Bacteria; kingdom Bacillati; phylum Actinomycetota; class Actinomycetes; order Kitasatosporales; family Streptomycetaceae; genus Streptomyces; species Streptomyces sp. NPDC051684. The sequence continues at coordinate 6,988 of NZ_JBITCS010000077.1, read as the reverse complement.
GCGAACTACTTCCTCGCGGTCGGCGACGGCATCCTGCGCGCCCTGCGCGACCGGCCCACCACCCTGGAGCGCTACCCGGAGGGTGTGACCGGCGAGTCCTTCTACCAGAAGCGTGCGCCGAAGAACCTGCCCGACTGGATCCCCACCGCCACGATCACCTTCCCCTCGGGTCGGACGGCCGACGAGATGTGCCCGACGGAGGTCGCCGCGGTGATCTGGGCCGCCCAGTACGGCACCCTCACCTTCCACCCCTGGCCGGTGCGCCGCGACGACCCGGACCACCCCGACGAACTGCGCATCGACCTCGACCCGCAGCCCGGCACGGACTACGCCGACGCGGTGCACGCCGCACGCGAACTGCGCGCTGTGCTACATGACTTCGGCGGTCTGGTCGGCTGGCCCAAGACCTCCGGCGGGCGCGGGCTGCACGTCTTCGTGCCCATCGAGCCGCGCTGGACGTTCACGGAGGTGCGCCGCGCCGCCATCGCGTGCGGGCGCGAACTGGAGCGCCGGATGCCGGAGTTCGTGACGACGGCGTGGTGGAAGGAGGAGCGGGGCGAGCGCATCTTCGTCGACTTCAACCAGACGGCCCGTGACCGCACCATCGCCTCCGCGTACTCGGTGCGCGCCCGCCCGCACGCCCCCGTCTCCGCCCCGCTCACCTGGGACGAGCTCGGTGACGCGCTGCCCCGCGACTTCGACATCGTCACGATGCCGAAGCGGTACGCGGAACTCGGCGACGTGCACGCCGACATGGACAAGGAGCGGTTCTCCCTCGACGCCCTTCTGGAGCTGGCCGACCGCGACGAGAAGGACCGCGGCCTGGGCGACCTGCCGTACCCGCCGGAGTACCCGAAGATGCCGGGGGAGCCCAAGCGGGTGCAGCCGAGCCGGGCCCGTCACGAGGACGGACCCGGCTCACCTCACTGACGCACAGGGAGACTCAAAGCTCCTTCACGCGGATGTCCCGATACGAGATGACGTCCGTGGTGCTGTGCACCTGGAGCCCGACGTACCCCTCGGAGTAGCGCCGGCCGTCCGTGCCCGGGTCGTCGCCCCGCGGGGGTTCGAAGACCTGGCCACCGGTGTTGTCGAACTCGTTGATCAGCACACCGTTGCGGTAGACCGAGAAGTGCTGGTCCACCACCTTGATCTCATAGTCGTTCCACGTGCCCTTCTGGGTGACGCCCGCGCCCGCGAGCCCGACCCGGTCGAAGCCGTAGACCGAACCGGTCTTGTACATGTCCCCATCGGGCTTGTCGAGCACCTGGATCTCATGCCCGTACTTGATGGCGACCCACTCCGGGTTCGGCTCCTCGGGGTTGTCGTGCACCCATGGGAACCGCACGAACACACCGCCGTTGGCGTTGCCCGTACCCGGCGCGTCGTCGCGCCACTGCAACTTCAGCGAGTAGTTGCCGTACTTGCGCTGCGGGAACCACAGCATGCCCATGCCGTCCACGGACGTGCTGCTGGTGATCGAACCGTCGGCGTTCAGCGCGAACTTGCCGCCGCCGACCTGCTCCCACTTCGCGAACTGCTCCTGCGAGCCGTCCATGATCTTCTTGTAGCCGTCCGTCTGGCCCGGCGTACCGATCGGGGACTGCCGCGCCGCCTTGTTGATCTTGTTGTACTCGCGCTGGTCGACGACGCCTTCCTTGAGAAGCCTGTCGGTGACCGTCTTCACGTGCTTCACGAACAGCGCGTGCGACGTCCACTCCTTCTCGTCCTCGATCAACTCGCCGATGCGGCACCGGTTGTTGGTGACCCGGTTCGGGATGCCGGTGTCCGTCGTGCCGACGAAAACGGTCGTACGCTCGTCCAGCTCCGGGCAGTTGGGCGCCGGAACGCCGCCGCCCGAGGCCACCGCGAACACGAACGTCTGCGCCGCTGCGGCGTTGCCCGCCTTGTCGCTCGCCCGGTACGCCACCGAGTGGGCACCGACCCGGTCCACCACCACGGGGGCGGTGTAAGCGAGATAGGGCCCGCCGTCGAGGGAGTACTCGACCTTGTCGACGCCGGACATGTCGTCGGTCGCCGTCACCGTCAGCTTCGCGTTGTTGATGTACGCGCCGTCGGAGTTCTTGTCCCCGCCGACCGCCAGCGACACCGTCGGAGGCGTCGTGTCCTGGACGGGCGGCGCCACGACCGTGAAGTCGACGGACTTCTCGGCGGCGGCGTTGCCCGCCTTGTCCGCGGCCCGGTAGCGCACCGTGTAGGCGCCCGGGTCGTGGACCATCACCGGGGCGGTGTACGGCTGCCAGGCGCCGTCGGCGCCGACCGCGTACTCGATGGTGTTGACCCCGGAGCCGGTGTCCGAAGCGGAGACCGTCACCGTGGCCATGCCGACGTACGCACCGGCGTCGTCCTTGTCGCCGGTCACCGTCGCCGAGGTCTCCGGCGGCGTCTTGTCGTCCGTCGGCGGTGCGACCACCGTGAAGTCGAGCGACTTCTCGGCGGCGGCGTTGCCCGCCTTGTCGGTCGCCTTGTACTTCACGGTGTGCGCGCCGACCTGGTCGACGACCACCGGCGCCGTGTACGGCGTGTACGCGCCGCCGTCGAGCGCGTACTCGACCTTGTCGACGCCCGAACCCGCGTCGGTCGCGGTGACCGAGACGGACGCGGACCCGACGAACGCGCCGTCGGCGTTGGTCTGCCCCTCGGCCTTCGCCGAGGTCTCCGGCGCGGTCGTGTCGTCACCGCCGCCACCGTCCGTCACCACCAGGATCCCCGTCATGCTGGTGTGCCCGGGGATCGTGCAGTGGTAGCGGTACTTGCCGGGGGAGAGGGTGACCTCGGCCGTGTGCTTGCCGCCCTGGTCGTCGTTCGGGTTGGCCAGGATGTTCAGCGGAACATCGTTGTTGTACTCGGGGTCCGACACGTCGAACGTCAACGTGTGCGGCATCCCCGTGGTGTTGCCGGTCGCCGCGCTGTTCTCGAAGACGATCGTCGCCTTGCCCGCGACCGCGGTCGTCGGCGCCGACGTGTACTTCGTGATGTCGTCGCCGGCCGTCCAGGTCAGCACCTGGTCGGCCGCTGCCTCGGGCGCGGGCGCCGCGGTCGCGGCGGGCAGCGTGCCGAGGCCGAGACACATCAGCATCGCGGCGAGCAGAACGGTCAGGAATCTGTGTCTGCGCACGGAGCGCACGGGGCGCATCAGTCGCGTGGATCGCATGTGATCAGCCCTTCCTGGCCAGCTGACCGGCCGCCGGGGTCGCCTCGCCACCGGTATAAGTGACCTTCCACAGCGCCGACTTGGAGTCGGAGGTGAAGAAGCCGCGCCCGTAGTCGAGGACGTACAGCGCACCGTCGGGACCGAACTTCCAGTCCATGAGGTTCTTGATGCCGTCGTTGCCGATGGGGATGATCTTCTTCAGTGACTCCGAGTGGACCGGGATCGATCCGTCGCCGTGCGTCTTCGGGTCGGTGAGGACAGCGTTGCGCGGCTGGCCGTCGTCGTAGAAGTCACCGACGAACCACTTGCCGTCCCAGTAGCTCGGCCACTTGTCGGCGTTCGGAATCGACGCGTCGTAGCGATAGACGGGCCCGTCCATCGCGGCCTGGCCGCCGCCCTTGAGCCACGGCAGCAGATACTTGGCCTCCTCCTTCTTGTACGAGGGCACGCCGTTGGCATCGCGCGGGAAGTCCGGCGCCCCGCCCTGCGGCGAGTACCAGATGTTGTTCCCGGTCACCGGCGGCAGGTTGACGAGGCCGTTGTTGTTCGGCGACTCGTTCTTCGGATGGTCGCAGTCGTACCAGCCCAGCGGCTTCGTCGGGTCCGGCAGGTTGCGGTCGCGGTAGGGCTGCTTGTTGCCCATGCAGTACGGCCAACCGCGGTTGCTCGCCTTGGTGATGACGGCGAACTGGTCGTACTTGGCCGGGCCCCAGGTCGTCGACGGCTCACCCGCATCCGGGCCGACCCATCCCGCGTACAGGGTGTCGGTCTTCTTGTCGACGGAGATGCGTGCCGGGTTCCTGACACCCATGACATAGATCTCGCCGCGCGTCTTTCCGCCGCCCTCGGCCGTCTCCTTGCCGGTGAAGAGGTTGCCCTCCGGCAGGGTGTACGTCCCGTCGGCCTCCGGGTGGATGCGCAGGATCTTGCCGTTCAGATTGTTCGTGTTGCCGGCGGTGCGGCGCGCGTCGGCGAAGGAGACGCCCTTGTAGTTCGGCTGCGGGTTGTTGCCCGAGTACCCGTCGCTGAACTGCGAGGAGTTGTTGTCACCGGTCGCGATGTACAGGTTGCCCTTGGAATCCCAGGCCATCCCGCCACCGGCGTGGCAGCAACTGTGCACCTGCACGGGCCACTTGAGCAGCACCTTCTCGCTGCTCAGGTCCAGTTTGTTCGTGGCCAGGTCGAGCGTGAAGCGGGAGACCTGCCGCTCGGCCATCTGCTTGTCGCGGTCGAGCCCCGAGTGCGGCGTGTAGTGCAGGTAGACGTACCCGTTCTGCTCGAACTTCGGGTCCAGCTCGATGCCGAGCAGCCCCTCCTCGACCTTGACCAGTTCGTCCCCGCCGCCCTTGTTGCCGAAGATGGACAACTCCCCTGCGAGAGTCACCTTCTTGGTCTTCGGGTCGTAGACGTGGATCTGGCCCTTGCCCTTGCCGACGTTCGGGTCGTTCCAGTCGGTGACGACCGGCTGGGACGAGTCCGCGCCGCCGCGGCCGATGTAGAGCACGCGCCCGTCGGGAGCCGTGACGAGCCCGTGCGGCTCGCCGATCTGGTCGTTCTGGCCGGGCTGATTGGCCTGGGTCAGCCGCTCCGCCGTGTAGTTCGCGTTGATCGCGGCCTTGCAGTCGGCGCGCACGATGCGCGTCGTCCACAGCAGCGCTCCGCGCAGATGGTCGCGGAAGTCCACCTCGTCGTACGAGGAGACGGTGCCGCCCATGCCGGTGTAGAAGGACCGGCCGCCGTCGTAGTCACGGCACCAACTCACCGGGTGGTCGGCGCCGTTGGCGCCCTCGCCCGGCTTGTACGTGGACTCGTTGACCCGCGCGACCGTGTGCACGTCGCCGGACGGGTTCGCCGTCCAGTTCAGCCACTTGTCGGCCCGCTTCCACTGCACCGGCAGATCCTTCGTCGCCGGGTTCTGCCGGTCGCCGACCTCGACTGTCGCGCGCTGCGCGGCTGTTGGTGACGACGTGGCGGGCCGGGCCCCGATCAGACCGGTGAACCAGTCGGAGTACGGTTCGGCGCGGGCCGCGTCATGGACGCCGAGGAAACCGCCGCCCGCCTCCATGTACGCCTCAAGGCCGGCCTCCTGGTCGGGGTCGAGGACGTCGCCCCCGCCGGTCAGGAAGGCGACCGAATTGAACCTGCCCAGCTTGGTGGCGTTCGTGAACACGGAGGCGTCGTCCGTCGCCGTGATCGTGAACCGCTGGGCCTCGGGCCCGGACCGGCCGATCTTCTCGATCGCCTCGATGCCCGCGTTGACCGTGGGCGACTCGTCGCCGCCGGCCGCGGACCCGTAGAACACCAGGACCCGCACATTCGCGCCGCCGGGTGGCGACTTGACGGACATCGTTGTCGGGGACGGTTCCGGAGCCGGGCGCGCGCTCGCGACCGGGCCGCTGAGCAGCCCGGCGGCCACGGTTCCCGCGGCGACCCCGACCGCCCAGACGCGTGCACGTCTGCTTCGGCTTGCTCTGAACTCTCGTACGGGTAACGGCATTTGATGCGTCAATCGACGCATGTGTTCACCCACCCCTCGTCGGACACAGCAACAGCGCGGTGGAAGCTAGACCTCTTTTCGTGGCCCGCCAAGAGGTATGGCCGGTATGACGCAAACTTTGTCCTGAGTGTGGATAAACGAAGATCATGTGGTTACGGTGCCCTGCGCGACGTGAAAGTCCTTACGAGGGTGGGGAGTTGGCCGTGACCGAACACGACAGACCTCGCGACGATTCGACGCGGGCGAGTGAACAGGAAGGGCGCGCGCTGAGCCGACGCATGATGATCGGCGGCGCCGTGGCCGCGACGGCCGGTGTGACATCGTTGTCCATCGGGGCGTCGGCGGGGCCGGCGGCCGCGGCGGACACCCCACCGCGCACCGCGCCCGCGGGCGGCGACACCAAACGACTCACCATGTACGCGGAGAAGCTCGCGGACGGCCAACTCGGCTACGGCTTCGAGAAGGGCAAGGCGTCCGTCCCCGGCCCGCTGATCGAACTCAACGAGGGCGACACGCTGCACATCGAGTTCCACAACCTCACGGACGTCGACGCGAGCCTGCACGTGCACGGCATGGACTACGAGATCTCCAGCGACGGTACGCGGATGAATCGCAGCCACGTCGAGCCCGGCGGCACCCGTACCTACACCTGGCGCGCGCACGCCCCCGGCCGCCGCAAGGACGGCACCTGGCGGGCCGGGACCGCGGGGTACTGGCACTACCACGACCACGTCGTCGGCACGGACCACGGCACGGGCGGGATCAGGAAAGGCCTGTACGGCCCGGTGATCGTGCGTCGAAAGGGCGACATCCTGCCCGACCCCGGCAAGACGTTCACGATCGTCTTCAACGACATGACGATCAACAACAAGGCGGCCCACGAGGCGCCCAACTTCGAGGCCACGGTGGGCGATCGGGTCGAGATCGTCATGATCACACACGGCGAGTACTACCACACGTTCCACATGCACGGTCACCGCTGGGCGGACAACCGCACGGGCATGCTCACGGGGCCCGACGACCCCACCCAGGTCCTCGACAACAAGATCTGCGGCCCGGCGGACTCGTTCGGGTTCCAGATCGTCGCGGGGGAGGGGGTCGGGGCCGGAGCGTGGATGTACCACTGCCACGTCCAGAGTCACTCGGACATGGGGATGGCCGGCCTGTTCCTGGTGAAGAAGGCGGACGGAACGATCCCGCCGTACGAGGCGCCGCATCACGGTTAGGGCTTGTCGTTTGGATCAGGCCGGATCAGGGAGCGGGGCCTGGTGCGTGCGATCGCAAGGCGGAGGAGGGAGGCGACGCGGAGCGTCGTC
>NZ_JBITCS010000076.1:0-16682 GCF_044453445.1 Streptomyces sp. NPDC051684 | reverse complement strand
CCGTTACGAGAAGACAGCGACCATCTACCTGGCCGGACTCCACATCGCAGGCATCTCCCTGTGGTCCGCACGGTGATCCAAACGAGAGCCCCTAGTCCGGCCACCCGTGCGCGCCAGGGCCTCACTCAGCTTCGGCCGGGCAGCTGAACCCCTCGAACGCAGCGCCTGGGAGCCGTCCTCCTGCCAGGCCGCACGCCACCGCTGCACCGAGCGCACGCTGACCCGCAACCGTTTGGCTACCACCATGTTGTCCTGCCCGGCGTCGAACATCCCCGCGGCCTCCATCTGGATGCACTCCCGAAACGCCCGCCACTCAGTCGTCAGTCCACCGCCTTGCGGATACCTCACGCTTTGGGCATACCGCGTAGGCCGCCACCTGTCACCCCATCGCGACATCACGGCCGGAACGTCAGTAACCACTCCCTGTACGTGGCGACCGCGAACCCGCTGCAGCACCGGCTGTTGTTCGAACGGTTCCTCAGCGAACGCCGCAGTTCGTTGCCCGACATCGACATCGACGTGGAGTCGGTCCGCCGGCTCGAGGTGTACGACAGGATCATCGAGCGGTTCGGGACCGACCGCGTCGCGGTCACCGGCATGCCCGACACGTACCGGGCCCGTCACGCCCTGCGGGACACTGGTTTCGCGCTAGGCATCGCACCCCAGACGGTGGACAAGGTCGCCAAGTCGTTCCCGCACATCCGCGCATGCGACATCACGTCTGCCCTGGCTGAGCTGCTGGAGTTGCGGCAACTTGCCGCGGAGGCGGGACAGTTCGGGCCGTTGTGGGAGCTCGGTGAGGGCCTTGACGCCCCTGCCACGCGGCATGGCGATGCACCCCCGTGCGGCGTGATCCTGAGCAACCGTTTCCTGCTTGAGCGGCTGCCGGTGCAGCCCACCCCCGGCGGCCAGTACCCGATGGCCCAAGGGGACAAGGAGGACGTGGAGGACCTCGGCCTGCTCAAGCTCGATGTGCTCGGCGTACGCATGCAGTCCGCGATGGCGTACGCGGTGCGGGAGATCCACCGGGTGACCGGCAAGGACATCGACCTCGACAACAACCAGCAAGTGCCGCTCGATGACTTCTGGGCGTTCAAGCTCACTCAAGGCAGCGACACCATCGGCCTGTTCCAGCTCGATTCTGTGTCAAGTTCAGTTGTGTTGCGGTATGCGTCCTGTAGGTCCACCTGTCACGCCAGCACTGTCTTTTCTCGCCCTGAGGCAAAGAATCGAGTCATGCTCCCGCTTCGGGCCGCGCCGGAGCCGAATGCTTTGGCGGCTCGGGGTGGGGGCTGAGCGATGGTCTTGTGGGTGCGGCCGTGCCGCGATGAGGAAGAGCTGAAGGTCGTGGTGGTCCTGGTCGTGCAGGCCGGTTTGGTGGGCAAGGACACCTTTGCGTACAGGCGGCAGACGTCGCTGCTTGAATACGGGGCTTGCGCGAGAGCCAGAGCTGTGAGGGCCAGGATGATAGAGATCTTTGAATCGGTGATCCCCATCAAGGGGGCCAGGAAGGCTGGGGTGGATCCCACCGTCGGGGCGCGGACGTGCCGCCCTTGGTGTGGTGAGTGGCGTGCAGGTGTGCGACGCGAACCGCAGGGCGGGTGATCGGTTCTCGCCCGGCCCTGGGGTACATCAAGATCGGAAGCAATCCCAATCCCTCGTTCTTGGAGGTGAATCGGTTAAGTATCCTCATGTTGACGGTGTCATCGATTGCGCGAAGCACGGCTTTCAGTTCGTGCCGGAAGGGGAGGGCTCATGTATGCGGCGTTGGACATCGGAGGGACGAAGATTGCGGGGGCCCTGGTTGACGCGGAAGGACGTGTGACGCGGCGTGCTCAGCGTCCTACCCCGGCACGGGGGTCGTCGCGTGCGCTGATGGGGGCGGTCAACGATGTGCTGGACGCCCTTGCCCGGGACCCGGCTTGGGCCACCATTCGGGGTCTTGGTGTCGCCAGTGCGGGCCCTGTGGATACGGTGGAAGGCACCGTCAGTCCGGTCAACATCCCGGCCTGGCGGGGGTTTCCGCTGGTTCGTGAGGTGCGGGCGCATCCGTTGCTGTTTTCCGGCGTGGAACCCGTGCTCGTGGGGGATGCGGTGGCCATGGCCGCAGCAGAGCATTGGATGGGTGCGGCCCGCGGTGTCGACAACGCGCTGTGCATGGTGGTCTCCACGGGGGTCGGTGGAGGCCTCATCCTCAATGGTCAACTGCACCCGGGGCGTTCGGGGAATGCTGGGCACATCGGTCACATCAGTGTCGATCTCGACGGTGAGGATTGCCCGTGTGGAGCGCGCGGCTGTGTGGAAGGGGTGGCCAGCGGGACCGCGATCGCCCGGCGGGCGCGGGCTGCGGGGTGGGAGCCGCCGCGGGGGGAAGATGCCACGGCTGCGGCAGTCGCGGCATCCGCCCGTCAGGGCGACGCACTCGCCCTGGCCGTATTCGACCGGGCCGCTCAGGCGTTGGCGGCGGGTATCGCTGCCACGGCCACGTTGGTCGAGGTCGATGTCGTGGTCATCGGCGGCGGTGTGGCGCAGGCTGGTGACCTCCTGTTCGCACCGCTGCGGCGGTACCTCGACAGCTACGCCACGCTTGACTTCGCCCGAGACGTCGAGGTGCGCCCTGCGGCCCTTGCGCAGGATGCCGGGCTGGTCGGCGCCGCGGCGGCCGCCCGCACACTGACGGGCCGCGCAGCGGTCCTTGATGCCGGCCTTGCCGGCTAGCGGAGAAGTTGATCGGGCTCTTTCCCTCGCAGGAACTTAACCGGTTCCGCCAAGAGTGTTGTGCTTGGGTGTCTGCCCCCCTAGTGTCATGCCCGTCGCCGAGCGGAATCGTCAAAACCGGCCCGCTGTTTTTGTGTTCTCGCAGTTCAGACAGAGGGCCGGGCAACTCCCCGCGTACCGCTCGGGCACGCCGCTGTCCGGAGTGAGCCGCATCCTCCGGGCAGCGGTCGACCAGGCATCGAGCTGGGCGCCTGGTCTGCTGCGTCCGCGGCTCAGTGGGCGCAGCCTGCACCGCCCCTGATGACAAGGCGTACCGCGGGCAGCTGATGTGGGCTCCCCAAGAACCGGTGCGCACCCATCGAACCAGGAGCAGTACATGAGACGAGCACGAGCCGCAGTCGCGACCGGAGCGCTCATAGCCACCTGCGCCGCACTCCTTGCGGGCGCCCCCGCCACACAGGCGGCCGACACGCCTGGCTTCCACATTCAGGACGGCCGACTGCTGGACGCCAACAACAAGGACTTCGTGATGCGTGGCGTCAACCACGCGCACACCTGGTACCCCGACAAGACCAACCAGGCGCTGAAGGACATCAAGGCCAAGGGCGCCAACACCGTGCGTGTGGTGCTCGGCACCGGCGACCAGTGGACCAAGAACGACACCGCCGATGTCGCCAAGGTCGTCTCCGAGTGCAAGGCGAACCGGCTGATCTGCGTGCTGGAGGCCCACGACACCACCGGCTACGGCGAGGCGGGCGCCGCCGTCTCGTTGTCCAAGGCGGTCGACTACTGGCTGAGCGTCAAGGACGCGCTGGTGGGCCAGGAGAAGTACGTGCTGGTCAACATCGGCAACGAGTCGTACGGCAACACCAACTACAGCGCCTGGACAGACGACACCAAGAACGCCATCGGCCGACTGCGGACCGCGGGCCTGGATCACACACTGATGGTCGACGCCCCGAACTGGGGCCAGGACTGGTCCTTCACCATGCGCGACAACGCCGCAGGGGTCCTGGCCGCCGACCCCGACCGCAACGTCCTCTTCGACATCCACATGTACGGCGTCTACGACACCCCGGCCGAGGTCAGCGACTACCTCAACCGGTTCGCCACAGCCAAACTGCCGGTCGTCGTCGGTGAGTTCGGCGACATGCACTCCGACGGCAACCCGGACGAGGACGCCATCATGTCCACCTCTCAGTCCCTGGGCATCGGCTATATGGGCTGGTCCTGGAGCGGCAACGGCAGCGGCGTCGAGTACCTCGACCTGGTGCAGAACTTCGACGCAGGGCAGCTGACGGACTGGGGCAAGCGCCTGTTCGACGGAACCAACGGCATCAAGGCCACCGCCAAGGAGGCCAGCGTCTTCGGCAGCACCGACGGAGGCACCGATCCGGGGCAGGACAACGGCAGCGGTGCCTGCGCCGTCAGCTACCGCCTGAGTGACTGGGGCAGCTCCTTCAACGCCGATGTCACCGTCCGCAACACGTCGGACCAGAAGATCGACGGCTGGAAGCTCGACTTCACCTTCCCCGGGCAGCAGAAGATCAACTCGGTGTGGAACGCCAAGGCGGCCCAGGACGGCACCGCCGTCCACATCACCCCGGAGTCCTGGACGAACTCCATCCCTGCGGGCGGCACGGTGAGCTTCGGCCTCAACGGTTCCTCCAGCGGCACGAACACCGCGCCGAAGGCCTTCTCCCTCGACGGCAAGACCTGCACCACCGCCTGAACCCCCGTTCAGTGACCGGATGAGTGCCCTCCAGCGGCCGACCGGTAAGGTCGGTCGCTGAAGGGCGGAACCGGTACAGCGGGAGGGTGCATGAAGCGGCCGACGATCGCGGACATCGCGCGTCAGGCGGGTGTCTCCAAGGTCGCGGTTTCCTACGCGCTCAACGATCAGCCGGGCGTTTCCGCGCAGACCCGCGCACAGATCAAGGAGATCGCGCAGGAGGTCGGCTGGCGGCCCAGCAGCGCCGCCCGTGCCCTGAACGGGGCGCAGGCTCGTGCCGTCGGCCTCGCTGTGTGCCGGCCCGCGCGCACTCTCAGCGTCGAGCCGTTCTTCATGGAGCTCATCAGCGGCATCGAATCGGAGCTCGCGCCTCGCTCCATCGCGCTCATGCTGCAGACCGTCACCAGTCACGACGACGAGATCGAGCTGTACCGGCGGTGGTGGGGCGAGGGCCGGGTGGACGGCGCGCTCCTCGTCGATCTGCACGACGACGACCCCCGGGTTCCCGCCTTCGCGGCCCTCGATCTGCCCGTGGTGGCGCTGGGTCCGCCGGCGGCCGCCGGGGCCGTGCCCGCCGTTTGGTCCGACGATGCCGCCAGCATGCGGGAGACGGTGGCCTATCTCTCCGCTCTGGGGCACCGCAGGATCGCACGAGTGGCGGGACTCGCTCACCTGGCGCACACCACGGTGCGCGACGCGGCGTTCGAGGAGAGTTGTCGTGAAGCGGGACTGCTCGAGCCGGTCGTGGTCCACACCGACTACTCAGGCGAGGACGGCGCACAGGCCACGCGCAGGCTGCTCATCTCCGCCGAACGCCCCACCGCGATCGTCTACGACAACGACATCATGGCCGTCGCGGGCCTGTCGGTCGCCCAGGAACTGAACGTGGAAGTGCCGCGCGAGCTGTCCTTGGTGGCATGGGACGACTCGCCCTTTACCCAGGCGGTGCGGCCTCAACTCACCGCTCTGACACGGGACATCCCCGAATACGGGGCCTGCGCCGCCAGGACCTTGCTGGCGACGATCGACAAAGAGCCTGTCGAGCACCTGCAGGTCGCAGCTGCCCGCCTGGTGCCGCGGGCGAGTACGAGCCCACCTCACCCCCGTTGAGGTGGGCCCGTGCCCGGTCGTGGCCTCGCGGTCAGGTCCGCGGGGCGGGTGGCGCGGCCGTCGACGCGCGAGGTGTCAGTGAGGGTGTCCGGACCGGGTGCGGTGTCACGTCCCGGCCGGCGATGACTGTGAACAGCTCCCGGGTGACCTCGGCACCGAAGCCGTGTACATCGTGGCTCATCGCCGACAGGGTCGGGTGGGTCAGGCGGCACAGCTGGGAGTCGTCCCAGGCGAGCAGGGACAGCTCGTCCGGTACCGAGATGCCCATTTCGGCCGCGACGCCGAGCCCGGCCACCGCCATGATGTCGTTGTCGTAGACGACGGCGGTCGGCCGCTCGGGCCGCAGCAGGAGCGAGCGTGTCGCACGGGCTCCTTCCTCGCCGGCGAACCCCGTGGTGACCTGGACTCCAGGGCCCAGGCCGAGATCCAGCAAGGTGTGCTCGAAGGCCCGTTCACGGATGGCGCTGTGCCCCAGGCCCGGGGGGCCGCCCACACGTGCGATGTGCCGGTGGCCGAGGGCGGCGAGGTAGCGCACGGCCTCGGCCATCGCTGTGGCGTCGTCCGTCCACACCGAGGCAATCCCACCCGTCAGATCGGGATGCCCGACCGCCACCGCCGGGAGGCCCAGCTGCTCGAGCGGCGCGATCCGCGGGTCGTCCTGGTGGAAGTCGACCAGGATGGATCCGCCGATCTGACGTTCACGCCACCACGTCTCCTGCAGGGCGATCTCTTCCTCCAAGCTGCTGACCAGACGGAGCAGAAGGGAACAGGAGTGTTCGGCCAGGACGCTCTCGATGCCGGAGATGAACTCCATGTAGAACGGTTCGAGTCCGAGCAGCCGGGCGGGCCGGCACAGGGCCAGGCCGATGGTGTCGGTCCGCTGCGTCGACAGGCTGCGCGCGGAGGAGTTGGGTGCCCAGCCCAGCTCCCGGGCTGTGGCGAAGATGCGCTCGCGTGTGGTCTCGGACAGCCCTGGCTTGTGGTTGAAGGCGATCGACACTGCGCCCTTGGACACCCCGGCGGCGGCCGCGACGTCCTTGATGGTGACACGTTGCATGGAAGCGGTCACGCCGGTTCCACACAGAAGAGTGCCGCGCGGAACGCATTGGCACCCGCGCCCGCGGCCCCGCGTACCCGAATGCGGGTCGTCTCGCCGGGCAACAGCGTGAGCAGACCGCGGTCGGCGGTCGCGTGCGGCGTGAGGCGGTCGGGCTGCAGCAGCAGGTCCCGTACGAGCGTGTGCGCGTGCACGACGAGGTCGACCGTGTCCGGGTCCTGGCCCACCGTCTCCACCGCGATGTCGAAGCGCGGCGCCGGATATCCGAACTCCTTGTCCCGTACGGGAAGATGGAACGCCCGCTGTCCGTCGGCGTCCGCCACGAGGTACTCCTTGGTGGCTCCCGCCGCGGGCCGCACCTCCGGCGGGGCCGGCAGACGCAGGACCTCGCGTGCGGGCACGGTGAAACCGAGCGAGATGCGGGTGGCGAGCGTGCCGTCGGTCCGCATCAGGCGCAGCGTGACCTCGCAGGCCCACGGCACGGATCCCTGGTTCGCCAGGACGAGTTCGGGCCCGTCGGGACCCGGCTGGAGGGTCAGGAGCCGGTCGGCGTACACGCGGCGCAGTTCGTGGTGGAGGGGCTTGAGGCGGCCGTCGCCGTCGATGGCGGACCAGGAGCTGACGGGCCAGCAGTCGTTGATCTGCCACACGATGGTGCCCGCGCAGCGTGGCCAGTTGGCGCGCCAGTGCTCGATGCCGGTGGCGATCGCGCGGGCCTGGACCACCTGCGCGAGGTAGTGCCAGCGGTCGAAGTCGCCCTGGGGTGGGGCGAAGTGGCGCTCGATGCCACGGTTCAGCTTGCCGTTGCCGTCTTCGGCCTTCTGGTGGTGGAGCATGCCGGGAGAGTCCGGCGCGAGGTCCTCGCCGGGCAGCGCACGGCGCAGGGTGGCCAGCGCCGGGGGTGCCTGCCAGCCGAATTCGGAGACGAAGCGGGGCACGTTTTTGAGGTACTCGGTGTAGTCCTGCCGGTTCCACACCTCCCACGAGTGGTACGTGCCGTGGTCGGGGTCGTTGGGGTGATGGTCCCATGAACCGGACCACGGGCTGCCCGCCGAGTAATGCCGGGTGGGGTCCAACTCGGCGACCACGCGGGGCAGCAGGCCGAGGTAGTAGCCCTCGCCCCAGGAGTTGCCGGCGAGTGGCTCTTCCCAGTCCCAGTCGCGAAAACCCCACAGGTTCTCGTTGTTGCCGTTCCACAGGACGAGGCTGGGGTGCGGCATCAGACGTACGACGTTCTCGCGGGCCTCGGCCTCCACCTCGCCGCGCAGTGGCTGCTCCTCCGGGTAGGCGGCGCAGGCGAAGGGGAAGTCCTGCCAGACCATGAGGCCCAGCTCGTCGCACGCGTCGTAGAAGGCGTCGTCCTCGTAGATGCCGCCGCCCCAGATGCGGACGAGGTCGACGTTGGCCGCAGCGGTCTGCTCCAGCCGCGCCCGGTAGCGCTCGGGTGTGATCCGGGAGGGCAGCACGTCGTCGGGGATCCAGTTGACTCCGCGGACGAAGATCCGTTCGCCGTTGACGACGAAGGTGAAGCCGGTGCCGTGATCGTCGGGAGCGCGGTCCAGTTCGACGGTGCGAAATCCCACGCGGCGCCGCCACGTGTCCAGCTCCCGCCCACCGTCGAGCAAGGTCAGTGCCACGTCGTAGAGCGGCTGTTCGCCGTATCCGCGCGGCCACCACAGCCGCACGTCCGGCACGTCGAGTACGACAATGGCGTGGGCGCCGTCGAATTCGGTACGGGTCGAGACCCCTGCCACGGTGGCATGCACGGCGAGTGGGCGGCCCGTGCCGGTCTCGGTGCGTTCGAGGTCGATGTGGAGTTCCACGCGGCCGCGCACACCGTCCACGGTCACCAGTGGCCGCACCCGTGCGATGCGCGCCGTCGACCAGTGTTCCAACCGGACGGGACGCCACATTCCGGCGGTGACTACGGTCGGTCCCCAGTCCCAGCCGAAACTGCAGGCCATCTTGCGGATGTACTGGAACGGCTCGGGATAGACATTGGGCCGGTCGCCGGTCAGTTCCCGCACGGAGTCGGCCTCGTCGTAGGCGGAGTCGAACGTGACACTCAACTCGCCCGACCTGCCCGTGACATCGAACCGGTAGGAGCGGTGCATGTTACGGGTGCGGCCCAACTCCTGCCCGCCCAGCGCGATGTGGGCGGCGGTGTCGAGGCCCTCGAAGACTAGGTCGGTGCGTTCATGTGGGGCGGAGCCGGACGTCATGGTGTCCAGTCGACGTGTGTAGGTCCAGGCCCGTCGCCCCACCCAGGCCACCTCAGTTTCATTCATGCCGAGGAAGGGGTCGGGGATATGGCCGGCAGTCAGCAGATCCGTGTGGACGCAGCCGGGGACCTGGGCATCCAGGGCTCCTCCCTCGTAGCCGAGTTGCCAGCCCTCGGTCAGCTGGACGACGTCCTTCATCAGCGACTCCCATCAGACAGGCGCAGGCCCTGGCCGTGCGCAACGTCCGCCAACCTAACCCTGATTCAATTAACCGGTCCAGTCCACAGAAGTGATCGCGGGGGCACACAACACACCAGGAAGGCGCTGTCGGGTCAGAACGTAGCGGGATGTCCAGGTAACGATTGAGTATCACGCCGGAAATCGCAGCTTTACCGGTTCACGCATGGCTGACATAGTGCGGTCAGCCACCGAGGCCTGAGCCGTAACCCTTGAAAGGAGTTGGGCACATGAGGAGGAAGTCGCTGAGCGCCGCGCTGCTTGCCACCGCGATGCTGACCGTCGCGGGGTGTGGCGGAGGAGGGTCCTCGACAGGGGAGGCGGCGACCGCACCCTCGGACCCCAGCAAGGCGTCGGGCACCATCACCGTGCTCACCAACCGAACTGACCTCGTGCAGAACGGCACGATGAAGAAGTATGCCGCCGAGTTCAAGAAGACACATCCCAAGGTGACGGTGAAGTTCGAGGGCATCACCGACTACGAAGGGGAGGTGAAGATCAGGATGAACACGGACAAGTACGGTGACGTCCTGCTGATCCCCTCGGTGATCGCGAAGGGGGACTATCCGAAGTTCTTCGCCCCGCTGGGCGACACCAAGGACATGGCCCGGCTCTACCGCTTCACCGACAAGACCAACGTACGCGGCAAGCTGTACGGCATAGCGAACTTCGGCACCGTCAACGGCCTGGTCTACAACAAGGCACTGTGGAAGAAGGCCGGCATCGACGACTGGCCGACCACGCCGGCGCAGTTCCTCGAGGACCTGAAGCAGATCAAGGTAAAGACCGGGGTCACCCCGTACTACACCAACTTCAAGGACGGCTGGCCGCTGAGCAGTCCCTGGACCAACAGCGTCGGATCGGTCAGCTGCGACGCGAACGCGTCGGACGCGCTCGCGACGTCCGACAAGCCGTGGGCCAAGGGCAGCGACCTCAACGTCCTGGACACCATGCTCTACGACGTCGTCCACGACAAGCTGTCCGAGAAGGACCCGACCACCACGAACTGGGAGACGTCCAAGACCGACCTGGCCAAGGGGAAGATCGGCAGCATGCTGCTCGGCTCCTGGGCCGTGAACCAGATGCGCGATGCCGCCACCAAGGCGGGTGAGAACCCGGACGACATCGGCTTTATGCCCGTACCGGTCCAGAAGGGCGGCAAGTCCTGCGCCACGATGCTCTCCGACTACCAACTGGCCGTGAACGCGCACTCCGAGCACAAGGCTGCCGCCCGCGCCTGGATCGACTGGTTCACCGAGAAGTCCGGCTTCGCCGCCAAGGAAGGCGGAGTCTCGGCCATTACCTCGATGAGCTACCCGGATGTTCTCAAGCCCTTCCAAGACAACGATGTCAAGCTCGTGGAGCGCTCCGAGGCCAAGACCGAGCAGGTCAACGCCATCGACAACGCCTCCGAGATCGGTCTCGCCAAGCCGGACTACCGGCAGAAGCTGATCGACATCGCGCGGGGCGCCCAGAAGGGCTCTCTGCAGGACTACTTCGACGAGCTGGACAAGCGCTGGGCCGACGCGGCCGCCACCGCCGGCAACTGACCGCGCGCACGCGCCCGGGGCCCCGCCGCCCACCCGGCGGGGCCCCGCACCGCAAGATGCTCGACGCGGACCATGAAAGGGCCGTCCCGCATGACTGACACCACCCCCAAAGCACGACCGGCACCGGATCCCAGCGTCGTTCCCGCCCGACGCCGCTCCCGGCACAGCGCCCCGCCCACCCGGTCCTGGCGCGACCGCCCGCTGCGCAAGATCACCCCGTGGCTGTTCCTTCTGGCGCCCCTCGCGCTACTGATCACGTTCACGTACGTCCCCGTGGGCAACATGATCTATTACAGCTTCACGGACTGGGACGGCGTCAGCCCCGACCGGAACTTCACCGGGCTCGACAACTACACCCAACTCTTCACGCGGCCCGAGCTGTTCAGAGTCTTCGCCGTCAGCTTCTACTATTTGGCCGCGTCGGCCGTGCAGATCGTGATCGCGCTCTACTTCGCGACCGTGCTCAGCTTCGATCTGCGGTTCCGGAATCTCTTCAAAGGGATTCTGTTCTTCCCGTACCTGATCAACGGTGTCGCCATCGGCTTCGTCTTCCTGTACTTCTTCCAGGACGGCGGCACCCTCGACTCGGTCCTTTCGTGGTTCGGGGCCGGCGGCGATCACGCGTGGCTCGGGGATCCGGAGTCGGCGAACACCTCGCTCGCCGGGGTGTCCGTGTGGCGGTTCACCGGACTCAACTTCGTGCTGTTCCTCGGCGCGATCCAGTCGATCCCGGGTGAGCTGTACGAGGCCGCGCAGCTCGACGGCGCGAGCCGCTGGCAGCAGTTCCGGCACATCATCGTGCCAGGCATCAAACCGGTGCTCAGCCTCAGCGTCATCCTGGCGATCTCCGGCTCGCTCGCCGTCTTCGAGATCCCCTACATCATGACCGGCGGCGCGACCGGAACGTCGACCTTCGTCATCCAGACGATCAAACTCGCCTTCCAGTTCAACAAGACGGGACTTGCCTCGGCCTGCGCCGTGGTGCTGCTCCTGATCATCCTGCTGATCACGTGGATCCAGCGGCGCATTGTGCCCGACGACAAGGTAGACCTCGTATGACCACGCTCACGACCTCCGACCTGCCGACGCCCCGCAAGCGGCCCCGAATCGGCACGGCCCTGACGTACCTCTCCTTGGTCGTCGCCTCACTCGTGGTCCTCGTCCCGCTGGTGGTTGTCCTCCTCACTTCCCTGAAGTCCTCCCGGGAGGTGAGTGACGGCGGCGCGCTGAGTCTGCCGCACGACTGGCTGAACTTCTCCAACTACGCGACCGCGTTCAATGACGGGCGGATGCTCACGGCGTTCGGGAACACGGCGTTCATCCTGCTGTTCTCGATCACCGGCACCGTCCTCATCGGTTCGATGACGGCCTACGCGATCGACCGCTTCGAGTTCCGGCTGAAGAAGACGGTCATGGCACTGTTCCTGATAGCCACGCTGGTCCCTGGGGTGACGACGCAGGTCGCCACCTTCCAAGTCGTCAACAGGTTCGGCCTGGTGGACACGCGGTGGGCGCCGATCCTGCTCTACATGGGCACGGACATCGTCTCGATCTACATCTTCCTGCAGTTCATCCGGGGCATCCCGACCTCGCTCGACGAAGCGGCCAGGCTGGACGGCGCCAACACCTTCACCATCTACCGGAAGATCATCCTGCCGCTGCTCAAGCCGGCCATCGCCACCGTCGTCATCGTCAAGGGCATCACGACGTACAACGACTTCTACATCCCGTTCCTGTACATGCCCTCGGAGGACAAGGGGACGATCTCCACCGCGCTGTTCCGGTTCAAAGGGCCGTTCGGCGCGCACTGGGAAGCCATCTCTGCCGGCGCGATCCTCGTCATCCTGCCGACGCTGCTCATCTTCCTCTTCCTGCAGCGCTACATCTACAACGGCTTCGCCCAGGGGGCGACCAAGTAGTCCACGTGCCTGTCCAGTACGGCCTCACCGCTGCCTGCGCCAACGGCGTTCGGTGGCGGTGAGGCCGTACTGGACAGGTGTCGGCGTGGGCATATGAGAGGGCGGCAGGGGTACGGCTGCGCAGCCAGGTTCCGCCGTGCCCGTGTATCGAACTCGTGCAACTGTGGATGTCCCGTCGTCGAGCCTGCCTGGAGCAGTAATTCGACGGCGACGCCTCCCGTCAGCTCGACGCCGTGGTCGAGGGGACCGTGTTGCATCGCGCCCTGCGTGGCCCCGGGCTGACCGAGCGATGGTCGAGGGCGCGGTTGATCGCGTCACGCGTCCGGGGCGGTCAGAGAGTGCCATTTACCCGGTGTCCCTGAGCTGCCAGCGAATTTCCCCCTCATGGCCTTCGTGACTCCAGGAGACCGCGCTGCCACAGGAAGGTCAGGAAGACCCGGTGAGGCGGCCGACGAGGCCCGGCGGTGGGACTCCAAGTACGGCGGCGGGAACTGGAAGGCGAATTCCGTCACCGCCTGCCTCGATCACCGGGCCGGTCCGCTGTAGGCCGCGTGGGACCGCTCCGCCAAGAGCCGCAGGTAGGCGCGGTTCTGCGCGTCGGTGTACCGCCAACTGTCGAAGGTCTGGCTGACGGTGCCGCTGGCCTCGTTCCATGTTATGGACCGAGAGTAGAGACGCCAACTTAGGTGCTCACAGCGGTTTTTCGTCCCAGTTACATATCGCGATGGGGATTCCTTCGGACACCTAGTAGTGCTTCGTTGGGTCTGGTCGTTGGCGCTGATCAAGAGCATGTTGGGTGTGTGGACGCACATGAAGTGAACCGTTTGCGGGCGGAGTTGGAGCTCTTCGTCGCGGATGTGTTCGCCTCGGTGCCTCGCAGGGACCAGCGGGCTGGGGCGAGTGCTATCTGCGGGGGCTGATGCTGGACGGGCGGCGCAAGTCGATCCATCCGATGGCCGAGCGGCTGCCGGACGGGAACATGCAGGCCCTGCAGCAGTTCGTCAGCCAGTCCCCGTGGGACTGGACGCCGGTGCGGCGCCGCATCGCCGAGCGGGTCTGCGAGGTGATCCGGCCCGAGGCGTGGGTGGTCGACGACGTGTCGTTCCCCAAGTGCGGGAAGGCGTCGGTGGGGGTGACCCGGCAGTACTGCGGCGCGCTGGGCAAGCGGGCCAACTGCCAGGTCGCGGTCAGCGTGCACGCGGCCACCGACGTTGCCTCGTGCCCGCTTCAGTGGGCGCTGTTCCTGCCCGAGGAGTGGGGCGGCGATGACGCGCGGCGCAAGGCCGCGGGCGTGCCCGAGGACGTCGGACATCTGCCCAAGCCCCGGCTGGCGCTGGACCTGCTCGACCAGTTGTCCGGGTCGGTGGAGCAGGTGCCGGTGATCGTGGCCGATGCCGGCTACGGCCGCAGCGTCTCCTTCCGGCAGGCGCTGGAGGAACGCGGCTGGTGTTATGTGGTGGCGGTCGATGCCAAGGAGACCGTCCAGGCAGAGGCGGCCGAACCGTCCCGGCCGCCCTATGGCGGGCTGGGGCCGCCGACCCGGCCCTGTTATCGCGGACGTGCCCGGTCTCTGAGGGGCCTGGTCGATGTCACCACACCGTTTGAGCAGGTGACCTGGCGGCGCGGCAGCAAGGGCCCGCTGACTTCTCGCTTCGCGGTGCTCCAGGTCCGGCCCGCGGGCAAGATCGCCCGCCGAACCGCCCAGGAACGGGCCGGTGGACGGGCCCGCTGGGACGGCAGGCTGCCCCTGCGGACCCTGCTGGTCGAACAGGGCGACGACTCCAGCGAGACGACCGGTTACTGGATGAGCAACCTGCCCGCCACCACCCCGATCACGGACCTGGTGCGGTTCGCGAAGATGCGCTGGCGCATCGAGCACGACTACCGCGAACTCAAACACGGCCTGGGCCTGGACCACTTCGAGGGCCGCACCTGGCGCGGCTGGCACCATCACGTCACCCTCGTCACCGCCGCCCAGGCCTTCCTCACCCTGCGGCGCTACGACCCAAAAGCACCGAGCCCGGCCTGAGCCTCTACCAAGTCCTCGACACCCTGCAGGACATACTGCGGTGCTGGACCGGCACCTGCACCACCTGCGGCCAACCACTCACCAGAGCCAGATCCTAACGAAGCACTACTAGGGGGGCTGACAATCCGCCGTCAGCGCGCCGGGCTGGGCTGGCCTGCCAGCTGTCGCACCAGGCTCACCATGGCGGCGCGCTCATTCGCCGGATCTGTAGTACCGCCGAAGATCATGCGGACGGCCTGTGGGACGCTGAACCACCAGGCGCCCAGGGCGAGGATCGCGTAGAAGAGGCTGTCGGGCGCGAGTGTGGGGTCGAGGTCGCCCCTGGCCTGGGCCTGGGCCAGAGCTTCGACCCGTGAGCGGTAGATGGCGGTCCGTTCAGCCTCAGGCAGGGCCGGGATGCCGGTGTCGCGCAGGCCCTCCCAGTGCAGCAGGCGGATGAACTGCGGGCGCGAGCGGTGGTAGTCGTAGAGCTTCCCGGCGTATTCGCCCAGGTCGGTTGCTTGGTCGGCGGTCAGCGGGATCGCGGCGGCGATCCGGTCCAGCTCTGCCTCCAGCACCGCACCGAAGAGCTTTTCCTTGTTGCCGAAGTACTGGTAGATCCGCTCCGGGTTGACTCCTGCCCGGGTGCCGACACGAGCGACCCGTGCGCCTTCGAAGCCGTGCTCGGCGAACTCGTCGATGGCGGCGTCGAGCAGGGCTTGCTTGGTGCGCGCGGTGTCCCAGGCCATGAGCTCATCCTACCCCCTCTCCAAATGACTGTTTGGAATCCGGGCCTCGCCGGAGTTACAGTCCAAACAACCGTTTGGAATTTTCGTCGACCTGTAGGGAGCTGACTGTCATGTCTCACCCGGCGCTTTCCGGCCCGCCCCCCAAGCACCACATGGCGCTCATGATCTGGGTGTCGGTCTTCCCCACCCTCACCGTGCTGGAGCTGCTGTTTCACACCTGGCTCGACGGTCTGCCGATGGTGGTGCAGACACTGATCCTGAGTGCGCTCGTCGTGCCAACCGTCGTCTACGTCCTGATGCCCCGCCTTCACCGGGTCCGCGGAAAGCTGCTGGCCCGGCGCACCCCGCGCGCATCGGCTTAAGGAGGGCCTGGGTGCAGGGCTCGGGCGGTTTCGCGGAGCCAGAGGACCAGCGAGGCGAGGTGGACGCCGGCGCGGTAGCGGTCGGCGAGTTTGTCGAATCGGGTGGCGAAGGCGCGGAACTGCTTGAGGCGCGCGAAGCAGCGTTCGACGACGTTGCGGGCTTTGTAGAGTTCGTGGTCGAAGCTCGGCGGTCTGCCGCCAGCCCGGCCGCACCGCAGGCGGTTGGCCTTCTGGTCGGCCCGCTCAGGGATCACGGTCCGGATGCCCCGCCCTCGCAGGCCGCGGCGGATCGCGCGAGATGAGTACGCCTTGTCCGCGAGGAGCACCTCAGGTTTCCGGCGGGGGCGTCCGGAAGCGACACGAGGCACCCGCAATTCGTCCATCACCGTGTCGAAGGCGGTGGAGTCGTTGACATTGCCCGGCGTGACGACGACGGCCAGGGGCAGGCCGCGGCCGTCGCAGGCAAGATGAACCTTGGTGGTCAGTCCACCGCGTGAGCGGCCCAGCGCCTGGCGAGCCGCCGCGCGTACTGGATCTTCCGGTTCGTCCCCCGCGTCCGCCCCCTTTTACTGCCTCCCGCTGCATGCTGATGGGCTCGGTTGATCGTGGAGTCGACTGACACCGTCCACTCAATAGCCCCGACGGAGTCGTCCCTGACCTGGGCTCGCTCCAGTAGACGAGCCCAGGTTCCGACCGCCTCCCAGCGGCGAAGCGCTCGTAGACCGTCTGCCACGGACCATAGCGTTCCGGCAGGTCGCGCCACGGAGCACCCGTCCTCAACCGCCACAGCACCCCGTTGATCACCTGCCGATGATCACGCCATGGCCGCCCACGACCATCAACACCGGGCAGCAGCGGCGCTATCCACTCCCACGCCACATCCGTCAGCTCACCACGACGACCCACCACAAGATCAATTATCAGACAGGCCCTAGGTCGTGTCCGCAAAGTGGTTGGCGCGTTGGTGTTTTCGTGGTGCGTCGTCATGAGCTGACTGATCAGGCCTGGGTGGTCGTTG
>NZ_JBITCS010000075.1:0-16937 GCF_044453445.1 Streptomyces sp. NPDC051684 | reverse complement strand
GGAGGCGACGCGGAGCGTCGTCGACCGACGACAACGCCGCGAGCGTGCGTGCCAGGCCCCGCGAGCCCGGCCTGATCCAAACGACAGGCCCTAGGCGGTCGGGGTGGGGCCGGAGCGCGGCCTTCAGCCGCCGGGACGTACGCTGCCGTCGTGACCGAGACTCTGAACCCGACGCCCGACGAAGCCTTCGCGATGCTGCTGGAGGGCAACCGGCGCTTCGTCACCGGCACCCCCGGGCACCCCAACCAGGACGCCGCGCGGCGCACCGAGATCGCGCCGGGGCAGAACCCCTTCGCGGTGACGTTCGGGTGTTCCGACTCCCGGCTGGCCGCCGAGATCATCTTCGACCAGGGTCTCGGCGACATGTTCGTGGTCCGCACGGCGGGCCATGTGGTCGGTTCGGAGGTGCTGGGCAGCATCGAGTACGGGGTGAGCGTGCTGGGCTGCCCGCTGGTCGTCGTCCTCGGCCACGACTCGTGCGGGGCGATCGCCGCCGCCAAGGACGCCGCCGACGGCGGCAGGGCGCCCGCCGGTTACGTGCGCGACGTCGTCGAGCGGGTGACGCCGAGCGTGCTCACGGCCCGCGCCGCCGGGCGCGGCAGCGACGAGGAGATCCTCCACGAGCACATACGGCACAGCGTCGACTTGCTGCTCGACCGTTCCCGGGTGCTGTCCGAGCAGGTGGCGGCCGGGCGCCTCGCCGTGGTGGGCCTGTCCTACCGGCTGGCCGACGGCACCGCCCAGCTGGTCGCCTCGCACGGCCTGAGCGAGACCGCCGCCGTCGCGAGCTGACCTCCGGCCCATCGAAGACCCCCGCCCCGTCGAAGACCTCTGCCCCATCGAAAGAAGCGCACCACAGTGAAGGACACCGCGCGGGTGACCGCACCCGACAGCGACACCCGGGCCGACACCGGGATCGACATCGACAAGGCGGTCGCCGTGCTGCGCGCCGGTGGCCTGGTCGCCCTCCCGACCGAGACCGTCTACGGGCTGGCCGCCGACGCCGAGGACCCCGCCGCCGTCGCCCGCATCTTCGAGACCAAGGGCCGTCCGCCCAACCACCCGCTGATCGTCCACATCGGCGGCGCCGAGCACCTGGACGACTGGGCCCAGGACGTGCCCGAGGCGGCGCGGCTGCTCGCGGAGCGCTTCTGGCCGGGGCCGCTCACGCTGGTGCTGCGGCGCGGCGAGCGCGTGCCGCACGCGACCACCGGCGGCCTGGACACGGTGGCCGTGCGGGTGCCCGACCACCCCGTCGCCCTGGAGCTGCTCGATGCCTTCGGGGGCGGGGTCGCGGCCCCGTCCGCCAACCGGTTCGGCTCGGTCAGCCCGACGACCGCCGACGACGTGCGCGCCGAACTCGGTGACACCGTCGACTTCGTCCTGGACGGCGGCGCCTGCGAGGTCGGCGTCGAGTCGACCATCGTCGACGCCACGAGCGAGTCGCTGAGCATCCTGCGGCCCGGCGGGGTGACCCGCGAGGACCTCGAAGCGGCGCTCGGACGGCCGCTCGACGTGCCGGACACCAGCGAGGTGCGAGTGCCGGGCCAGCACCCCTCGCACTACGCGCCGAACGCGCGCGTCGTCCTCGTCGAGCCGGACCGGATCGTCGCCGAGGCCGAGCGCGCGCGGGAAGGCGGCCGCAAGGTCGGCGTGTTCCTGCCGGCCACGCTCGCCGACACCCCGGTGCGGGCGCACGCGGTGGTCACCGTCCCCGCCTCGCCCGACGCGTACGCGCGCGGCCTGTACGGATACCTGCGCGAGCTGGACCGGCAGGGCTGCGACCTCATCCTGGCGTACCTGCCCGAGCAGGAGGGCCTCGGCCTCGCGATCGCCAACCGGCTGCGCCGCGCGGCCGGGCCCCGGCCCGCGTAGGGGATCAGCGGGCGGCGAGCAGTTCCAGCGTGTCGATCACGCGGTTCGAGAAGCCCCACTCGTTGTCGTACCAGGCGACCACCTTGATGTGGCGGCCGTCGACGCGGGTGAGGGCCGAGTCGAAGATCGACGACGCGGGGTTGCCGACGATGTCGGAGGAGACGAGCGCGTCCTCCGAGTACTCGAGGACACCGGCGAGCGGGCCCTCGGCCGCGGCACGGTAGGCGGCCAGCACCTCATCGCGCGTCACGTCGCGGGCGACGGTCGTGTTGAGTTCGACGATCGAGCCCACCGGCACGGGGACACGGATCGAGTCGCCCGACAGCTTGCCGTCGAGGTTCGGCAGGACCAGGCCGATCGCCTTCGCGGCGCCGGTCGTGGTCGGCACGATGTTGACCCCGGCGGCGCGGGCGCGGCGGGCGTCGCGGTGCGGGCCGTCCTGGAGGTTCTGCTCCTGGGTGTACGCGTGCACGGTCGTCATGAACCCGTGCTCGATGCCCGCGACGTCGTCGAGGACCTTGGCCAGCGGGGCGAGCGCGTTGGTGGTGCAGGAGGCGTTCGAGACGATCGTGTGCACGGCCGGGTCGTACGCGTCGGTGTTGACCCCGTACGCGAGTGTGACGTCGGCGCCGT
Source organism: Streptomyces sp. NPDC051684 (assembly GCF_044453445.1). Lineage (NCBI taxonomy): Bacteria > Bacillati > Actinomycetota > Actinomycetes > Kitasatosporales > Streptomycetaceae > Streptomyces > Streptomyces sp. NPDC051684. The sequence continues at coordinate 14,429 of NZ_JBITCS010000075.1, read as the reverse complement.
CGGAGGGCGCGCTGACGAGCACCTTCTTGGCTCCCGCGTCGAGGTGGGCGCGGGCGGCCTTGGCCGAGGTGAACCGGCCCGTGGCCTCCAGGACGAGGTCGACGCCGAGTTCGGCCCACGGCAGCTGCGCGGGTTCGCGCTCGGCAAGGACCTTGATCCGCCGGCCGTCGACGACGAGGGTGTCCCCGTCCGCGGTCACCGGGCGCCCGAGCCGTCCGGCCGTGCTGTCGAAGGCGAGCAGCCGGGCGAGGGTGGCGGGCTCGGTGAGGTCGTTGACGGCGACGATCTCCAGGTCGCTGTCCCGCTCCAGCAAGGAGCGCAGCACATTGCGTCCGATGCGGCCGAATCCGTTGATGGCGATGCGAGTCATGAATGGTGTCCCTTCCGTTCCCCACCAGGCTCGCGCGGGGGCGGCAGCGCTGACAGTGGCGGGAACGCCATGCTTCAAAAGGATCCCGCCACCGGGCGTACGGGGTCATTCCCCCGGCGTGAACGTGCGCCGGTACTCGCTCGGTGTGGTGCCGAGGATCCGCTGGAAGTGCAGGCGCAGATTCGCCCCGGTACCGAGCCCGACGTCGGCGGCGATCTGTTCGACGCCGCGCTGCGAGCGCTCCAGGAGTTCGCGGGCCAGGTCGATACGGGCGCGCATGACCCACTGCATCGGCGTGTAGCCGGTCTCGTCGACGAAGCGCCGGGAGAAGGTGCGCGGTGACACCCCTGCCTGGCGCGCCAACGTGTCGAGGGTGAGGGGTTCGCCGAGCCGGTGCAGCGCCCATTCGCGGGTGGCGGCGAAGCGCTCGCCGAGCGGCTCGGGGACGCTGCGCGGCACGTACTGGGCCTGGCCGCCGCTGCGGTAGGGCGCGGCGACGAGGCGGCGGGCGGCGTGGTTGGAGGCGGCCACGCCGAGGTCGCCGCGCAGGATGTGCAGGCACAGGTCGATGCCGGAGGCGGCGCCCGCCGAGGTGAGCACGCTGCCCTCGTCGACGAACAGCACGTTCTCGTCGACCCGGACGTCCGGGTACCTGGCCGCGAGGGCGCGCGTGTAGTGCCAGTGGGTCGTGGCGCGCCGGCCGTCGAGCAGTCCCGTGGCGGCGAGTGCGAAGGCGCCGGTGGAGATGGCGGCGAGGCGCGCGCCGCGCTCGTGGGCGGCGCGCAGCGCGTCGACGACGTCCCGCGGCGGGTCCTCGCGGTCCGGGAACCGGTAGCCGGGGACGAAGACGATGTCGGCCCACGCCAGCGCCTCCAGGCCGTGCGCCACGGAGTAGGCGAGGCCGTCCCCTCCGGTCACGAGTCCCGGCGCGGCGCCGCACACCCGCACCTCGTACGGCATGCTCGCGCGCGTCGTGAACACCTGCGCGGGAATCCCGACGTCGAGCGGCTTGGCGCCCTCGAGCACGAGGACGGCGACACGGTGCGGGCGGGAGGCGGACACAGGAGGAGGTTACGCGGCGCTCGCGGCCGCCCGCAGACGACGGATCAGCTCCTCGTCCACCGCCAGGCCGTCCGCGCCGACCTCTCGTTCCAGCGCCGGAAGCCGTACTCCGTGCTCCGCGCGGAGTCGTTCCAGGTGGGATGCGGGCCGGCCCCGCTCCCCCGGCAGCACCCCGGAGTCCAGGCACAGCAGAAACACACCGATGCCCGGCGGCGCGTCCCCGTGGTCGAACGGGGGCGCGTCCAGCGAGAAGGTGCCGCCGCCCAGGGTGGCCAGGAGCTCGACGAGCAGAGCGATGTTGCCGCCCCGGTGTCCACCGAACGGGAGCAGCGCGCCCGCGAGGGCTGCGGAGGCGTCCGTGGCGTCTCCAGTGGCTCGGTGACACCCGTCCCTGGACGACGGCGGCACTCTACGCGGCGAGCCCGCCGACGGAAACCCTTGTGTGATCTGTGATCACAGATCAATGTTCCGGTCGACCGGGGGTCGCCGAGCCGTGCTGAGCCCGCAGTACCGACACCCGATGACACCCGTCCCTGACGGCCCTCTTCGAGCGGTCCTGGCGAAGAATCCCCTCCCGGTCCCCCAGCGGAGTCGATGGCCGCGGGGAGCACGCCGCCGGTGCGAGACACCGTCGGCGACGGCCGCGGCCACCTCGATCAGCTGTCGATCACTGAGCGCTGACGGCCGGGGCCGCGGACACGAGCTTGCTCTGGCACGTCGCCAGCCGGGTCTTCGCGCGCTTGAGGAGGGCGTGGGCCCTCGTGCGGTCGGTGGCGAGCTGCGGGTCGGCCTCGAACGCCCGCCAGGCTTCGTACGCCACCCGTTCCCGGGCCTCCGCCTGCTTGAGCTCCTCCTGCTTCGCGTCGCGCTGCTTGAGGAGGTCGGCGTACCGCGGGTCCGAGGGATCCGTGTTCTGGAGTTCCTCGTTCAGGTCGCCGAGCTGGAACTGGATCCCGTCGGCCTCGGCGGTCGCGTCCACGTGGGCGTCGGAGAGCCTCTCGGACGTGCGCCGTTCGGCGGCGAACCGCACGTCGAGCGCCTCCACGGTCACCTGGTGGCGCGTGACCGTTTTCTCGTAGGCGGCGCAGCCCTTGGCCGGTGCGGCGACGTCCGCGTGGGCGAGGGTGGCGGGAAGGCTCAGTGCCAGAAACGAAGCGGCGGCGATCACTGCGCTGCGCGTGCCGATACGGCGACCCATCAACGACTCCTGTCGGTAGGGAGGAGCGGGCCGGGGCACATGCGTCACCCCGGCCCGGTTGTCCCCGCCATCAATGCCACCGGAACGCAACGCTCCACGCCGGCCGGCGTCCCGCGCCACCCGATTGCAGGAGCACCCCCGTGCACCGGGTCAGGCAGCGGCGATGTCGACGGACTTCTCCCTGAACGCCTTGGCCATCAGCGCCGACATGGCCTTCCTGCCGACCCGGTTGGTCTGCATCCGCTGCATGGCGGTGCGCATCGCCTTGTCCTTGCGGGTCTGCGGGACGAACATCGTCAGGCCCATCGTGCGGCCGGACCGCTGCTGGACGTCCATGAAGGGGCGCAGTTTCTGGTCCCATTCGCGCAGCGCGCGGGCCGTGTTGCCGGGGTTGCGCTGGAGCAGGGTGCCCAGGAGGTCGGCGCCGGCCATCGCGGTGGAGGCGCCCATGCCGGAGTAGAGGGTGAGGCACCAGGCGGCGTCGCCGAGCAGGACGACGCGGTCGGTGTGCCAGGTGTCCATCTCGACCTGGTGGACGGAGTCGAAGAGGTGGTCGTCGGCCTGCTCGAACTGCTGGAGCAGGTGCTCCAGGACGGGGCCGGCCGGTTGCGGACCGAAAGCGGCACGCAGGGACTCGACGGGCGGGCGGCGGAACTGGGCGTCCTCGTCGTCCGTGCGGTAGTTGAACAGCAGGCCGGGCCCGTGGTCGGCGAACGGGAACGTCCACACCGAACGGCCGGGTTCGGCGAGGACGACGCCGTCCTGGGGCCGGTAGCCGGGCACGGGTTCCTTGATGACGGTGGCGGCGATGATGTGGTGCAGCGGCCGCATGAACCGTGCGTCCGGGCCGAAGGCGAGGCGGCGCACCGTGGAGCGCATCCCGTCGGCGCCGACCACGAGGTCGAAGCGCTCGATGGTCTCCGAGACGTCGCCGCCAGTGGTGGTGCGGAGGGTGACGTCGACGCCGTCGAGGTGTTCGTCGAGGGCGGTGGGTGTCGTGCCGTACCGGATCTCGGTGTCGGTGGCGACGGTGTCGTAAAGGGCCGCCTCGATGTCGCCGCGGAGCATGAGGCGGGGACCTCCGGGCAGGTCGCCGTAGCCCATCCCGGGCCGGCGGCGGCCGTTGCGCTCGACGTCGTAGGTGACGCCGTCCAGGGCCGCGCGGTCGCCGATGGCGTCGAGCACGCCCATGCGCTGCGCGGTGGCGCGACCGGTCTCGAACAGCCCGATGAAGTATCCGGCCGCCCGGCGCCCGGGGGTGCGCTCGACGAGGACGGGATCCCAGCCGACCTCGCGCAGGCGCATCGCGGTGGCGAGGCCGCCGATCCCCATACCGACGACCAGGGCGCGGGGTGTGGCGGTGTGCATCAGATGGCTGCTCATGGGCTTCTCCGCACGCGAGGATTCAAACGGAGATGAGATCTCCGCTTTACGGGCCCATCGTAGCACCGAAGTGGAGATACCTTCTCCACATGCTCTGGCGGAGTGGGCCCTGAGCCCACGGCGACCAGGATGCGCGCGGTTCACAGCGCCGTGTACCCGCCGTCGATCACGAACTCCGCCCCGGTCGCGTACGTCGCCTCGTCGGAGAGCAGGAACACCACCATCGCCGCCATCTCCTCGGGGCGGCCCATGCGCGGGACCGGCTGGCGCTGGAGGGCGGCGTGCGAGGGCGCCGATTCGGCGGTCATCGGCGTCGTCACGAGGCCGGGGTGCACGGAGTTGACGCGGATGCCGTCGGGGGCGAACTCCTGCGCCGCCGCCTTCGTCATGCCGCGCACGGCCCACTTGGCGGCCACGTAGGGAAGGATGTTCGGGAAGGCGATGATCCCGGCGGTCGAGGAGATGTTGACGATCGAGCCGCCGCCTGCCGCGCGCAGCGGGGCGAGCGCCGTCTTCATGCCGAGGAACACACCGAGCTGGTCGACGTCCACGACCCGCCGGTAGTCGGCCTCGGTCAGCTTCTCGATCGGGGCGTTGTGCACGATGCCCGCGTTGTTGACGAGCCCGTTCAGCGCTCCGAAGGTCTCGGTGGCACGGGTGACGGCGGCCTGCCAGGACGCCTCCCGGGTCACGTCGAGTTCGGTGAACACGGCGCACCGCGGACCGAGTTCGGCCGCGAGTGCCTCGCCCTCCTCGACCTGTACGTCGCCGATGACGGCCCTGCCGCCCTCGGCGACGATCCGGCGGGCGTGCGCGGCGCCCAGCCCGCCGGCTCCTCCCGAGATCAGCACGGTCTTCCCGTCCATCCGTCCCGTCATGGTGCGGCCTCCTCGGATCGATCGCCCGGTGTCGCACACCGTCCGGCGGCGCGCGCGAACGGCGAGCGTCGCAAGGGGAGTTGGCGGCGGCAACGGCCCGTTCCCGGCCAGCGGGATCGGCGTCCGGACGATCGTGACGGCAGGGGTCGGAGGGTTCAATGCGCGATCTTTCCCACCCACCGGGAACACCCCACTGCACCCGCCGCTCCCCCGTGCCACGCTCCGACCGTCTGATTGCTCTGCACTGCCACGGCGACCGGGAGGACGACAACACATGGGCGGCCCGCACACCTTGGCCCGCCTCGCCGACTGGGCGGCCGACGCCCACGGCGACGCGGAGGCACTCTCGTTCCGGGGGAACCGCTGGACGTTCCGAACCCTGCGCGATCAGGTGGACCGGGCCGCGCGGGCCCTGATGGCGCAGGGGCTGCGGCAGGGCGAGTCGGTCGGGGTCTGGGCGTCCAACAGCGACCGGTGGATGATCGCCGCGCTGGGCGTCCTGGCCGCGGGCGGCGTCCTCGTCCCGGTCAACACCCGCTACCGCGCCGAGGAAGCGGCCGACATCCTGCGCCGGGCGCGTGCCCGTGTGCTGCTGACCGAGCACGACTTCCTGGGCCGCGACTACCGCGCCGAACTCGCGGATGGCCATGAACTCCCGCTCCTGGGGCGGGTGGTGGCCCTGCACGACGACGGCGAGTGGGCCGCGTTCCTCGCCTCGGGTGACACGGTCACCGCCCGCGAGCGCGCGGAACGATCGGCGGCGGTGGCCCCGGACGCACCGAGCGATCTGCTGTTCACCTCGGGCACCACCGGCCGCCCCAAGGGGGTGATCGGCGAGCACGGGCAGGTGGTGCGGGCCTCCCGGGACTGGGCGAGTTCGGTGACCCTGCGGTTCGGCGACCGGTATCTGCTGGTCAACCCGTTCTTCCACACCTTCGGCTACAAGGCGGGCTTCGTGGCCTGCCTGTTGACGGGCGCGGCGGTGCTGCCGGAGCCGGTGTTCGACGCGGATCTGGCCCTGGAGCGGATCGAGCGCGACCGCGTCTCGGTACTCACCGGCGCCCCGACGGTGTTCCTCTCCCTCCTCAACCATCCGCGGCGGCCCGACCACAACCTGTCGTCGCTGCGCATGGCGGGCACCGGCGCCTCCAACATTCCCACCAGGCTCATCGAGCAGATCCGCGAACTCGGCGCGCACACCGTGTTCACCGCGTACGGACTCACCGAGTCGAACGGCTTCGCCACCATCTGTTCGCCCCACGAGGACGCGCACACCCTGGCCCACACGGCCGGGCCCGCGATGCCCGGCACCGAGATCCGTATCGACGCCTCGGCAGGCCGGTTCGCCGATGGCGAGGGCGAGGTCCTGATCCGCGGTTACCAGGTGATGCGCGGCTACCTCGACGACCCGGACGCCAGCGCCGCCGCGCTCGACGCCGACGGCTGGCTGCACACCGGTGACGTCGGGCGCCTCGACGAGCGCGGCTTCCTGACGATCACCGACCGGATCAAGGACATGTTCCTGGTCGGCGGGTTCAACGCCTACCCGGCCGAGATCGAGCAGGCGCTGCGCGGCCATCCGGCCCTCGCCGACGTCGCGGTCGTCGGCGCGCCGGACGAACGGCTCGGCGAGGTGGGTGTCGCGTACTGCGTCGCGGCGGACGGCGCCGGGATCGACGCCGCGGAGCTGACCGGCTGGTCGCGGCAGCGGCTCGCCAACTTCAAGGTGCCGCGCGCCTTCGTCCCCGTGGACGCGCTGCCGCACAACGCGGCGGGCAAGGTCGACAAGGTCGCACTGCGCGAACGCGCCCGCCATGAACGGCCGTCCAGGACGTGAGCCGACGGCCCGCTCCCCTGCCGGCTCCCGCGTTCGAGCCCTACGTCGCCCGCCGCCCCCGTTGCCAGCCCCGTCCCCACAGGAGCCCGCGTGAAGTACTCCGTCGTCCTCCCCGTCCACCTCGGCGTCCTCGGTGAGCCCGCCGACGTGCTGCGCCTCGCCCGGCACGCCGAGGACCTCGGCTTCGAGTCGGTCTCCGCCGTCGAGCACACCGTCGTGATCGCCGACACCGACAGCCGCTACCCCTACGCGCCCGACGGCCGCCTTCCGCTGCCCGACGACCTGCCCTACCCCGACCCGCTCGAACTGCTCGCCTTTCTCGCCGCCGGCACCGAACGGCTCGGCCTGTCGACCGGCGTGCTCGTGCTGCCGAACCACAACCCGTTCGTCCTCGCCAAGCGCCTCGCCACGCTCGACCGGCTCAGCGGGGGCCGGCTGCGGATCTGTGCGGGGCTCGGCTGGATGCGCGAGGAGATCGAGGCGTGCGGCGGCGACTTCACGCGGCGCGGCAAGGCCGCCGACGAGTCGATCCGGCTGATGCGGGAGCTGTGGGCGTCGACGTCGCCCGAAGGCCTCACCTTCCGGGGCGAGTTCCACACGGTCGAGGGCGCGCACAGCTACCCGAAGCCACACGCGGGACGCGCCGTGCCGCTGCACATCGGCGGCCACTCCACCGCGGCGGCCCGCCGGGCCGGACGCATCGGCGACGGCTTCCAGCCGCTCGGCCTGGCGGGCGACGAACTGACCGCCGCCATCACCCTCGTACGCGAGACGGCGCATGCGGCCGGACGCAACCCCGAGGACGTGGAGCTCACGCTGGGGGCGACGCTGCCGCGCGCCGCGGGCAGGGCCGAGTGGGCCGAGTCCCTCGGCGCCGGACGGCTCGTCCTGTCCGGGTCCCGGCAAGCGGCCTCCCTGGAGGCGTTCCTGGAGGAAATGACGGCCTGCGCCGAGGAGTTGGGGCTGTCCCGATGACCGAGTGCCTCGCTCCCCCGCCCGGCCCCGACCTGCCGTCCACGCCGCCGCGCGACCCCGACCGACCACTGTTCGCCGGACGGACCGCCGTCGTCACCGGCGGGGCGCTCGGCATCGGCGCGGGGATCGTGCGGACGCTCGCTTATCACGGGGCGCGCGTGGTGCTGTGCGACACGGACGGCGACGCGGCGCGGGCGACGGCGGCGATGGTGCGCGCCGACGGCTCCCCCGAGGCGGCGGTCGTCGTGGTCGGGGACATCCGTGCACACCCCACCGTCGATGCGCTGGTGGCGGCGGCCGGTGAACCGGACTTCCTGGTGAACAACGTGGGTGACTTCCGCCCCTCGGGACCGTTCCTCACCAGCGAGGAACGGGACTGGCAGGGCGGCGAGGCATCCCCGGCAGCGCGGTGTACGGGGCATTCGAGGCGGCCGCCATCGCCTTCACGGCGTCGCTCGCGGCGGAGGTCGGCCAGTACGGCATCCGCGTGAACGGCATCGCGCCCGACCTCACCGAAACCCCCCGCAGACCCCGATGTTGGCGTCGACCGCCGCCAAGTACAGGGACCACGTGGGCAAGAGGGTGCCGGTGGGCCGCTTCGGCCACCCTGCGGAGCACGGCGACGCGGCGGTGTTCCTGCTGTCCGAGCAGTCCCGCTTCATCACCGGTACAACGCTGAACCTCGACGGCGGCACGACGGCGGCGCCGGGCCGGCTGCGCCGCGACGAGCACCGGTGCACGAACATGCCGCGAGGGCTGCGCTGACCCCGGCCCGCCTTTCCACATATGCCCCGGGCATGACCAGCGCGCATCCTTCGCCGCTTCCGCCGGATCGGGTGCAAGGGCGGGGCGCTCGGTGCTTCCATGGAACACTCAACGCACCTCAAGCGGGGTAGGCCGAGGAGCAACAACCATGAGCACGCCGACCTCACCCGTCTTCGACATCCACGTCGTCGACGCCGGAGACCTCGTTCTCCTCCACGCGCGTGGGGAGCTCGACCTGAACACCGCACCCGGTCTCGACCGCGCGCTGGTCCCGTTGCATCCACGCCGCTGCGAACTCGACTTCGCCGACGTGCCGTTCACCGACTCGACCGGCATAAACCTCCTCGTCCGCCATCATCGGCTGGCCGCCGACGCGGGAGGCAGCCTGCGCCTGATCGCCGTCAGCAGGCCGGTCCGCCGGGTCCTGGACATCTCCGGCACCACCGGCCTGCTGCTCGCCACACCCGAACCGCCCCCGCGCGGCGCCGCCGGCGGCTGAGCCGGGCGGACTACACCTTCGCCACCGCCGGCCGGGGCTCACGACCGGCCGCGTCGAGGCGCCCGCCGCGAGCGAGCACCGCCACGGACACCGCGCACCCGAGGCCGGTGAGCGTCAGCGCGCACCAGGTCAGCCACAGGGCGTCGTGGCGTACGGCAAAGTCCCACAGGGCGCCCGTGACCAGGTTCCCCAGCGTGATCCCGAGGCCGGAGACCGTGTTGTACAGGCCGTAGTGGGTGGCCACGAGGCGGTTGCCGGAGAGCGCGACGACGGTGTCCATCTCGAAGGGGTAGACGACCGCGCCACCCATGGCGAGCAGGGCCACGGCGACGAGCAGCGCGCCGACGACCGCCCACGCGGTACCGGCCGGGACGAGCGCGAGCGGCAAGAACGCGAGGCCCATCGCGGTCAGCCCGCGCACCAGCGCCCGGGGCGGGTCCCAGCGCCGCTTCGCCCAGCCCGTCAGGCGCAGTTGACCGGTCACGGCGACCGCGGCGGACACCACGAAAAGGCCGCTCGTGACCCACGTCCCCCGGTCGCCCAGCGCGCCCCGGGCCGCGAGCGGCAGCGCCAGGTACACCTGGAAGGTCAGCACGTACGAGCCGATCATCGCGAGGGCGAAGAGCAGGAAGGGCCGGTTGGCGACGACGGTGCGCCACTGGGCGAGCACGCCCTTGCGCCCCGCCTCGGCACCCGCTCCCCGCCGCTCGGGCAGCGCCCGCGCCTGGAGAACGGTGAGCACCGCGAACACCATGGCGGCCGTGGTGCACACGAGGCGGAAGTCCGCCGCCAGCAGGGCGAGTCCGACCAGTGGGCCGAGCAGCATGCCCGCCTGGTAGTAGACGTTGAAGGTGGCGAAGGCGTCCACGCGCCGCTCCCCCGCCTCGGCGGCCAGGTAGGCGCGTACGGCCGGGTTGAACAGGGCGCCCGCGAAGCCGGTGGCCGCCGACGCGGCGATCAGCGTCGGCAGGTTGTCGACCCAGCCGAGCAGCCCGAAGCCGACGGTGCGCAGCAGGCAGCCCGCCGTGATCGGCGCCTTGTAGCCGAAGCGGTCGGCGAGGGTTCCGCCGATGAGGAACATGCCCTGCTGCGAGAAGTTGCGCACACCGAGCACGAGTCCGACCGCCCAGGCGGCGAGGCCGAGCGCGCCGGACAGGTGCGCGGCGAGGTAGGGCATGAGCATGTAGAAGGCGAGGTTGATGGCGAACTGATTGGCCATCAGCAGGCGTACGGGCGCGGAGAAGGAGCGGGTCTGCCGCCAGATACCGGTCATCACCGCCCCACCCCGGCCCCGGAGTTCGGCCGAGGGGCGACGGCGAGCGGATCGGTACCTGGGTCGGCGAGCGGATCGACGATGTGTGTGCAGCGCGTCCAGCGGGTGACGACGCGGTCGCCGGGCCGTTCGATCTCCTCGGGCTCGTCGGCGGGCGGATCGCCGTCGAGCAGGCCGTGCGCCCGGCAGTACGTGTCGTCGAAGACGGTGCCGACATAGCGTTGCGGCCCGTCGGGGAACACGGCGACGATGCGCTCCTCGGCGGGCAGCGTGCGAGCCAGCCAGCGGGCCACGAGGGCGACGGCGCCGACGCTCCAGCCGCCGGTCGCGTAGTGGCGGCGGGCCAGGTGCCGGGCCGCCCACACCGCCTCGGGCGCGGCGACCCAGTGCACCTCGTCGAAGAGGTGGTACGCGACGTTGCGCGGGTGGATGCTGCTGCCGAGGCCGCGCATCAGGCGGGGCGCCGCGGGCTGGCCGAAGATGGTCGAGCCGGTGGTGTCGACGCCGACCACGCGCAGGTGCGGGAAGAATCCGCGCAGCACCGAGGCGATGCCCGCCGAGTGTCCACCAGTACCGACCGAGACGACGAGGGTGTCGATGCGGCCGAGCTGGGCGACGAGTTCATGGGCGAGCGGGGCGTACGCGGCCACGTTGTCGGGGTTGTTGTACTGGTCGGGGCACCAGGCGTCGGGGCAGTCGGCAAGGATCTCCGCGACGCGTCGGCGCCGCGCCTCCTGCCAGCCGCCGACGGGGCGCGGGGTGTCGACGAGCTCGACGTCGGCGCCGTACGCGGCGAGCAGCCCGGTCATGAGCGGTTCCATACCGGGGTCGGTGACGACGGTGACGGGGTGCCCGTACGTGCCTCCGGCCAGCGCCAGGCCGAGGCCCAGGGTGCCGGAGGTGGACTCGACGATGCGCGCGCCCGGGGCCAGCCGGCCGCGTTCGCGGGCTGCGCGGACCATGTGCAGGGCGGTGCGGTCCTTGATGCCGCCGGGGTTGTGGCCTTCGAGCTTGGCCCAGAATCCGCGGCCTGCGGCGGTGAAGGGGGCGCCGATCCACAACACGGGTGTGTCGCCGACCAGTCCGGCGGGGGTGCGCTGGGGCCGCTTGGTGCCGGCGAGCAGTTGGGCGGGGGCGTCGGGCGTGTGTGTGGGCGTACTCGGGTGCATGGCGTGCTTCTCCTACGGCCGGGGGCAAGAGGTACCGGGGCGGCCGTTCGGTGGGGGGAGGTGACCGACCGGAACGCCGTCCGCAACCGGACCGCTGTACGGCGGGGTGGGACGACGCGGGGCCGGTCAGGTCCGCCAGACACCCAGCCGGGAGCGCTCGTGCCGATCGGGGAGGGTGTCGCGCGGCCCGTCCGGAGTCGGCCCGTGCCGCAGCTCCGCACCGTCACCCACCTCGGCCCGTGGCACGGTGAACTGCACGGCGTCCGGCGCGACTTGAATGCCGCGCGGCGCCTGCACACCGGGCTCGTCCACGCCGCGACACTCTTCGTCGCCCTCGTGCGCGGGATGCGAGGGGTGCGCGGCCTGCTGGTCGCACGCGTCGTGCCCGTGGTCGTACGCGTAGGACACGGCGGCGACGGTGTCGGCCCGCCCGGAACTCGTCGACGCGGGCCCGTGGGCGCAGCACAGCACGTGCACCAGCGCAGCCAGCAGCACGACGAGCACCGCACCGGCCCATGAACCCGGGCCGGCGCGGCGGCCGTGATGCGCTGCGAACGAGATCCCCATCAGCACAGAACGTAGCCGATCGCACACATAAAGTGCGCGTGAAGAGCCGTCAGGTGTCCGCCCGTGGGTCACCCGAGCCGAGCTTCCGGGTGACGCGGCGGACGAAGGCGTCGGCCTCCGCCGGGGTGATCTCGACGTGGTCCTGGTCGTTGTGGCCGAGTTCGTAGCGTCGCAGGTACTCCGTCGGCTCCCAGCGCAGGTTGCGGGTGAAGACCTCGTCCCGCACGACGGCACCGGCCCGGCGGCGGCGCACGACACCTGCCGGGTCGCCGCGCGAGGCCCCGTACCCGACACGCACGTAGTACGTCGTCGTGTCCGCGGGCGAGTTCAGCACCTCCACCGCCGCGCCCCGCTCGGCGAGCCACAACTCCAGGGCGAGCCCCGCGAGTTCACGTCGAGCGTCACCGTCGACCACGCATGCGGGGCCGTAGACGCTGCCGTGCAGGCCCTGGAGCCGGGTGCTCTCATCCAGGACCACGTCGAAACTCGTCCGGGCCACACCGGCCCTTCGCAGGTCGGCGCCCTCCAGCAGGGTGGCACCCAGCAGCGAGGCACCGTCCAGACGCGCGCCCGCGAAGCACGCCCCGCGGGCATCGACCTCGTACAGGTCCGCGCTGCCCAGGTCGGCTCCCGTCAGGTCCGCATCGCGCAGCACGGTCTCCGTCAGCTCGGCCTTGACCAGGCAGGCACCGATCAGCACCGCGCCGGTGAGGTCCGACCAGCCGAGGTTCGCCCGGTACAGGTCCACGTCCCTCAGCACGATGCCGTGGGCCGTCGACGGGCACAGCAGCGCGCTGCCCAGGTCGGCGCCGGAAAGATCGGCGCCCGACAGGTCCAGGTACGTGGCGTCCAGGGTGATGCCCTGTTCGGAGGCCGCCCATGCGGCAAGGACCGCGGCCGCCTCGGCGTCGGACGGCGGGGTGCGCATGTGTCGCCCGGCGCATCCGGGTGGCCCGGAGGAGGCCCGTTCGGTGTCCGTCACGCCCCGACTGCACAAAGCGGTCCCGCCACCCGGACCGTCCCCGAAGGACCTACCGCAGCGCGTCGGCGACGGCGTCGGCGACCGGTGTGGTGGGGCGGCCGATGAGGCGTGCCAGGTCGCCGTTCCGGTGGGCGAGCAGCCCCTTCTCGACCGCGGTGTCCACGCCCACGAGGATGTCGGCGAAGGGGGCGGGCAGCCCGGCGCCGATGAGGATCTCCCGATTCTGCTCAGGCGTGACGGCCCGGTAGACGATCTCCTTGCCGGACTGGCGCGCGACCTCGGCGGCGTACTCCGCGAGCGACCACGCGACGTCGCCGCTCAGCTCGTACGCCTTGCCCTCGTGACCCTCGCCGGTGAGTACGGCGACGGCGGCGGCCGCGAAGTCGGCGCGCGAGGCGGAGGCGAAACGACCCTCGCCGGCGTTCGCCACGACGGCGCCGTGCTCCAGGACCGGGGCCAGGTTCTCGGTGAAGTTCTCGTGGTACCAGCCGTTGCGCAGGAAGGTGTACGGCAGGCCTGAGTCGAGGATCATCCGCTCGGTGACCTTGTGCTCGGCGGCGAGTTCGAAGTCGGCGTCCGGGCCGCCCAGCACACCGGTGTAGGCGAGGAGCCCGACGCCCGCGGCCTTCGCGGCGTCGATCACGGCCCGGTGCTGGGCGACGCGCTGACCGACCTCGCTGCCGGAGACCAGCAGCACACGGTCGCCCGCACGGAAGACGTCCGCGAGCGTTTCGGGGGGGCGCTGTAGTCGGCGACGCGCAACTCGACACCTCGCGCTTCGAGGTCCGCCGCCCTGCCCTTGTCGCGTACGACGGCGACGACCTCCGAGGCGGGGACACCCGCGTCCAGCAGTCCCGTGACGACCAGACGGCCGAGCTTCCCGGTGGCACCGGTGACGACGTGGCTCATGACTCATATCTCCTTGATCGGTGGTTCTCCTTCACCGTAGGACGGGTACTAAGGATTCGTAAGTACCCACTTTGAAGTAAGGTACTGGCGTGAAGGTGAGCAGGGTGCGGGAGTGGACGGCGACCGGCGAGGGCATGTGTCCGCAACGGCTGGTCCTGGAGCATGTCACCAGCAGGTGGGGCGTCCTCGCGCTGCTCGCGCTGGAGGAGCGCTCGTACCGGTTCAGTGAGCTGCGCCGGGAGATCGGTGGTGTCAGCGAGAAGATGCTCGCGCAGACACTGCAGACCCTGGAGCGCGACGGCGTCGTCCACCGGGACGCGAAGCCCGTGATCCCGCCCCGCGTCGACTACTCGCTCACCGACCTCGGCCGCGAGGCCGCCGCGCAGGTCCGCGCGCTCGCGGACTGGACGGACCGGCGCCTGCCCGAGGTGACGGCGGCGCGCGAGGCGTACGACGAGACGAAGCAGGACTAGGGCTTGTCGTTTGGATCAGGCCGGATCAGGGAGCGGGGCCTGGTGCGTGCGATCGCAAGGCGGAGGAGGGAGGCGACGCGGAGCGTCGT
>NZ_JBITCS010000074.1:0-17754 GCF_044453445.1 Streptomyces sp. NPDC051684 | reverse complement strand
CGACGCTCCGCGTCGCCTCCCTCCTCCGCCTTGCGATCGCACGCACCAGGCCCCGCTCCCTGATCCGGCCTGATCCAAACGACAAGCCCTAGGCCGTCGCCCGTGGGTCCCGCATTCCGTCGATGATGCGGGTCCAGTTGTCCTTCCCGTGGCCGTCGGCGATCGCGCGGAGGTAGTGCGCCCGGACGGCGCGCGGGAGCGCCGGGTCGATGCCGGCGGTGTCGCTGGTGGCGGCGATGTGGTCCGCGGTCGCGCCCATCATGGTCACCGTGCTCAGGTGGCCTGGGTGCTCTCCGGCGTTGATCTGCGCGCCGACGTCCTCGCCTGCCTGGAGCATGGCCGGGATGCCGGCGAGCGTCGACATCAGCTCCGGCACCGCCTGCGCCGCGCCGATCCCCGCCGAGCCCAGCAGCGCGGTGGCGTGCAGCAGTGCCGCCAGGCTCGTCAGGAAGACGTCGAGGTGTGCCAGGTACATCAGTTGTGCGAGGCCGGCGTCCTCGCCGAGGTGGCGCGGTTCCCCGATCCGGGCCAGCACGGGGCGGTGCGCCTCGAAGACCTCGGGCTGTCCGCTGTAGTACACCTGTGCCGCCGCGGTGCCCACCATCTCCGCGGGCACCATCACGCCGCCGGTCAGGAATCGCGCCCCGTGCGAGGCCGCCCAGATCGCGGCCTCGCGGGCCCGGTCGGGGGTGTCCGAGCTCAGGTTGACGAGCGTGCGGCCGGACAGCGCCCCGGTCGCGTCGCCGAGGATGTCGAACATCGCCTGGTAGTCGGTGAGGCTGAGGACGACCAGTTCGCTCGCGGCGACCGCTTCGGCGGGCGAGATGGCCAGGGTGGCGCCGTCGGCGACGAGGCCGTCGGCCCGGGCGGCTGTGCGGTTCCAGACGGTGACGGGGTGGCCGGCCGCGAGCAGCGTACGGACCATGGCCCGGCCCATCGGACCGAGGCCGATCAGGGTGACGGGGGCGGTGGTGCTCATGCCGCGGTTCCTTCCTCGGGACGGACGGTGGGACGGGCAGCGCGCAGGTTCTCGTAGATCCGCGCGAACCCCTCCGCGCCGTGGCCCGCCGCGATCTGTCGGCTGATCAGTTCCTGGACGGTGGCGATGGGGGCGGGGTCGACGCCCTGTTCCTTGCTGGCCCGCACGAGGTGCGACAGGTCGGAGAATTCCAGGCTTTGCTGGCCGGGGACGGTGTAGTCGCCGCCGTCGACGACCTCCGCGTACGCGGCGAGTCCGCGGGTCATGGCGGACAGGAACGGGGCCTGCCGGGCGGCGAACTCGGTCGCGCTCATGCCCATGGTGGCGACCATCGCGGCGCCGTGGATGAAGCCCGCGAACATCTGGTACATCCCCGACAGCATCGCCAGGTCGACCAGCGAGGCCCGGCCCGCGTCCTCGCCGTGGAACTCGCTCGTGGCCCAGATGTCGAGGGTCGGCAGGACGGCGTCGTAGGCCTCGCGGGAGCCGCTGTAGAAGATCTGGCCCTCGCGGGCTCCGATCATGTCGGGTACGACCATGATGGCGCCGTCGCGGTAGGTGATGCCGACCTCGGCGGCCCACGCGGCGAGTTGGCGGGACTCGGTCGGTGTGATGGTGGTGACGTTGACGAGAGTGCGGCCGCGCAGTTCGTCGGCGACCGGGTCGAGGGTGGCCCGGACGGAGTCGTACGTGAGCAGGCAGGCGACGACGACCGGGCTCGCCGTCACGGCCTCGCGGAGCGAGGCCGCGCCGCGGGCGCCGCGGGCCACCGTTTTCTCGGCACGTTCGGGGGTTCGGTTCCAGACGGTCACGGAACGGCCGGCGCCGAGCAGCGCGGCCGCCGGCGCGCTGCCCATCGCGCCGAGGCCGAGCATGCTGACGTCGGTCAACTGGGCTGGTTTTCTGGTGGGTTCGGACACGACGACCAGGCTGCGCGAGCCTGTATCGTCGCGTAAGTACCCACTATTTACTGCGGTACTTACCTTTTGGTAAGCAAGCCTTTTGGTGAGCAAGGAGCGACGGGAGACCCAGGTCATGGCGAAGGCGCCCCGCAACGGCCCCTACATCTGCGGCATCGACGCCGCGCTCGACGTCGTCAGCGGCAAGTGGAAGGGCCTCGTCCTCTGGGAGTTGCACGAGCACGGCGTCCTCCGCTCAACGAGGCGTTGCAGCCGCTGGGCGAGTGGGGCCGCGGCCGGATCCGCCAGGATCACCTCGAGCTCGTCGCGGCCCCGGATGCCGCGGTGGCCACGGCCCCCTGACGGTCAGACCTGGTAGCGGTCCGCCGCGAACAGGTGCCGATTCTCCGCGACCCAGTCGGAGGTACGGCGCAGGCCCTCCTCCAGCGGGACCTCCGGCTCCCAGCCCGCCCAGTCCCGGGCCCGGGAGTTGTCGGACAGGAGCCGGTGCACCTCGCTGCCCGACGGGCGCAGCCTGCCCCGGTCGACGACGACCTCGGCGTCCCGACCCGAGGCGTTGATCAACGCCTCGGCGAGGTCCCCGATGGCGATCTCCTGGCCGGTCCCGAGGTTGACGCTGTGCCCCAGGGCCGCGTCACAGGCGGCCAGGGCCAGGAAGCCGCGGGCGGTGTCGGTGACGTAGGTGAAGTCGCGGGTCGGGGTGAGGGAGCCGAGCTTGATCTGGCGCCGTCCCGCGTGCAGTTGGGCGAGGATGGTGGGGATGACGGCGCGGGCCGACTGCCGCGGGCCGTAGGTGTTGAACGGGCGCACCACCGTCACCGGCAGCTCGAAGGCGTGCCAGTGCGACAGGGCCATCATGTCCGCGCCGATCTTCGAGGCGGAGTACGGGGACTGCGGCTGGAGCGGGTGCTCCTCGCTGATCGGTGCGGTGCGGGCGGTGCCGTAGACCTCGCTGGTGGAGGTGTGCACCAGGCGGCGCACCTGGTGGCGGCGGCAGGCCTCGGCGACGTTCTCGGTGCCGACGACGTTGGTCTGCACGTAGGCGCCGGGCGAGTCGTAGCTGTAGGGGATGCCGATGAGCGCGGCGAGGTGGAAGACGGTGTCGCAGCCCGCGACGGCGTCCATGACCCGGCCGGCGTCCCGCACGTCACCGGCGATCATCTCGACGGGGCCGTCGATGGCACCGAGGTAGGGCGCGAGGTTGCCCTTTTCGCCGTACGGCTTGTAGTGGACGAAGGCGCGGACCTTCGCCCCTCGGGCGACGAGGAGGTCGACGAGGGTGGAGCCGATGAACCCTTCGGCCCCGGTGACGAGGACGGTGCGGCCGGTCCAGTCGAAGTCGGCGGCAGCGGCGGTGGAGTGGGCGGGGGCGGTCATATGGCGATCTCCGTGTGGGGCGTGGGAAGGGCGGGGTGGGTGAGGGGGTGGCCTGCCAGACGCAGGACGTGGGCCGCCAGCAGATCGGCGGCCTGTCCGTGCCGTCCGGGCTGGGCCGCGGCCGACATGGCCGACAGGCGGGCCGGTTCGGCCAGCAGCGGCTCGACGAGGGCGGCGAGCCGGTCGGCGTCCGTCTCCGCGTCGGGCAGCAGCAGCCCCGCGCCGACGTCGGTGAGGACCCGCGCGTTGTGGGTCTGGTGGTCGCCCGGCGCGTAGGGGTACGGCACCAGGACGGCGGGGGTGCGGGTGGCCGCGAGCTCGGCGACGGTCGCGGACCCGGCGCGGCAGACGGCCAGGTCGGCGGCCGCGTACGCCAGGTCCATGCGGTCGAGGTAGGGCACGGCGGTCGCCACCCGGTCGCCGCCGGTCTCGGCGAGCCGCCGGCGGACCTCGTCCAGGGTGGCGGGGCCGGTCTTGATCAGCAGGTGGACGCCGGTGCGCTCGCGCCAGCGCCGGGCGAGGTCGGCCGCGGCGGCGGTGAGCCGGGCGGCGCCGAGGCTGCCGCCGTTGACGAGCAGGAGCCGCCCGTCGGCAGGGACCCCCAGGGCCCGACGGGCCTCGCCGTGCAACCGGGGCCGGTCGAGGGCGGCCAGTTCGGAGGCGATCGGCATGCCCACGACGTCGGCGTGCCGGCTGCCCGCGAGATGTGCCCGGCTCTCCTCGAAGGCCAGCGTGATCTGGTCGGTGAGCAGCGCGGCGAAGCGGTTGGCCCGGCCGGGCACCGCGTTGGACTCGTGGATGACGCTGGGCAGTCCGGCCATCCGCGCCCCGACGATCACCGGGGCGCTCGGGTAGCCGCCCATGCCGACCGCGACCTGGGCCCGCTGCGCCCGCAGCACGGCCTTGGCCTGGGTGCCGGACTTGACCAGCGCGGCGGGCAGCAGGAACCGCCGGGCACCGAGCGAGGGATCGAACGGAATCATGTCGACGGTGTGCAGGCGGTACCCGGCCGCCGGGATGAGCCGGGTCTCGAGGCCGCGCTCGGTGCCGACGAAGGAGATCTCGGCGTCGGGAACGGCCCGCCGCAGCGCGTCCGCCAGGGCGAGCCCCGGGTAGATGTGTCCGCCCGTGCCGCCCGCCCCGATCACCACCGAGAGCCGGCCATGGGATGTTCGCTGTGTCCTCATGGCCGACACACTGCTGACGCGCTCTAAGAACTTTCTAAGACCAGGTTTTGGCAGGCTGTGACCATGAACGCGGCCGACGGGTGCACGAACGCACCGAAGGTTCTGGTGGTGGATGACGAGCCGGAGGTGCGGTACGCCGTCGAGGACGGACTCACCGTCGAGGGCTATGAGGTGCGCGGCGCGCAGGACGGCCTGGCGGCGCTCTCCGCCGTCGCCGCCTGGGAGCCCGACGCCATGGTGCTCGACGTCATGATGCCCGGCCTCGACGGGCTCGCGGTGTGCCGCCGGCTGCGGGCCCTCGGCGATCGCACACCGGTCCTGGTGCTGACGGCGCTCGGCTCGGTGAGCGAGCGCGTGGACGGTCTGGAGGCCGGGGCCGACGACTACCTCGTCAAGCCGTTCGCCCTGGACGAGTTGGTGGCTCGGATCCGTGCGCTGCTGCGGCGCAGTGCCCGTCCCGAGGAGTCGGCGACGACGCTGGGGTTCGCGGACCTCGTGGTCGACCCGACCACCCGGAGCGGGCGGCGCGGGACCCGGATCATCGAGTTCAGCCGCACCGAGTTCTCCCTCCTCGAACTGCTGCTGCGGCACCCGGGGCAGGTGCTCCCCCGCGAGACGATCATGGAGCGGGTGTGGGGCCGCGACTTCGGCCCGGACTCCAACTCCCTCGCCGTCTACGTCGGGTATCTGCGCCGCAAGCTGGAGGCCGGCGGGGAGCCGCGGCTCGTCCACACGGCGCACGGCGTCGGCTACCGGCTGGACATGGTGTGAGTACGCGATCCGAGAGCGCTCCTCCGCAGAGCCCGCCGCAGGCCAAGGGCGGGCGCCGGCATGCCCGCTGGATGCGCCGCCGCCCCCTGCGCACCCGCCTGACCCTCGCCGCCTCGGCCGCGGTGGCGGCGGTGGCCATCGGTCTGTGCGCGGGCAGCTTCGTGGTGATCCGTCATCAACTGCTGCACCAGCTCGACCTGCACCTGACGCAGTCCGCGCGGCTCGCCACCCAGCAGTTCGACCACGAGCCCTCGGGTGTGGTGCAGGGCCAGTGCCGCTACCTCGCCGCCCCGGCGTGCGCCCAACTGGTCCCCGCACAGGCGTCCGACGATCCCGCCGACCCGTACCTCCTGCCGGTCACCCGCTCCACGCGCGAGGTGGCGTCCGGCGACCGGGGGCCGTACTACAGCGAACTACGGCTTGCCGGTCACCGGGCCAGGATGCTGACGACACCGCTGCCCGAGGGCCGTGCCCTCCAGGTCGCCGTGCGGGCCGACACCGTGGACCGTGGGGTGCGCCAGGCCGCGGTGCTGCTCGGCGGCATGGGGGTGACCGGTGTGCTGCTGGCCGGCGCCCTCGGTGCCTGGGTGTCGCGCACCGGGCTCGCGCCCGTCGCCCGGCTCACCGCCACCGCCGAACGCATCGCCGCCACCCGCGACGCCCGGCACCGCATCGAGCTGCCGCCGGAGCGCGCCGGGCAGGACGACGAGATCACCCGCCTCGCCGCCTCCTTCAACACCATGCTCGACGAGTTGGAGAAGTCCGTCAGCGCGCAGCGGCGCCTGGTCGCGGACGCCTCCCACGAACTGCGCACCCCACTGACCGCGCTGCGCACCAACGCCGAGCTGCTGAGCCGGAGTTCACGCCTCAGCGACGCCCAGCGCGAGCGCGCGGCCGGCGCGCTGAGCCGCCAGCTGCGCGAGGTCACCCTGCTGGTCAACGACCTGGTAGAGCTGGCCCGCAACGAGGAACCCGACCCGCTGATCGAGGAGGCCAGGATCGCGGACATCGTGACGCACACCGTCGAGACGGCACGCGGCCACTGGCCGGCCACCCCGCTCGACCTCTCGATCGCCCCCGAGGCGGGCACCGCCACCGTCGCGGGGGTGCCGGCCCGGCTCGCCCGGCTGCTGTCGAGCCTGCTGGACAACGCGGCCAAGTTCAGCCCGCCCGGCCGCCCCGTAGAGATCACCCTCACCTCCGCCGCGACCACCCTGGAGCTGACCGTCCGCGACCACGGCCCCGGCATCTCCGAACAGGACCTGCCCTACGTCTTCGACCGCTTCTACCGGGCCCGCAGCGCCCGCGCGCTGCCCGGCTCCGGACTCGGCCTCGCCATGGCCCGGCAGATCGCGCACGCCCACCACGCCGAGCTCGTCGCCGAGCCCGCGCCCGGCGGCGGCGCCCAGTTCCGCCTCACGATTCCGCAGTCCGGGTGACGTGGGACGGCGGCCCGGCACCCGGCGTCAGCCGATCCGCCACCGCTCCACGGCGTTTTCGTCCAGCTCGACGCCGAGGCCGGGCGCGTCCGGCACCCGCACACACCCGTCGGCGTCCACCCGCACCGGCTCCGCGAGCATGAAGTCACGCCGCTCGGGGGTCCAACCCGGCGGATCGAAGGGGAACTCGAAGTACGGGCCGCCGCCGACGCCCGCCGACACATGCAGGTTCGCCAGGACGCCGATGCCGTTGGTCCAGCTGTGCGGTGTGAAGTGCCGGTGCTTGAGCTGGGCGACCTCCGCCAGGGTGCGCGCACGGTGCATGCCGACGGCCAGGACGACGTCCATCTGGTACACGTCCAGCGCGTCCTCTTCGAGGAAGCGCAGCAGCTCGGTCGTCGAGTGGTGCATCTCCCCCGCCGCGATGCGCACGCCCGGGTTCTCGGCACGCAGCCGCTTGAGGCCGTCGAGATCCGCGTACGGCAGTGGCTCCTCGACCCAGAACACGTCGAGTTCGGCGAGGCGTGCGACGGTCTTGCGGGTACGTGCGAGGTCGGTCGCGTTCGTGGTGTCACCGGCCATCCGCCAGGACTGGTTGAGGTCGACCATGATGTCGAAGTCCTCGCCCAGCTCCTCGCGCACCGCGCGTACGGCCGCGATGCCCTCGCTCACCCGGTCGCGGTCGATGCGGATCTTCATCGCCCCGAATCCGGCCTCCCGCACCTTCAGGGCGGTGGTCACGCGCTCCTCGGGCGACTTCAGCTCCCCCGACGAGGCGTAGGCGGGCAGCCTCTTGGCGGCATTGCCGAACAACTCGGACACGGGCCGTCCGTGCACCTTGCCGATGATGTCCCACAGCGCGGCTTCGAGCGGCCAGTAGTGCCCGCCGTGGAAGTTCGCCGTCTCAACGGCCTTCACGTGCCGGGTGATGTGCAGCGGGTCCTGGCCGATGAAGAGGTGCCGGAAGGCGTCGAAGCCGTCCATGGTGTCTCCGGAGCCGATCCCGGTGACGCCCTCGTCGGTGTGCACCCGCACGATGGTGGCATCGAAGTGCCGCCGCGGCTCCGGGTCCCAGGCCGCGCGGAACGGCGGGTCGAGTTCGAGCCGAAGGCGGTCCAGCGTGATGTCCGTGATCTTCATGGCTTGCTCCCTGGGGCGCGGGACACCCCGCCGTGCGCGTAGATTGACACGTCGACCGTAGGCAGGGCTCTGACCAGGGGCAATGAATTCCGGTGGATCGCAATGTCGGTTGCGGTCCCGACAACCGGCACGCATCTTTCCGGGGGGTTGTGGTGACTGACGGCTCGGCGGAGGGCGCACGGCGCCACGGCCTCTCGCGCGATCTGCGGCTGCTCGACCTCCTGGCCCTGCACGAGGCCGAACACGGGCGCGGACTCGGCGTGGTGGAGCTCGCCGCGCGCTCGGGCCGAGAGAAGAGCCAGGTCTCGCGGGCGCTCAAGGCGCTCGCCGAGGAGGGCGTGGTCGAACGCGATCCAGACACCATGGAGTACCGCCTCGGCTGGCGGCTGCTCTCCCTGGTGGCACGCACCGCGGAGAACCGGCTCGTCCGGGTCGCGTCCCCGGTCATGCGCCGGCTGGCGGAGGAGACCGAGGAGACATGTCACCTGTGTGTCCTCAGGGACGCCGAGGTGCTGACCCTGCTGTCGGTCTCCGCGCACGACTTCCGCGCACACGGCTGGGAGGGCAAGGGCGTTCCGGCCGCGCGCACCTCCGCGGGCCGGGTGCTGCTGCTCGACGCGACGCCCGACGAACTGTACGTACGCCTGGGCATGGGCGATCTCTCCGACGGATTCGACGGCTCCCTCGTGCACTCCGTCCAGGAGCTGTGGCAGCGGATCCAGGAGGCCCGGCGGCGCGGATTCGCCGAGGTGCGCGAGGAGTTCGAGTCGGACCTGGTGGGGGTCTCGGCCCCGATCCGCGACTTCCGGGGCCGGGTGGTGGCCGCGCTGAACGTCGGCGCTCCCGCGCACCGACTGACCGACCGGCTGCACCGGACGGGCCGGATCACCGTCGGCGCGGCCGACCGGGTCTCGGCGGCGCTCGGCTGGGAGTGGTAGCTTTCGTATACAAGTTGTATGCGATTCAGGTCCACGGTCCACGGGGAGCTCACATGGGGACGTCCGGTCGGGAGAAGGCGTACGCCTACCTCAAGGGGACGGTGCTCACCGACCCGGAGATGCAGGGCGAGTTCCTCTCCGAGCAGGAGATCGCCGACCGCATCGGCGTCTCCCGCACCCCGATCCGTGAGGCCCTGCTGCTGCTCGCCGCCGAGGACCTGGTCGAGATGGTGCCCCGGCGCGGCGCGCGCGTGTCCCGGCTGACCGGGCGGCAGATCACCGAACTGATGGAACTGCGCGGCATGGTGGAGCGGTACGCGGCGGAGCAGGTCATCAAGGCGGACCGGGTGCCGCTCGACGAACTGCGCGAACTGCTGGAGCGGCAGCGCGGACTGAGCGGGCCGGACGACGCCAAGGAGTTCATCGCCATCGACCACCGCTTCCACGCGACGATCGTCTCGGCCGTCGGCAACGGCCTCCTTGACCGTCACTACGACGGGCTGCGCAGCCGCCAGGTGCGCGCGGGCGTCGTGGCGCTCTACAACCAGAGCGGCCGCCAGAAGTCGGTCATCGACGAGCACAAGATGATCCTGGACGCGCTCGCCGCGGGTGACGCGGACGCGGTGGGCGCGGCGATCGACAGCCATTTGGAGTCGACGCTGAAGGTGCTGCTGGCGGGGTGACCTGGCCGGCGCGGACGTCACCGCGCCGACCGGGATCCGTCACTTCGGGTACGTGATCTCCGTGTCCGTCCGCCCGAGCCTGCGGTTGGCCAGCACGGAGGTCTTCGCGCGCACCCGGTCGACCTCGGCGACGTCCAACTCCGCGACGATCAGGCCCGGTTCGGCCCCCAGGCTCTCCCGCACCGTGCCGTCGGGGCCGACGAGCATGCTGTGGCCGATGCCTGTCGGCGCGGATCCCGAGACGGCGATGCCGCTCGCCGTCGGGTCGGCCTGGTCCACCGCGGCGACCCACACCGTGGCGTCGAGGGCCCGGGCCCGTACGAGGAGTTCCCACTGCTCGCGCTTGCCGGGGCCCGCGCCCCAGGACGCGGGGAGCAGCGTGGCGACGGCGCCCGCGTCGGCGTGGGCCCGGAAGAGTTCGGGGAAGCGCACGTCGTAGCAGGTGGCGAGGCCGAGGCGGACACCGTCGACGTCGATGGTGACCACCCGCGTGCCCGGGGCGACGCTGTCGGACTCCGCGAAGCCGAAGGCGTCGTAGAGGTGGATCTTGTCGTACGTCGCCTCGACGCCCGGGCCCGTCGCGAGCAGGGTGTTGGTCACCCGTCCATCGTCGGCCGGGGTGAACATCCCGGCGACGACGACGATGCCCGCCGCCTCCGCGATCTCGCGCACCCGGTTCGCCCACGGTCCGTCGAGCGGCTCGGCGAGCGGGGCGAGCGGCGTGCCGAAGCAGGCCATCGCCGCTTCGGGCAGGACGACGACGCGGGCGCCCGCGTCGGCCGCGCGCCGCGCCTGCTCCTCGACGAGGTCGAGGTTCTTGGCCGGGTCGGGCCCGGTGGTGAGCTGGCTCAGGGCGATGCGCATGAGGTGTCCTTCCTGATAAGGCGGTCCTGATAAGGCGGTTGGTGTGACGGTTCAGGCGCTCGTCTGGGCGACCAGCTCCGCGTCCTCGTCCGTGGCCGCCTCCGCGTCGCGGCCCAGCAGCAGCCCGGTGACGGTCACGGCCGCGGTGACGGCGACGTACACCGCCAGCGGCACCCAGCTGTCGAACGAGCCGAGCAGCGCCGTGAACAGCAGCGGAGCGATCGCGCCACCGATCAGACCGGCCAGCGTATACGCGAGCGAGGACCCGGTGGAGCGCAGCCGCGGCGAGAACTGCTCGGCGATGAACGCGGCCTGCGGGCCGTACATCAGCGAGTGCAGGACCAGCGCGACGATCACGCCGAGTACCAGCAGGCCCCACGAGCCGCCGTCGACCATGCCGAAGAAGACGAACGGCCACACACCGGCGGCAACGGCCGAACAGCCGTACAGCAGGCGCCGGTTGACGCGGTCGGACAGGGCGCCCGCAAGCGGGATCAGCACGATCTGCAGCGAGGAGCCGATCAGCACGGCGGCCAGCGCGGACCCCCGCGACATGTCCAGCTCGTCGGTGGCGTAGGTCAGCACGAACACGGTGAACAGCGCGTACAGCACGTCCGGGGCGACGCGGGAGAGGATCGCCGCGAGCAGGGCGCGGGGCTGCCGGGTCAGCACCTCGCGCACCGGCGCCTCGGGGCGGGCCTGCTCGGCCTCCATCGCCTTGAAGACCGGGGTCTCCTCCAGCTTGGCGCGGATCCACAGGCCGAAGCCGACCAGGATGCCGGAGATCAGGAAGGCGACGCGCCAGCCCCAGGAGAGGAACTGGTCCTCGGTCAGCAGGGCGCCGAGCGCGGCCAGGACGCCGTTGGCGAGGAGGTTGCCCGCGGGCGGTCCAACCTGTGCGGCCGAGGCGAAGAAGCCGCGCTTCTTCGGGTCGCCGAACTCGCTGGAGAGCAGCACGGCGCCGCCCCACTCGCCGCCGACTCCGACACCCTGGGCGAAGCGCAGCACGACGAGCGCGATGGGCGCGGCGGCGCCGATGCTGCTGTGGGTGGGCAGCAGGCCGATGGCGAAGGTGGCCGCGCCGATCAGCACGAGCGTCGCGATCAGCACCTTCTTGCGGCCGATGACATCGCCGAGCCGGCCGAAGACGATGCCGCCGAGCGGGCGCGATACATAGCCGACGGCGTAGGTGGAGAAGGCCAGCAGGGTGCCGGTGAGCGGGTCCTCGGAGGGGAAGAACAGATCGCCGAAGACCAGGGCGGAGGCGGCGGAGTAGACCGCGAAGTCGTACCACTCCAGGGCGGTGCCGGTGAGGCTGGCGAAGAAGGCCCGGACGAGACCGGAGCGGTTCGGGGTGACGACCGGTGCGGCGGCCGGGCCGCGTGGGGAGTCTTGCAGCATTTCGGTCCTCGGTTCGGGGGGACATCGACCTTCCGGCATACTTCTTGTATACAGGTCGTATGCGCAAGCCCCGAACGGGAAGTTAACCGCTTCGCAACCCTCCACCCTGCTCACCCCTGGAGATTTCCATGGCCCTGCTCACTTTCGAACTCCCCGACGGCTCCACCCGTGACGTGGAGGTCGTCCAGGTCCTCAACGCCGGCTACGCCGGGCGCAGCCAGGACGATGTCGCCGCGCACGTCGCCGAGCTCGCAGAGCTCGGTGTGCCCGCGCCGACCACGACACCCGCGCTCTACCCGATCTCCCCCTACCTCGCGCAGCAGACCGAGCGGGTCGCGGTGCAGCACGGGCGGACCTCGGGCGAGGCGGAGTGGGCGCTCGTCGTGGCGGCGGACGGCGAGCTGCTGCTCACGGCCGCATGCGACCACACGGACCGCGAGCTGGAGGTGCACGGGGTCGCCTGGAGCAAGAACGCGAGCCCGGACGTGCTGGCCCGCCGCGCCTGGCGCCTGTCCGATGTGGAGGGTCGCCTGGACGGGATCGCGCTGCGCGCGTGGGTCACGGTGCGGGGCGAGGAGTCCCTGATCCAGGACGGTTCACTGGCGGAGCTCCTCACGCCGTCCTACTGGGCCGACGTCCTGCGCGAACGCGGCGAGCTGCTGCCCGGCACGGTGCTGATCTCCGGCACGATCCCGATGGCCGAGGGCGTCGACCAGTTCGGCGACGCGTGGCGGGTGGAGCTGTCCGACCCGTCGACCGGTGACACCATCGCGCTGGCGTACGAGGTGGCGGCGCTTCCGGTGCCGATCGGCTGAGCGGGACCGGACCGGACGAGCGTCGGGTGCGACGCCCGCGGCGCACGCACCCGACGCCATGAGTCCGGTCAGTAGATGGCGGCCGTCAGCGCGTCCAGCGCGCTGTGCTGGCGGGCCGCGTCGGCCTTGTCGAAGGGGCCGTTCCAGTGGAAGCCGTAGAAGTCGCCGCTGCGGTCGAGGGTGTTGAGGGCGTCGGCCTGGCGGTCGATGAAGGCGGAGTAGGGGTGGTCGGGAAGCGTGCGGTTCAGCGCGCCGAGGCCGCGCATGAACGCCCCCTTGAAGGACGGGCCGTCGGCGCCGCCGTCCGTGTCGTCGTCGTTGGGCTCGGAGAGGATGCCGTCGGGCGCGAGCAGCGGCGAGGCGGCGACCGCGTCCGCGATCTCGCGGCCCTTGGCGAGGACTGCGTGGGAGCCGGTGGCCTTGTGGAGTTCGACGAGGCCACCGAGGATGACGCCCTGGTTGTACGTCCACGTGGTGGACTCGCCGGTGTTGACGCAGGCGTCGTTGAGGCCGTCGTTGATGAGGTTGTCCTTGTTGATGAGCTTCTTCGCCTTGAACCAGCTCCAGACGCTCTGCGCCCGCCCCAGGTACGTCTTGTCGCCGTCGACGCGGTTGTGTATGGCCGCGGAGAGGGTGATGAACAGTTCGTTGGTGATGCTGTTCTTGTACTTGTGGTCGTAGTTCCACCACACCCCGCCGCCGCAGGTGTCGTCGTGGTGCTTCCACATGTGGTCGGCGTCGGCGATCGCGGTGTCGAGGTAGCGCTTCTCGCCGGTGAGGTCGTACGCCCTCAGCCAGGCCAGGCCCCACCAGCCGGTGTCGTCGAGGTACTCGTTGCGGAACCGGCCGTCCTTGGCGTCGACGTTCTTCTCGTAGATCCGGTCGGCGATCTTCTTGATGTCGTGCCCGCCCGTGTCGCCGGGGGCCTGCCAGAAGTCGAGGAGCGCCTGGAGATCGTTGGCGTTGTTCCACCAGCCGGTGCTCTCGAAGGCGCCGGTGTCCTGGTTCCACCACGTCATCAGGCCGTCCACGGCGTCCACCGCGTCCTGGTGCCGGTCGGTGCGAGGGGCGGCCGTGGCGGGGCCCGCGGCCAGCAGGCTCAGGCCGAGTCCTGCGGCGGTCAGGAGCAGGGAGAGCCGTCTTGTACGGGTGCGCATGTGCGGTCCCTTCGGAGAGGCGGAACTGACCGGCACCGAGACTCATGACATCGTTGTCATAACGCGATCCGGTGACTCGGTGCTCCGAGAACGTAACCGGGCGCCATTTTCACCGTCAACCCTGGTGCGACACACGGCACTTGTGACGACGGACCACTCGGCACATCCACCCAAAGTCGCTCCGCGGCCTACGTTCGGACATTCGTGGCCGCACGCCCGTAGCCGCTCGACCAACGCGCGAGCGGAGACGGTTTCCGTAGCGTCGGCCGCATGCGACACACCCTGCCCGCGATCGGACTGTTCTTCCTCGCGCCGCTGGTCGGCGAGATGCTCCTGGGCGCCACCTCCCTCGACGCCCTGGCGCTGCTGCCGGTCCTCGCCCTCCTCTACGGCAGCGGGGCCCTGCTCATCCGCGAACTCGTCCGCAGGACCGGCCGTGGCTGGGGTTCCGTCCTGCTGCTGGGCGCCGCGTACGCCCTGCTCGAAGAGAGCCTGCTGGAAGAGGGCCTGCTGGACCAGATGCTGTTCAACGCCGACTACTTTGGCAACTACGACATGGTGAGCGTGACGCCGATCCCCCTGGCCGGCACCGGCGCCTACGGCCTGATCTCCGTCCTGGCCGTGCACGCGCTGTGGAGCATCACCGTGCCGATCGCGCTCATGGAAGCCCTGGTGCCGCGGCGGGCGGCCCCCCCCCTGACTCGGGCGGACCGGGCTCACCGTCACCGCCGGACTGCTGGTGCTGGGGGCCGGGGTGGTCGGCTGGGGCAGCTACGACGAGAGCGGCTTCATGGCTCCTTGGCCGCTGCTGACCGGCACGGCCGCGGTGGTGGCCGCGCTCGTCGCCGCCGCGTTCCTGATCCCCCGCCCGCGCGCCGGGCTCGACTCCCGTCGCGCGCCCCGTCCGCTGTTCGTCGGCGTCGCGTCGTGCGCGGCCACCAGCGGCTTCTGGCTGGTGCTTCAGCCGAGCTGGGCGCGGGGGCTGACCGCCGGGGCGACGCTGACCTACGCCTGGGTCGGCTTCGGCCAGATCCCGGACCAGGGATCGGCGGGCACCGTCAACCTCGTCGGGCACGTCCTCCTGGCCGTCGCGGCCGTCGCCCTGCTGTGCATCGCCGCGCGACGTCTGGGCACTCGCTCCGCGTGAGCGCCCGAATGGCCGCGTCGGGAGGGAGGCCCCAGCATGGTGATGTCGTCGGTTTGCCCGGTGTGCCATCACCGAGGCGGCTCCGCCCGAAACCGCCTGCGCGGCCACAACACGCAGGGCGCCGCGGCACAGAGCGAATCCCGTCGAAAGGCACGCGTAGCTCATGAGTGACGAGACAGCCAAAGCGACCACCACGGATGCCGGTGTACCGGTCGAGAGCGACGAGCACTCGCTCACGGTCGGCGCCGGCGGACCGATCCTCCTTCAGGACTCGTATCTGATCGAACAGATGGCGCAGTTCAACCGGGAGCGGATTCCGGAGCGGCAGCCGCACGCCAAGGGCAGCGGCGCCTTCGGCCACTTCCAGGTCACCGCGGATGTCAGTGCGTACACGAAGGCCGCGGTGTTCCAGCCGGGGACGCGAACCGACCTGGTCACCCGGTTCTCCACGGTCGCCGGTGAGCGCGGCAGCCCCGACACCTGGCGCGACCCGCGCGGCTTCGCGGTGAAGTTCTACACCACCGAGGGCAACTACGACATGGTCGGGAACAACACCCCGGTGTTCTTCATCAAGGACCCGATGAAGTTCCAGCACTTCATCCGCTCCCAGAAGCGCCGCGCGGACAACAACCTGCGCGACCACGACATGCAGTGGGACTTCTGGACGCTCTCGCCCGAGTCCGCGCACCAGGTCACCTGGCTGATGGGCGACCGGGGCATCCCCCGCACCTGGCGACACATGAACGGCTACACGTCGCACACCTACATGTGGATCAACGCCCAGGGCGAGCGCTTCTGGGTGAAGTACCACTTCAAGACCGACCAGGGCATCGAGTGCTTCACGCAGCACGAGGCGGACCAGATGGCCGCGGCCGACACCGACTACCACACACGTGATCTCTTCGAGCACATCCGGGACGGGGAGTACCCGAGCTGGACGCTGCACGTGCAGGTCATGCCGTACGAGGACGCGGCCACGTACCGGTTCAACCCCTTCGACCTGACGAAGGTGTGGCCGCATGCCGACTACCCGCTGATCGAGGTCGGCCGGATGACGCTGGACCGCAATCCGACGGACAACCACGCGGAGATCGAGCAGGCCGCGTTCCAGCCGAACAACCTGGTCCCGGGCATCGGCCCCAGCCCGGACCGGATGCTGCTGGGGAGGCTCTTCTCCTACGCCGACGCGCACCGGCACCGCATCGGAGGCAACTACCAGCAACTGCCCGTCAACGCGCCGGTCGCGCCCGTGCACTCGTACTCCAAGGACGGGGCCATGGCCTACAAGAAGGCCCAGGACCCGGTGTACGCGCCGAACTCCAAGGGCGGCCCTGCGGCCGACACGGACCGCTACGGCACACCGCCGAGCTGGTACGCGGACGGTGACATCACGCGCGCCGCGTACGTCGACCACGCCGAGGACGACGACTGGGGGCAGCCGGGCACCATGGTGCGCGAGGTCCTCGACGACGCGGAGCGCGACCGCCTCGTGGACAACGTCGTCGGCCATCTGCTCAACGGCGTGAGCGATCCGGTCCTCGATCGGGCCTTCGAGTACTGGTCCAACATCGACCGGAACATCGGCGAGCGCATCAAGCAGGGCGTGCGCGCCAAGGCCGACGAGAAGGACCCCAAGGCGGCAGAGCAGGGCAACCCGGCCCGCAGCAGCATGCAGGACAAGGCCTGAGGGGAATCCGCGGCACGCGGACGGGCGACGGCGACGGCTACCGAGGTGTGGCCGGCGCCCCGCCCGGGCCGCGGGTGAGGTGCTCGACGAGGGCGGTGGCGGCCGGGTTGCGCGGGCCAGGACCGCGTCCCGCGAGCACGACCGTGCGGCCGGGTTCCGGCTGGCGGATGTCCACGCACGGCAGTCCCGCGTCCTCGCCGATGCGCCGGGGCACGAACGCGACGCCGATGCCGGCCCGGACGAGGGCCACGAGCATGCCGATCTGGGTCACGTCGCACGTGATGCGGCGCTCCAGGCCGCAGTGCGCGGACAGTCTGCGCACCGCCGTCTCCAGTCCTGTGCCCGCGCGGAAGTCGATGAAGGACTCCTGGGCGAGGTCCCGGATGAGGGTGCGGCCGGCGTGCGCCAGGGGGTGTCCGGGGGCCGTGATGAGCACCAGTTCCTCGTGCCAGGAGCCGAACTCGACCAGTCCGTCGGGGAGTTCGGCCGCGTCCGGGGCGAGGTAGGCGAGGTCCAGTTCGCCCGCGCGCAGGGCCGCGTACAGCTCGTCGACCGACGCGTCCCGCACGGACACCTGGATGCCGGGCAGGCGGCGGTGGAACGACGCGAGTTCGGTGGGCAGGTCCACACAGGTGAGGGTCTGGATCGTGCCGATGGACACGCGGCCGGTGGTCAGGCCCGCGACCGCCGCGACGGCGTCCCGGGCCGCGTCGGCCCCCGCGAGCAGCGATCTGGCCTGCGGCAGCAGGGCCCGCCCGGCCTCGGTGAGTACCGCTCGGCGGCCGGTGCGGTCGAACAGGTCGGCGCCCAGCTCGCGCTCCAGATTGCGCACGGAGGTGCTGAGCGCCGACTGCACGATGAGTTCGGACCGGGCGGCGGCCGTGAACGTGCCCTCGCTGACGACCGCCATGAAGTGGCGGAGCTGACGCATCTCCATCCATCTACTTTACCGATGGCAGCCAGCGAAACGATCTGTTGGACCGACCGGCCGGGACCGCCGGATCCTGCTGGCATGAACCATGTACCCGCTCTGTGGACCGCCGCCCACTCCCCTCGCCGGTCCGCCCCCGTCCGGGCCGCCGCCCGCCAACTGCTGCGCCTGCGCTGCTTCTTGCGCGAACTGGCGCTTGCGGAGCACACGCCGTTCGGCGGCTACTAGGGCTTGTCGTTTGGATCAGGCCGGATCAGGGAGCGGGGCCTGGTGCGTGCGATCGCAAGGCGGAGGAGGGAGGCGACGCGGAGCGTCGTC
>NZ_JBITCS010000073.1:0-17949 GCF_044453445.1 Streptomyces sp. NPDC051684 | reverse complement strand
CGCCGGGGGGGGGGGGGGGCCGCGGGGGGCGCGCGCCCCCCCCCCCCCCCCCCCGCGGGGGCGGGGGGCCCCCCCCCCCCCCCCCCGCCCCCCCCCCCCCCGACAAGCCCTAGGTGCCGCGCACGGCGGCGGCCCCGGACGAATCGATCTCGTCCGGGGCCGCCGCCGTGTTGTCGCTCAGGGTCAGCCGCGGCTCCTGCGGGACATCGCGCGGACCGTGAAGCCGGCCGCGAGGGCGAGGACCGTGAGCAGGGCGCCCAGGAGCGTCCAGTCCCGGAACCCGGTGTCGGCGAGGTGGCCGCCGTCGTGGCCGCCGGTGCCGCCGGTGCCGCCGCCGTCGGTGCCGCCGCCCTCAGGGAAGGTGTTGGTGACGTCGACCGAGGCCGCGTCGTCCACCTGGACCGTGCCGTCCGTGCCGTCGTCGGAGGCCTCGTACGTCACCGTGTCACCGGTGGGCACGTTCGTCTCCGTCACGGTGCAGGTGGCGCCTTCCGGAACGCTGATCGTGCGCGACTCCCCGTCCTTCAGCTCGAAGGAGCTGTCGTCCCCGGAGAGCGCCACATCACCCTGGTCGGTGGTGCAGGCGAGCGAGAAGTCGTACGGACCCGCGCCCCCGTTGACCACGTGCTTGGTGACCGTCAGATCGGCGGCCGGGAAGGTGTTGGTCACCTTGATCGACGCCTGCTCGTCCGAGTCGCCCGCCGTGATCACCGTCGGGTTGTCGGCGGACCCGTGGTCGACGGTCGCCTGGGCCGCGCCCCCGGTGCCCACCTCCTCGGCCCAGCAACGGGTGTTCACCGGCAGCGGCTTGATGGTGACCGGTTCGCCGGCCTTCACCTCGTACGTCTTGTGCAGGATCCGGTCGCTCGGGGCGCCGGAGGCGTCCGGCAGGGTGCAGGAGACGTCGACGCTGTAGGTGCGGCCGTCGTCGGCGTAGTCGGCCGCGTCGCCGGTCAGCTCCTTGTCCAGCTGGAGCGCGCCGAACTCGTAGGTGTTGGTGATCCGCGCGGACTGCGGGACCTCCGTGTCCGTGTTCGGCTTGATCGTGACCTCGACCGGGTCGGACTTCGGGTGGTCGGACTGGCCGCCGCGGGCCGAGGTCTCCCAGATCTTGCACTCGGCTCCCGCCGGGATCCCCTCGACGCTGACCGGCTTGTTCGCGGAAACCCGGTAGTCCTCGTCCAGGACCACGCGCGGCAGTCTGCCCTGCGGGTGGATGGTGCAGGTGACGTGGTACGGATACCGCACCCTGCTCAGCAGGTCGGTCGCCGCGTCGGGGTGCTTGCCGAGCCGCTTGACGAGCCTCAACTCGCCGTAGGCGAGGGCGACTCCGACCTTGATCGGCTCGTTCTTCTGCAGGACGCGCGGGGAGCCCGCGCGGTCGGTGGTCTCGTTGTGGGCGTAGGAGTTCCAGGCGATGGTCGGGTCGCCGTTGTGCTTGACGTCGAGCGGGGTGTTCATCGCGTAGGTGATGTCGACGGTGCCACCGGGCTCCAGCGGCTTCGGGAACTTCAGGTCCATGTCGGCGCCGACGGCCTTGTTGCTGTAGGCGTCGTCCCAGGTGTCCGACGGGCACTGGTCGGCGCTCGAACCGGCGCCGCCCATGTCCAGGTCGTCGGTGCACAGCGGTTCGTCGTTCTCGTACTTGGTGGTCATCTCGCCGGGGCTGGTGCCGTCGAGCTTCGGCTCGGAGGCGAGCGTGGGCCGCTTGTCCCAGGCCGTCTGGCGGTCCTGGTCGAGGATGACGCCCTTGTCGCCCTGGACCGGGAACCGGTCGATGATGCGCATGTTGGTGCCGTCCTCGGTGCCCGCGTTCCGCAGCCGCATCAAGTAGTGGTACTGATCACCGGGGTTGACCAGGGCGATGCACGGGTTGGCGGTGTAGCGGCGGCCGGTGGAGTCGGTCGTCATCAGGCACGAGTCGTCGCCCACGTCGACCGTCTTCTTGGTCTTGGTGTTGTACCAGCCGAGGTCGTCATTGCCCGAGACCCACTTGCGGGCGCTGAACGCGGCGCCGGACTTGGCCGTCAGTTTCGCGTCGTCGACGCAGTACAGGCCCGAGCCGAACATGGCGCCGTTCTCCTCCGCCTCGCTCGCGTCCTCGCAGGCCAGGTCCGGGTCGGACGAGGTGGCGCCCATGGTGTTGGTGACGGTCTCGTCGGCGCGGATTCCGGCTTCCAGCTTCACGTGGATCTCGATGGTGAAGCTTCCGCCGGGCGGGAAGTTCCACGCCTTGCCGTCGTCATCCTTGGAGAAGTCCCAGGTGAGCCCGGAGACGCGGTCCCCGTCGGTGGCCTTCGAGAAGACAGGCGTCGGGATGGCGACGGTGCCGTCCGGCTCCTTCTTGTCGATGATCTTGTACGGCTCGCCGTTGTCACCCGCGAAGGTGTCGTCGAACGCGATGCCTTCGGGGAGGTCGTCCTTGACGACCAGGTTCGGGACGTTGGCCGTGCCGGTGTTGGTGACCTTCAGGTAGAAGGGGGCGTCCTCGCCGGGGGAGAGCACGGTGTCCGGGGTCTTGTCGACGTCGAGCTTGGGGTCGCCCTTGACCAGGTCGAGGGTGGCGTTGACGGGGTCGATGTCCCGGGGCTTGTCCTCGTCCTCCACCTTGGTGAGGAACTGGCCGGTGGCGGTGTCCTCCAGGTGGTCGGGGATCGGCTTACCGGTGCTGCGCGAGGCGGGCCGCGGGCTGATGTCGAGGGTGAGGATGCCGGAGCAGCTGTTGTCGGTGCACTCCGGCTTGATGACGTAGCCGTCGTTGGTGGTGCTCGTCGAGGAGTACGTGGCGCGGATGCCGGTGACGTCGGCGGCGTTCACACCGGACGGCAGGGCGGCGTCGGCGGACGGGGTGCCGTTGACCCACTTCCCGTCCACGTACGCGTCGATCTGTACGCGGTTGGCGCCGGCCGGCATCTGGTTGGACTTGATCCCGACGAGGTCGACGGCGTCGAAGAAGTCGTCGTCCTGGTCGGTGATCTTCAGGTACTTGGCCGACATGTTGCCGGTGTTGCGGACGGTGAGCGCCATGTCGGCGTGCTGGCGGGGCAGTCCGGCGACGTACTCGGGGAGTTGTCCGGGGGAAATGGACTTGTTCAGCGAGGCGCCGTCGGCGGCGGGGCCGGTCTCCAGGGTCTTGCAGTCGCCGCCCTTGAAGTCACCGCCCTGGCTGTCCTTCGCCGTGACCGAGAAGCAGTTCTGGAACGTCTCGCCGTTCTCGACACCCTCGCGGCGCTCGCCGGTGACGTTGATGGTGACGCTGTCGCCCGGCGCCATCTCGTCGTTGTAGAGCGCGCGCACGCCGGTGGCCCGCGCGAGCACGGCGGCGTCCACGCCGTCGTAGTCGACCCACTTCTCGGTGTCCGGGTCGTACACCTGGAGGGTCACCGGCGCGCCGGACGGCGAGACGGAGACGGAGGTGATCTCCAACGTGTCGAAGGGGCTGGCGGTGCTGGGCTTCCCGTCCGCGTCGGCGGGCGGGTCGGTGATGACCACGTCGCTCAGCGGCAGGTTGCCGGTGTTCGTGAACTTCAGCTGCATGTCGATGGGCTGGCCCGGCGGGACGTCCGTCTGGCTGACGGTCTTGACGCCGTCGCCGCCGCCGTTCGGGTTCTCGACGATGAGGTTGGCGCACGCGCTGCCGGAGGCGGTTCCGCTGCCGTCGCTGCGACCGGCGTCGCCCTTCGTGCCGGCGCAGTTGCTGACGCCGTCGGCCACGTCCGCCGCGTCGACGTCGTCGGTCAGGGTGCCGTGCAGGTCGAGGCCCGCGGTGGCCCCCTCGGCGATGGACGGATTGCCGTCCGCGTCGACGCCTGTGTAGACGACCTCGACCTTCTTGACCTGCTTGCAGTCCGCGGGAACGTCGTAGGTCGCGTTCTCCGTGTAGGTCTCGGTGCGGGTGGTGTCGTCGGCGCAGGTGACGGTCAGTTTCGCCTCGGTCGCGCCGGCGGGGAAGCGAAGCCGCACCTTGTCCACGTCGAGCTTGTCGAACTCGCTGGCCGTGTTCGCGTCCGGCTCGGTGATCGTCAGCGTCTTCACCTTGAACGGCGACTTGTTCGTCAGGTCGACCTCGGTGCTGACCGGCGAGTTCTCGCCGATCACCGCGTGCTCGTTGCCGCCGTGGGAGAAGTCGCCGTTGGTGTCGGCGTAGTACTTCTTGCCCGTCTCCAGGACCAGGGTGTCGGGGAGGATGTCGTACGTGTCGCAGGCCGGGTCGCCGTCGACGTCGCCCTCCGTCGTCTCCTTGGCCGTCGGGGTCGCGCAGTTGTTGACCGTGATCTTGTCGGTGGGCTTCAGCGGCGAGCCGTCCGAGCGCTTGGTGGCCCGCAGCTTCATACCGACCTCGACGCTGCCACCGTTCTCGTCGTACGGCAGCGGGTCACCGTTGCTGTTGGTGAAGACGACCTCGAAGCCGACCACGTCCCCCGCGTCCACGCCGCTCGGCAGCGGCAGGTCTTCGGTGGGCGCGGTGACGGTGGCGCCGGTGTGCGTCTGGCCGTCGGCCGTCGTGACCACCAGGTGTGCCTGGTCGGCGCCCTTGGGGTAAGCGGTGACCTTGGCCCCGGTGAAGTCGAAGTACTCGAACGTCTCCTCGGTGTCGTCGGACACCGACAGCTCGGTGACCTCGGCCGAGGACGAGGAGTTGTTGCGCACGTTCAGCTTGATCGTGGACTCTTCGCCGGACAGCGCGACCGCCGAGCCGTCCTCCCACGACTTGGTCGTCACCGGCTTGACCACCCGCGGGATGGAAATGGTGACGTCCGAGTCGGAGGTCTTCGGGTCCGCGTTGTCGGCCTCGGCCTTCGCGGTGTTGGTGATGGTGGTGCCGTCCTCCAGCTGCGTGTCGGCCGGCACCCGCATCCCGATCTCCACCGAGCCCGCCTGGCCCGCGCGCAGGCCGGTCTCGCCCTCCGGGTTCTGCAGCGGCTGCTTGTAGACGATCGTCAACTGCCGCGTCGACTCGTCGTAGGTGACGTCACGGGTGCTGTCGGACTTCGGAAGGCTGGTCACATCCAGGCCTTCCGGCAGGGTGTCGGTGACCGTGAAGTGCACGCAGTCCACGTCCAGGCCGGAGCACTGTCCGCTGATGGTGTAGGTGAACGCGTCACCGGGCTCCAGCGGCCCGTCGGCATCGTTGGTCTTGGTGATCCCGACCGAGCTCTCGGGGGCGGCGGCGACGGCGAGCGGCGCCGTCAGCGCCGTCGACCCGAGCAGCATGCTGAGCACCGCCGTCAGCACGGTCAGCAGACGCAGGCGTGTGAGCCTCTGTCTGTTTCCCGGTTTCCACCAGTTCCGCGTCCGCATCACGTCTCCCGATTACGAGTTCTGGGCGTGATCGCGACGGTATGGGCGGATATCTTATGTATGAGTTATGGCGCGCCAAGCGATTGACGGGATATCAGATATTTCGCCCGTATGGCCCGCTCGGGCGGCGTCGCCCGGGAGTCCCTGGCGTTCCGGGCCCTTGGCGTTCCGGGCCGGCGACCCTTGTCCGGGATCATCCGTTCTGCTTGACTCCGGCGCGCGCGTGCCGATCGTGGGCGAACGACGGAGGGACGGACGACCGATGGAGATCACCCGTAGACGTCTGCTGAGTGTCCTCGCCGCGAGCGGGGTGCTCGCCGCGGTTCCCACCCAGTGGGCGGGCGCGGCTCAACTCGCGGAGGGTGCAGCCCGGTTGCTGGCCAACGCGACCGAGATGTTCGCCGGGAACGCCGCGTCCAACGGGCGGCAGGAGACCGCGGGCAAGATCGCCGCGATCGAGCGGACCGCCCGGACGAACCTCGCCGCCATGGACACGGCATCGGGCGACGGCGAACTGTTCGAGGGCGTGCCGCTCGGCACCAGCGACCCGAACCTCAACACCACGTATCAGCGGGTGTACGAGATCGCGCTCGCGACCCGGACGCCCGGTGTCGCGGGCGACCTGTACGGGAGTGCGGCCGTCCGCGCCCGGGTCGTCGACGCGCTGACGTGGCTGCACGAGAACTACTACGGGGATCAGTCCAAGGGCTATTACGGCAACTGGTTCACCTGGGAGATAGGCGTCTCGCAGCACGTCAGCCGCGCGCTGGTGCTGCTCGGGGACGCGGCGCCCGCCGAGCTCACGGCCACGTACATCGCCTCCATGGACGCCTATCTGCGCAACGGCGAGGATGGCGACGTCGACCTCGACTCCCGCTTCCACACCGGCGCCAACCTCGCCGACATCACCACCAACCGCATCCTCCAGGGCGCCCTCACCGGCGACGAGGCCCGCATCCGCAAGGCCCTCACCGACCAGCTGACCGTCTTCGCGACGATCGACCCGTACGACCTGAAGCACGGCGTCACCGACGGGCACTACGCCGACGGCTCCTTCATCCAGCACTCCTCCGTCGCATACACGGGCTCGTACGGAAAGGGCCTGCTCACGCGCGTGATCCAGACGCTGAAGCTGCTCGACGGGACGGGCTTCGCGTACGGCGACGAGCTGGTCCCCACCGTGCAGAAGTGGGTGCGCGACGGGTTCGCGCCGCTGATCTTCGAGGGCTGGATGATGGAGGCGGTGAAGGGGCGGGCCGTGTCGCGGACGGGCAGCGGGTACACCGACTCCGCCACGATCGTCGAGGCCGTCGTCGACCTCGCGTCGCTGTCGAGCGGCGACATGGCGACCGACCTCAAGGCGTACGTGAAGCACATCCGCGCCACGTCGAAGGCGGGCCTCGACCCGGCGACGTTCGTCTCGCCGCTCAGCATCGTCCGGTACGCCGACATCCTCGCGGACTCCGACGTCCGCCCCGCCGACCTCAATCCGCCCGCCCGCTCCGTCGCCTTCAACGCCATGGACCGCACGGTGCACCGCCGCCCGGGGTACGCCTTCGCGCTCTCCCGCAGCTCCTCGCGCATCAGCAAGTACGAGTACATGAGCGGCGAGAACCTGATGCCCTGGTTCCAGGGCGACGGCGCGCACCACCTGTACCTGTCGGGGCAGGACCAGACGCAGGCGTTCGGCGTCGACTACTTCACCACCGTCTCCCCGTACGGACTCGCGGGCGTGACCGTGCCCGTCGAACACCGGGGGACGGTCCCGGAGTTGTACGGAGGGAAGCTCTTCTACGACAACCCTTCCCACCCGCTGAACTTCACCGCGTCGTCCGAGTCGCAGAACAAGTACGTGTACTTCCCGACGGCTACGCAGGCGTACTCGGGCGGCGCCGTGCTCGACGGTACGTACGGGGCCGTCGGCTGGGTCGCGTCCGACGACGTGCCGTGGCGGGACGAGCGGGCGGGGCTGCTGCCGGACGACTTCGTGGCGTACCGCAGCGCGCGGGCCACCAGGTCGTGGTTCCTGCTCGACGACGAGATCGTGGTGCTCGCGGCCGGGGTCGGGGACGCTCCCGGCGGCGGGCGGGCCGTGACGACGACCCTCGACGCGCGCGTGGCGCCGGCGGGCGACGCGGTGACCGTGGCCGAGGGCGACGGCTGGGTGCGCTGGGCGGACGGGACGCGGGGCGCGGCGGTCGGATACGTGCGCCTCGCCGGGCCGAGGGCGGAGGCGCGGCTCGGCACGGTGACCCGCAGCCGCCGCGACGTACGGACCTCGAACCCGGACACGGCGGTCACGAAGCAGGTCTTCTCGCTGACGGTCGAGCAACCGGCCGGGGCGAAGCCCGTCTCCTTCGCGTACGCGCTGCTGCCCAACGCGTCGGAGTCCGCGGTGCGGGACCACGAGGGTGCGCGGGTGCTCACGAACACCTCACGGGTGCAGGCCGTGGCCCACGACGGGCTCGGGCTCACGGGGGTGAACACCTTCACCGGCGGGGCGCACCGGGTGGCCGGGCTCGACGTCGACGGTCCCGCGTCCGTACTCGTGCGGCGGCAGGGCGACGGGGTCACGGTCGCCGTCTCCGACCCGACCACCGAACGGGACACCGTCACGCTCGTGCTGCGCGGTCGTACGCTGCGCAAGGCCGGGGGCGACGACGCGGTGCGCGTCACCGCCGTGCCGGGCGGAACCCGGCTCGACGTCGACACGCACCACGCGTACGGACGCAGCTTCACGGCGAAACTGCGGCGGTAGGGCCTACTCGTCGGCCTCCAGGTCGCCCTCCGTCTCCAGGTACACCTGGCGGAGGGCCTCCAGCGTCTGCGGGTCCGGCTTCTCCCACATGCCGCGGGACTCGGCTTCGAGCAGCCGCTCGGCGATGCCGTGCAGGGCCCACGGGTTGTTCTCGGAGAGGAACTGCCGGTTCGTCTCGTCGAGGACGTACGTCTCGGTCAACTTGTCGTACATCCAGTCGGCGATGACGCCGGTCGTGGCGTCGTAGCCGAACAAGTAGTCCACCGTCGCGGCGAGTTCGAAGGCACCCTTGTAGCCGTGGCGGCGCATCGCCTCGATCCACTTGGGGTTCACGACGCGGGCCCGGAAGACGCGGGACGTCTCCTCGACGAGCGTGCGGGTCTTCACGGTCTCGGGGCGGGTGGAGTCGCCGATGTACGCCTCGGGGGCCGAGCCCCGCAGCGCGCGCACGGTGGCGACCATGCCGCCGTGGTACTGGAAGTAGTCGTCCGAGTCGGCGATGTCGTGCTCGCGGGTGTCGGTGTTCTTCGCGGCGACGGCGATCCGCTTGTAGGCGGTCTCCATCTCGCTGCGGGCCGCGCGGCCTTCGAGTCCGCGGCCGTACGCGTATCCGCCCCACACCGTGTAGACCTCGGCGAGGTCGGCGTCGGTGCGCCAGTCCTTGGAGTCGATCAGCTGGAGCAGACCGGCGCCGTACGTGCCCGGGCGCGAGCCGAAGATCCGGGTCGTGGCCCGGCGCTCGTCGCCGTGCTCGGCGAGGTCGGCCTGGGTGTGGGCCCGTACGTGGTTGATCTCGGCGGGCTCGTCGAGCGACGCGGCGAGCCGCACCGCGTCGTCCAGGAGGCCGATGGTGTGCGGGAACGCGTCGCGGAAGAAGCCGGAGATGCGGAGGGTGACGTCGACGCGGGGGCGGTTCAGCTCCTCGTACGGGATCGGCTCCAGACCGGTGACGCGGCGCGAGGCGTCGTCCCAGACCGGGCGGATGCCGAGGAGGGCGAGGGCCTCCGCGATGTCGTCGCCGGCGGTGCGCATGGCGCTCGTGCCCCACAGGGACAGGCCGACGGAGGTGGGGTACGCGCCGTTGTCGTCCTTGTACCGGTTGAGGAGGCTGTCGGCGAGGGCCTGCCCGGTCTCCCACGCGAGCCGGGACGGGACGGCCTTCGGGTCGACGGAGTAGAAGTTCCGCCCGGTCGGCAACACGTTCACGAGTCCGCGGAGCGGCGACCCGGACGGTCCCGCCGGGACGAACCGGCCGTTGAGCGCGCGGACGGCGTTGGTGAGCTCGTCCGTCGTCGCACCCAGCCGGGGGACGACTTCGCGCGCGGCGAAGTCGAGGATCGCGGCGACGGGGTCGGGCCCCTCGTCATCGGCGCGCGGCACCGTGGGCCGCCTTGCCCACCCTGCCGCCCGATGGGGTATCCCCTGCTCGGAGCTTGTCGGAGAGCTTGGGGAAGGCAGATTGCCCAAGTCGGTGGCGACCTCGTCGGCCCCTGTGGGCAAATCAAGCCCCTGCGGCGATTGAGCAGCGGGGTCCGGGGCGGAGCCCCGAGGCGTGGGGGGAAGCGCGGCGAGAGCCTGCGGTACCGCCGCAGGGTTCCAGTCGGCGGACTCCATCGCCTCGACGAGGGCCCGGGCCGCGGCCTCCGCGTCGTCCGCCGCGACGCGGGTCGCAGAGGATTCGTCGAGGCCGAGCGCCTCCCGCAACCCCGGCAGGGCCTGGTTGCCGCCCCAGATCTGCCGGGCACGAAGGATCGCCAGGACCAGGTTGACCCGGTCCGCCCCGGCCGGCGCGGCGCCCAGTACATGCAGCCCGTCCCGGATCTGCGCGTCCTTGACCTCGCACAGCCACCCGTCGACATGCAGCAGGAAGTCGTCGAAGCCGTCGTCGTCGGGCCGGGCCTCAAGGCCCAGGTCGTGGTCGAGCTTCGCCGCCTGGATCAGCGTCCAGATCTGGGCCCGGATGGCCGGCAGCTTCGCCGGGTCCATCGAGCTGATCTGGGCGTATTCGTCGAGGAGTTGCTCAAGACGGGCGATGTCGCCGTAGGAGTCCGCACGGGCCATCGGCGGCACCAGGTGGTCGATGAGCGTGGCGTGCACGCGCCGCTTGGCCTGCGTGCCCTCGCCGGGGTCGTTGACCAGGAACGGGTAGATCAGCGGAAGGTCGCCGAGCGCCGCGTCCGGGCCGCACGCCGCCGAGAGCCCCGCGTTCTTGCCCGGCAGCCACTCCAGGTTGCCGTGCTTGCCGAGGTGGATCATCGCGTCCGCGCCGAAACCACCGTCGCCCGAGGACGCGGCGATCCAGCGGTACGCCGCCAAGTAGTGGTGGGACGGCGGGAGATCGGGGTCGTGGTAGATCGCGATCGGGTTCTCGCCGAAGCCGCGCGGCGGCTGGATGAGGATGAGCAGGTTCCCGCGGCGCAGGGCGGCGAGGACGATGTCGCCCTCGGCATTGCGCGAGCGGTCCACGAACATCTCGCCGGGCGGCGGGCCCCAGTGCCGCTCGACGCTCTCTCGCAGCTCCTGCGGCAGCGTCGCGTACCAGCGCTTGTAGTCGGCGGCCGGGATGCGGACCGGGTTCTTCGCGAGCTGCTCCTCGGTCAGCCACTCCTGGTCGTGGCCGCCCGCGTCGATGAGCGCGCGGATCAGCTCGTCGCCGTCGCCGGAGGCCAGGCCGGGGATCTCGGCGGTGTCCCCGAAGTCGTAGCCCTCGTCGAGGAGTCGGCGCAGCAGAGCCACCGCCGAGGCGGGGGTGTCGAGGCCCACCGCGTTGCCGATGCGCGAGTGCTTCGTCGGGTACGCGGACAGGACCAGCGCGAGCTTCTTGTCCGCCGCCGGGATGTGCCTCAGCCGCGCGTGCCGTACGGCGATCCCGGCGACGCGGGCCGCCCGCTCGGGGTCGGCGACGTACGCCGGGAGCCCGTCCTCGTCGAGCTCCTTGAAGGAGAACGGGACGGTGATGAGGCGGCCGTCGAACTCCGGCACCGCGATCTGGCTCGCGGCGTCCAGCGGCGAGACGCCCTCGTCGTTCTGCTCCCAGTCGGCGCGGGAGGAGGTCAGGCACAGGGCCTGGAGGATCGGCACGTCGAGCTGGGTGAGCGCGCCCGCGTCCCAGGACTCGTCGTCGCCGCCGGCGCTCGCCCCTGCGGGCTTCGTGCCGCCCGCCGCGAGGACCGTGGTGACGATCGCGTCGACCGGGCGGAGCGCGTCGACCAGCTCCGGCTCGGGGGCCCGCAGCGACGCGACGTACAGCGGCAGCGGCCGGGCGCCCGCGCGCTCGATCTCGTCGCACAGCGCGTGCACGAACGACGTGTTGCCGCTCATGTGGTGGGCGCGGTAGTACAGCACGGCGACCGTGGGGGCGCCGCCGTGCAGCGTGTCGGCCGGGCGCTCCAGCTCGCCCCAGGTCGGCGCGGCCACCGGCGGCTCGAAGCCGTGGCCGGTCAGCAGCACCGTGTCGGAGAGGAAGCGGGCCAGCTGGTCCAGGTTCTGCGGGCCGCCGTGCGCCAGGTACTTGTGGGCCTCGGCCGCGATGCCGACCGGGACCGTGGACGACGCCATCAGCTGGGCGTCGGGGGCCTGTTCACCGGTGAGGACGACCAGCGGGATCCCGGCGGCGGTCAGCCGGTCGATGCCGTCCTGCCAGGCGCGGACGCCGCCGAGGAGGCGTACGACCACCAGGTCCACGCCGTCGACGAGGCCCGGCAGATCCGTTTCCACGTCGATGCGGGAGGGGTTCTCGAAGCGGTAGGCGACCGGGGCGCCGGCGGCGTTGGCCGCACGAGCGCTGAGCAGGTCGGTGTCCGACGTCGACAGGAGCAGGAGCTGCTGAGGCATGCGTCGTCTGGCCTTCCTCGGGGTGTCCGCGCCCCGGGTGGTCGTGTGGAAGGGAGTTCCTGGCTCGCCCTCCGGGGAGGGTTCACAGTGGCGGGACCGCGCCGGAATCGCACCGGGCTTCCTCCCCTGCCGCCGTCACCGGCGGTGGCCGTCCGGGTCCGGGCGGCCACCGAGCATCGTACGGTGCCGGGCGGCGACCGGGTACGGGGTGGTGGGATCGGGGCCTAGGTATGCTCCCCGGCATGTCCCCCTCCCCCATATCCGTCCCGTCCTCCGGCTCGGGCGACGCCTGCCCCGGCGCTTTGCGTCTGCACAGCGCCGACGACGGGTTTCTCGCGCGGGTGCGGATTCCGGGCGGGGTATTGGACTTGGGGCAGGTACGGGCGCTCGGCGAGGCTGCGGAGCGGCTCGGGGACGGGATGCTGCATCTCACTTCGCGCGGCAATGTGCAGTTGCGGGGTTTGCAGGACGGGTGCGGGGGCGAGCTCGCGGAGCGGCTGGGGGCGGCGGGGCTGTTGCCGTCGGCGGCGCACGAGCGGGTGCGGAATGTGGTGGCCTCGCCGTTGTCGGGGCTCGACGGG
The DNA here is from genome assembly GCF_044453445.1 of Streptomyces sp. NPDC051684. Lineage (NCBI taxonomy): Bacteria > Bacillati > Actinomycetota > Actinomycetes > Kitasatosporales > Streptomycetaceae > Streptomyces > Streptomyces sp. NPDC051684. The sequence continues at coordinate 5,475 of NZ_JBITCS010000073.1, read as the reverse complement.
GGCGGGTTCGTCGACGTACGGGCGTGGTTGACCGGGCTTGACGCGGCGTTGTGTGCGAGTTCCGTCACGCCGGAGTTGTCCGGGAGGTTCCTTTTCGGGTTGGACGACGGGCGGGGGGATGTCGCGGGACTCCGTCCGGATGTGCTGGTTCGTGGGGTGTCGTCGGGGGACGCGGAGGTGTCTGTTGGCGAGGCGCGGTTCCGGGTTCCGTTCGGCGGGGCGGCGGTTGCCGCGGTTGCCGCGGCGGAGGTGTTCGTCGCGGTTGCGCGGGAGGCGGTGGGGCGGGTGTGGCGGGTCGCCGAACTGGACGTCTCCGCGCCCGAGTTGACCCGTCGCCTGGCCGCCCACCCGGCGTTGACGCCTCGGGGCTCCGCCCCGGACCCCGCTGCTCAATCGCCGCAGGGGCTTGATTTGCGGCCCCCGGTACCGCGCGGCCATGACGGGGGCGGCGGCCCTGGGTTCGTCGCGGTGGGCGTGCCGTTCGGGGTGCTGGAGCCCGCGCAGTGGGCCGTGCTGCTCGGGACGGCTGACCGGGAGATTCGGCTGACGCCCTGGCGGAGCGTCGTCGTACCCGGAGGGAACGCCGACGACCTCACCCGCGCGGGACTCGTCGCCGACCCCGCCTCCCCGTGGAACCGCGTCGCGGCCTGCGTCGGGCGCCCCGGCTGCGCCAAGTCCCACGCCGACGTCCGCCACGACGCCGCCGCCCGCATCGACGAGGCGCACCCGACCCTCCCCACCTACTGGTCCGGCTGCGAACGCCGCTGCGGCCACCCCGTGGGCCCGTACGTAGACGTCGTGGCACAGCCCGGCGGCGGCTACACCACCACCGTTCCCCATCACACCGAGAGCTGAGAGCAACCGTGTTCGACTACGAGAAGGACGGTGCGGCGATCTACCGCGAGTCCTTTGCCACGATCCGCGCGGAAGCGGCGGACGGACTCGCGGCGCTGCCCGCCGACGTCGCCCAGGTCGCCGTCCGCATGATCCACGCCTGCGGCCAGGTGGATCTCGTACAGGACATCGCGCACTCGCCGTCGGTGGTGGCGAACGCGCGGGCCGCGCTGCGCGCCGGGGCGCCCATCCTGTGCGACGCCCACATGGTCGCGAGCGGCGTCACCCGCAAGCGTCTCCCGGCCGACAACGAGATCGTCTGCACGCTGCGCGATCCCCAAGTACCGGACCTCGCCCGCGAGTTGGGCACCACGCGCAGCGCCGCCGCGCTCGAACTGTGGCGCGACCGCCTCGACGGCGCCGTCGTCGCCATCGGCAACGCGCCGACCGCGCTCTTCCACCTCATGGAGATGATCGCGAAGGGCGCGCCGAAGCCCGCCGCCGTGCTCGGCATACCCGTCGGCTTCGTCGGCGCCGCCGAGTCCAAGGAGGCCCTGGCCGTGAACGAACTCGGCCTCGAACACCTCGTCGTACGCGGTCGGCGTGGCGGCAGCGCCATGACCGCCGCCGCGCTGAACGCCCTCGCGACCGAGGCGGAGATCATGGAGGACCGGGCATGACGACCACCGGCAAGCTGTACGGGGTCGGGCTCGGTCCCGGCGATCCGAACCTGCTGACCGTCGCGGCCGTGAAGGCGATCGCCTCCGCCGATGTCATCGCGTACCACTGCGCGCGCCACGGGCGTTCCATCGCCCGCTCGATCGCCGCGGAGCACATCCGCGAGGAGCAGATCGAGGAGCGGCTGATGTATCCGCTCACAGTGGAGACGACCGATCATCCCGGCGGGTACCGGGGCGCGCTCGACGACTTCTATGCGGAGGCGGCGGCCACCCTCGCCGCGCACCTCGACGCCGGGCGCACCGTCGCCGTGCTCGCCGAGGGCGACCCGATGTTCTACGGCTCGTACCAGCACATGCACAAGCGGCTCGCCGACCGGTTCGAGACGACCGTCATCCCCGGTGTCACGTCCATCAGCGCCGCCGCCGCGCGGCTCGGGCAGCCGCTGTGCGAGGACAAGGAGACGCTGACCGTCATCCCCGGCACGCTGCCCGAGGACGAGCTGTCGGCGCGGATCGCCGCGGCGGACTCGGCGGTCGTGATGAAGCTGGGGCGTACGTTCACCAAGGTGCGGGCGGCGATCGAGAGTTCGGGCCGCCTCGACGACGCGCGGTATGTCGAGCGTGCCTTCATGGAGGGTGAGCGGACCGGTGCGCTCGCCGACATCGATCCGTCCTCCGTGCCGTACTTCTCCGTCGCCGTGCTGCCCTCCCGGATCGACGCGGAGCCGGTCGCGGACGCGACGTCGGACCCGGCGCGTGGCGAGGTCGTGGTCGTCGGCACCGGTCCCGCGGGCGCGCCCTGGCTGACGCCGGAGTCGCGCGGCGCGCTGGTGAACGCCGACGTCCTGGTCGGTTACACGACCTACCTCGCGCGCGTACCCATGCGCCCCGGGCAGGTGCGGCACGGTTCGGACAACAAGGTGGAGTCGGAGCGCGCCGAGTTCGCGCTCGACCTGGCGCGGCGCGGGCACCGTGTCGCGGTGGTCTCCGGAGGTGACCCCGGCGTCTTCGCGATGGCGACGGCGGTGCTCGAAGTCGCCTCGGAGGAGCGGTACTCGGGGATTTCGGTGCGGGTGCTGCCGGGAGTGACCGCCGCGAACGCCGCGGCGGCGAAGGCGGGGGCGCCGCTCGGGCACGACTACGCCACGATCTCCCTGTCGGACCGGCTCAAGCCGTGGGAGGTCATCGCCGAGCGGTTGCGGACGGCTGCCGCCGCGGATCTGGTCCTCGCGCTCTACAACCCCGGTTCGCGCAGCCGTACTTGGCAGGTGGGCAAGGCGCGGGAGCTCCTCCTGGAGCTGCGGCTTCCCGATACGCCCGTGGTGCTCGCGCGGGATGTGGGCGGGCCGGAGGAGTCGGTCCGGGTCGTGCGGCTCGCGGACCTGGATCCGGAAGTCGTCGACATGCGTACGTTGCTGATCGTCGGCTCGTCACAGACCCAGGCGGTGGTCCGTGCGGACGGCCGTACGGTGACGTGGACCCCGCGCCGCTACCCGGAGCCCGGCACCGTGTGACGCCACGGGCCTGGTTGCGCCGCCCCGGCGTTACGGCCACGGGGATCCGCCCCGGACCCCGCTGCTCAATCGCCGGAGGGGCTTGATTTGCCCACCCGCCCCGGCAGGTGGGCAAGTTTGAGCCCGGTGGGCATTTTTCAAGCCCCTGCGGCGATTGAGCAGCGGGGTCCGGGGCAGAGACCCATGTCTTTTACGTCCGGGTGGCATTGAGCCACCGGGCCGCCTCCTCCACGGTCGTGGCCACCGGGACCCCGGTCGGGACCGGGGGGCGGCGGACCACGACCACCGGGACGCCCGCCTCACGCGCGGCGACCAGTTTCGGGGACGTCGCGGCGCCGCCACTGTCCTTGGTCACGAGGACGTCGATGGCGTGGTCCGCGAGGACCGCCCGTTCGCCGTCCAACGTGAACGGCCCCCGATCCAGCAGCACCTCCATCCGCGGCGGAAACGGCGGCTCGGGCGCATCCACGGACCGTACGAGAAAGTGCGCGTCGTCGACGTGCGCGAACGCCGCGAGCCCCATCCGCCCCGTGGTGAGGAAGACCCGCCCCGCCCCCCGTACCGCCTCCGCGGCCTCCGCCAGGGAGCCGACCTCCCGCCAGTCGTCCCCCGCACCCGGCACCCAGCCGGGCCGGCGCAGCGCGAGCAGGGGAACATGGGCGGTGGCGGCGGCCCGCGCCGCGTTGAAACTGATCGTCTCGGCGAAGGGATGGGTGGCATCGATGACCGCCACCGTGTCGTGTCGGGCCTGCTCGCGGATCCACTCCGCCATGCCCTCGGCCCCGCCGAACCCACCGATCCGCACCTCACCGGCCGGCAGCCGGGGCGCCGCGACGCGCCCCGCGAGCGAGCTGGTCACACGGACGTGCGGGTACAGGGCCTCGGCCAGGCGCCGGGCCTCGGTCGTCCCGCCGAGAATCAACACGTGCGGCATCGGGGAACTCCATGAACGAATCGGCTGAGCCGAAGGGCGGGCGCGGTGCCCAACTCAAGCACACCGGTCTGCGGCCCGGCTGGACGACCGGGGCCTGCGCCACGGCGGCGACCACGGCCGCGTACACGGCGCTGCTGACCGGCGACTTCCCCGACCCCGTGACGATCACGCTGCCGAAGGGCCAGACGCCGTCCTTCGCCCTCGCGGTCGAGTCGCACGACGGGGAGTCGGCGACGGCGGGCGTGGTCAAGGACGCCGGCGACGACCCCGACGTCACGCACGGCGCGCTCGTACGGTCCACGGTGCGGCGCCTCCCGGCCGGCTCGGGAGTGGTGTTCAGGGCGGGTCCCGGCGTCGGCACGATCACCCGTCCCGGGCTGCCGCTGCCCGTCGGCGAGCCCGCGATCAACCCGGTGCCGCGCGAGATGATCCGTACACACGTCGCGGAGGTCGCGGTCGCGCACGGCGCCGCGGGTGACGTGGAGGTCACGGTCTCCATCGACCACGGCGAGGAGATCGCCCGCTCGACCTGGAACCCGCGGCTCGGCATCCTCGGCGGTCTGTCGGTGCTCGGCACGACGGGGATCGTCGTGCCCTACTCGTGCTCGGCGTGGATCGACTCGATCCGGCGGGGCGTGGACGTGGCGCGGGCCGCGGGCCGCACCCATGTCGCGGGCTGCACGGGTTCCACGTCCGAGAAGACGGTCGTGCGCGAACACGGGCTGCCCGAGGACGCGTTGCTCGACATGGGCGATTTCGCGGGCGCGGTACTGAAGTACATCCGTCGGCACCCGGTCGACCGCCTGACCATCTGCGGCGGGTTCGCCAAGCTGTCGAAGCTGGCGGCGGGCCACCTGGACCTGCACTCGGGGCGTTCCCAGGTTGACAAGGCCTTCCTGGCGGAGCTGGCCCGCCGGGGCGGGGCGTCCGAGTCCCTCGCGCAGCAGGTCACCGAGGCCAACACGGGCCTCGCCGCGCTCCACCTGTGCACGGAGGCGAACGTTCCCCTCGGCGACCTGGTCGCCACGACGGCCCGCGACGAGGCCCTCGCGGTCCTCCGCGGTGCCCCGGTGGCAGTGGACGTCATCTGCATCGACCGCGCGGGATCGGTCGTCGGCCGCTCCACCCCTTGACCCGCCGTGGCCGGGGCCCATCGTCCCTGTTGCGCGGCACCGTGGGCGGACCATTGCGCGGCGCGGCACCCCGCGAGGCCGACGCCCCCGGAGGGGGCGGGTGGTGGGAGATGAGCGGGGCACGGCCGTCACCTGCGGGGAGGCGAGCCCGATCAAGCCCCCTGCTGGACGGGTGGGCAATTTGAGCCCCTGCGGCGATTGAGCAGCGGGGTCCGGGGCGGAGCCCCGCGGCCGCAACGACGGTGCCGGTCCGCGGAGTCCCGTGGCCTAGGGCCTGATCCAAACGACAGGCCCTAGGTCGTGTCCGCAAAGTCATGGCAGCCAGAGTCGTAGGCAGGCGATGGTGACCATGGCTTTGTAGTGGAGGGCGCGTTTGTCGT
>NZ_JBITCS010000072.1:0-18176 GCF_044453445.1 Streptomyces sp. NPDC051684 | reverse complement strand
AGGGCATCACCGCACTTGTCGCGGTGCTCGCCGCGCTCGGCATCACCTGGGCTGTGCCCAACAAGCCGAGCACGACGACGGAACAGTGAGGCGGGCGGCGGCGCTGCCCGGCAGCGCCGCCGCCACACCGTCCACCGTTCGCAACAACCGCCGACTGAGGGGGCCTTACGTGGACGCTGCGGTACTCGGCGCTGTCGGAACGATCGTCGTCGGGCTCGCCGCGGCCGTCGCCGCGCTCATCGGCCAACGAGGCGCGAACCGTGCGTCCCAGTCGGGGGTAGTGATCACCGGGTACGGCACGCTCGTCGACAACCTCCAAGAGGAGCGGAACAAGCTCGGCGAGAAGCTCGCCGAGAACGAACGTCTCCTGGCCGCGGCCTACCGCGAACTCGCCGAAGCGCGCACGGAGAAGGCCTCGCTCCTCACCCAGATCACCACGCTTAGCGACGAGAACTCTCGTCTCCGCCGCCAGCTCGCAGACCTCGGAGGTCAGCCGACGTGAGTGGACGCCACACACAGCCGCTCGTCGTCCGCCGCCGCGGCACGCTCATGCTCGCGGCGGTGCTCCTCATCCTCGCGGGCGCGATCGTGCTCGTGTGGCTGAGGATCGACGCCGAGGCGTACCGCGCGGACCAGCTCGGCGCCGAGGCCGCACGCCGCGGCGCGGACGTGAAGACTCTCGCCGAGGACGTACGGATCCTGCGCAAGCAGGTGCGAGCCGAAGGCGGCACCCCCGCCGCACCGGACCCCTCGGCCGCCGTGGACCTGCCGCGCAAGGTGGGCGACCCGGTGCTGGTGCCCGGCCCGCGCGGGCGGCGGGGTGCGTCGGGGAAACCGGCGCCGACCGTTACGCCGGCGCCGGGACCGTCGGGGGCACCGGGGGCGTCGGGCGCACCTGGCGCGGACTCAACGGTGCCGGGGCCCGGCTCGACCGTGCCCGGCCCGTCCGGTCCACCCGGCCCTGCAGGACAGGACGGCAAGGACGGGCAGGACGGAACGAACGGCACCACCACCTGCCCAGACGGGTTCGAGTGGCAGACGCCCACCTATGACCCGGACGCCCGAGTGTGCCGCCGCACGGGCGCGGCACCGGCACCCTCGCCGGATGAACCGGACCCGACAGATAGCGCTCCGCTCGCGGCCGGCCTCGACCCGCAGCGACGCCAATACGTGTGACCAAGGCCCCGTCCTCCTTCGGGAGGGCGGGGCCGTTTCGTCATGCCTGGGCCCGTGTTGACGTGCGCCGTAGGCTGAGTGGACGGACGGCCTCTTGCGAGGGAGCGGCATGGACCACGACGAACTCAGCACCGGCGAACGTATCCGAGCCCTGCGGGAATCGCGCGGCATGACCCGGCCTCAGCTTGCCCAGCTGTGTGGGCGCGGCCCCGTCTGGCTGAAGAAGATCGAGAGCGGGGAACGCGAACTCGACAGCTACGCGCTGCTGCTGCAGCTCGCCGCAGCGCTCCAGGTAGCCGACCTCTCCGTGCTCACAGGCACCACCGAGGGCCCGGCGCAGCCCGTCCCGCTCGGCCGCCTCACCCACCCGGGCATGCCCGAGGTGTGGGCCGCCGTCATGAACCGGACTCTCTCCCGCTCGCGGGCGTCCGCGCCGCCGGACGCTGCCCTGCTGCAGGGGCGCGCTGACCAGTCCTGGCGGTTGTGGCACAAGAGCAAGTACAACCGCAGTGAAGTCGGGGCCCTGCTACCCGAGTTGATCCGCGACGGCGAGGCCGCCGCGCGCGCACTCGACGGCGAGCAGCGGCGTGCCGCACTCGTCGCGCTCTCCGACATCTACCGCCTCACCGGGCAGGCCACCGCGTACATCGCGCCGGCCGAACTGGCGTGGGTCGTCGCCGACCGGGCGCTCGCCGCCGCGCAGGACGCCGACCAGCCCGCCGCCATAGCGGCCGCGGCCTGGAACATGGGCAACATCCTGCGCGAGACCTCGTATCCCGAGGAGGCGCTGCGCGTCGTCACCGAGGCCGCCGACCTCATCCGCCCCCACCTCGACACCGCCCCCGACGACTGGCGCGGCATCTACGGCGCGCTGCAGCTGCACGCCGCCGTGACCGAAGCACGCGAGGGCCACGAGGGCGCCGCCTGGCGGTACTGGGACAAGGGCGACCAGATCGCCAAGTCCCTGCCCGCCAACTACGTGCACAGCAGCACGGTGTTCGGGCGCGCGAACGTGGACTTTCACGAGGTCTCGGTGGCGACCGACCTGCGTAAGGCGGCCAAGGCGCTCGGGCTGGCCGACGACATCGACCCGGACATCATGCCGTCGCGTGAGCGGCAGGCCCGGCTGTGGGTGGAGGTCGCGCGCGGGCACCTGCAGCGAGGCGACAACACTGCCGCCCTGTACGTGATGCAGCGGGCGTACAAGATCGGCGCGGAGACTGTGAGTTACACGCCGTCCGCCCGGCAGGCTGTCGCTGAACTGTGGCGCTCGGCGCCGCGCGCCATGCGTGAGGATGCGGCAACGCTTGCCACAGCCACGGGCGTACTGACGGGCTGAGCAAGGGGTACAGCCAGGGACAGGGGTACATTCTGTACCCCTTCTCTGCTGTCTGGGCCCTTACGGTTCTGGCTCCGCCGAGCCGAGGGGGTACCTGTGAGCGCCTTACTTCACGCGTCCGTCCGTCGCCATGAGTCGCCGGTCGTCGACCCGGTCACGGGCGAGGTGCGCGTACCGCTGTCGCTGTACGCGGCCGACAACCACCAGGGCGACGTCGAGTTGGTGCTGTCCCGCAAGGACGCGCTACCCGTCCTCGACGCGCTGTTGCGGGCGATCGGACCGCGCCTGGAGGCAGTGTCGTGAACGCTCCCCAGCCCACGGCGCTCGCCGACACTCCGGCCGACCTCGCGTTCCGGGCCCTGCTCGACCACGTGGTGAAGTGCCAGCGCTGTGAGTACAACTGGCAGCAGTGCCCCACCCGGCGCGCGCTCGCAACGACCGTGCGCGAGGTACGCAATGACCACGGATAGAGGCCGCCTCTGCTGGCGGTGCGACGAGCCGCTCCGGCCCGACCAGGAGATCGAGATCGTCGACGTCTTCAGCAACTCGGGCGCGGGCGCGATCATCGAACGGCACCGTGACTGCCCCGTGACGCCGCCCCCTCGCCAGACCGCCCCCGTCGGGTGGAGCGCACGCACCCGACGATGACCCCCGCCGCCGGCATCTCCACGGATCCGCCAGCGGCGGGAAGTGCGGCCGCCTCGAGCCCGTGCTCGGGGTGGCCGCTTCAAGCGTCCGCACCCCCAGACCCCGGGTGCGGTCGAACGGGCGGCGGCACGACGGCGGAAGTGCCGCCGCCCGATTCACACGGGGCGCGAACGGAACGCAGTGACCCAAGGTGATCGCTCGGTTTCTGCATATGACATTTAACGGAAGGGTAAGAACCGCTCCGCTGACCAGGACTGCCTACGCGAGGAGGTCGGTCACGTGCACCCGCAGTGCATGAGCGATGAGCAGCAGGTCCGAATACGCGGGATCACGGCGCGCGTTCTCATACCGCTGGATGCTGCGCCGGTCCATGCCGGCGAGGTTGCCGAGCTGCTCCTGCGATAGGTCAGCACGTCGGCGTAGGTCGGCGATGCGGTGCCCGAGCGCGACGCGACGGGCGATCACCCAGTCGGGTCGAGGGTTACGTCGGGCTGCCACCCACATACACAATGATCGTCGTGCGTGGGTGTCAGTACCCAAATGGTCGCCTCTTGATCCTTTGACTGACCAGTGACCAACCGTGGCGCGAAACGTGAAGACCCGCCCACAGCCCTGCGGCATATGCCCATCGCCGCAGGGCTGGCTGTAGTCTGAACTAATAGAACGTGTGTTCGCTCGAAAGGGTGAATGACCTGCGTACGCCACATCCGTTAGACAGGATGGGAAGTCGTACAGCGCGAAACAACCCCATGATCGTGCGTCGTCGGGCCATTGGTGGCCCTCTGGTCTCTCGGCGGCGCACACAAGTCCGGCCCCCCTCGCAGACACCGAGGGGGGCCGGACGCCTGTGTGACCTGCGGCAACGACTTGATCGTTTGGGAGAGATTTGGGAGACGATCATTGGTAGCAGGGGTGGGGCGGGGGTGTCGTCAGCCTGTAGTCAGGCTGTACCCCCGGCTGAGACGAAAGGCCCCGGACCTCGCATGACCTGCGGTTTCCGGGGCCTTTCGCCTGCTCAACCCTGTGCCCCCGGCAGGATTCGAACCTGCGACACCCGCTTTAGGAGAGCGGTGCTCTATCCCCTGAGCTACGAAGGCGCGTGAACAGCGTAGCGGATCGGGTTCGGGGCGTGGGGTGGGCCGTCGCGCGGGGTGGGTCACGCCAATGGGGGATGTGGGGCGGCCGGGGGCGGCTGGGGCTGTTAAGCCGGAGGGACACAGGAAAAAGAGGGGGACACGTCTCGTCGGGCGCGGTGTCGCGGCGTCCGGCCCCACTGGGTGGAGGTCCACTCATGATCCAGAATCTCAGTTCGCCGACCGGTGGAAGCACGCTCGCCGTCGACTTCACTCAAGGGCTGAACGACGCGTGGTCGAAGGTCGCCGAGTTCGTTCCGAAGTTCCTCGGCTTCCTCGTCATCATGGTCATCGGTTGGTTCGTGGCCAAGATGATCACCAAGCTCCTCGACCGGGGCCTTCGGAAGATCGGGTCGGAGAAGCTCGCCGAGCGGGCCGGCTCGGCGAAGATGCTCGAAGGGTCGAAGTACGACACGACCGCGATCCTCTGCAAGGTCGTCTACGTCGCCCTGATGCTGATCGTGCTCCAGCTCGGCTTCGGCGTCTTCGGCGACAACCCCGTGTCCGACATGATCAACGGCATCGTCGCCTGGCTGCCGCGCGGCATCGTCGCGGTCGTCCTGATCGTCGTGGCCATGGCCGTCGCCAACCTGGTGCGTGACATCGTCACCAACGCGCTGGCCTCGGTCTCGTACGGGAAGACCGTCGGCACCATCGTGTGGGCCTGCATCGTCGTGCTCGGTGCGATCGCCGCGCTCGGGCAGGCGGGGATCGCCACGACCGTCACGCAGCCGGTGCTGATCGCCGCGCTCGCGGCGGCCGCCGGAATCCTGATCGTCGGCGTCGGCGGCGGGCTCATCGGGCCGATGAAGCAGCGCTGGGAGCGGTGGCTGAACATGGCCGAGGAGGAGACCGCCAAGGTCAAGGGGAACGGCGGCGCCGGCGCCTATCAGGCGGGGCGTGAGGACGCGCTCACCAATCAGCCCGTTCAGGAGCGGGAGCGGTTCGACAATCAGTAGCAGGCAGTAGCGACCCGGTTGGGTTACACCAGGTCGAGCAGGTCGTGCCGTCTCACCAGCCAGCTGATGGCGGTGAGGCGGCACACCGCGTAGTCGTGTCCCACGGGTTCGAGCCAGCCGGTCTCGGTGAGCGCGTCGAGGAAGCCGAGCACGTAGTCGCCGAGGGCCTCGGCGTCGGGGGCCGGCGGGTGCAGCGCCGCCGAACCGGCCGCCAGGCGGTCACGGACCTCCGCCACGTGCTGGTCGACCGCGGCCAGGAAGGCGGGCTCGAAGGCGAATTCCGCGAAGCGTGGACCGTACGCCTCGCTCACCCGGGCAAGAGGGGACATTCGTTCAACGTAAGGGCGAGGACCGCCGATTGGCGGTCCTCGCCGGGTGCTGTTGCTCACAAGTGCCCTATTTGTGGTGCCTTGTTCGTCACATCGGGCAGGGCTCCCGTGATCGGTGAGACTGGGGCCATGGAGTTTTCCGCGTCCGGCAGACCGCAGCCGCAGCCGCAGTCCCGGCCCGAGAGCCCGGCTTCGGGTGGCGGTCCCACGTTGGCGCAGGTCGTCGGGGTCGTCGGGCGGGACGTCGTGCAGGTCGTACGCGCGCCCTGCGGGACGGACGTGGCCGTCGGCGGGGTCGGGGTCTTCGACGCCGGGGAGAGCTTGCAGGAGCGGGGGCGGGTGCTGATCGCCGTCGGCGTCGACACGTCCGATCCCGCCGCCGCCGAGGTGTTGCGGGCCGCCGACCGGGCCGGGGCCGCCGCGCTGGTGGTGCGGCGGGGCGCCGAAGGTGTGTCGCCGCTGCTCGGTGAAGTGGCCGACGGTGTGTCCACCGCGCTGCTCGCCCGCGCCCCGTGGGTGGACTGGGGCGAGCTGATCGGGCTGCTGCGGGCCGCGCTCGCGGCCGGTGGGGCGCGGGTGCCGGAGCCCGGTGTCGACGTGGGGCTCGGGGATCTGCCGGCCCTCGCCACCGCGCTCGCCGCCCTCGTCGGGGGTGCGATCACCATCGAGGATCCCGAGTCCAATGTGCTCGCCTATTCCCCCACCGCCGATACCGCCGATCCGTTGCGGCGGCTGACCATCCTCGGGCGGCGGGTGCCGCGGTGGCGGGTCGCCGAGCTCGCGGAGAGCGGGTTCCTGGCCGCGCTGTGGGCGGGGGACGTCGTGCACCGGCCCGCGGACGGGCGGTTCCCCGAGCGGCTCGCCGTCGCCGTGCGCGCGGGCGAGGAGGTCCTCGGGTCGCTGTGGGCCGCCGCCGACGGGGAGCCGTTGCCGGAGGGGGCGCGGGACGCGTTGCGGCAGGCCGCCACGATCGCGGTCCCGCATCTGCTGCATCACCGGTTGCGGTCCCGGTCCGCCGAGGGGCGGCGGCGGCACGCGGTGCGGGCGCTGTTCGAGGAGCGGGCGCCGGATGTGGGGGCCGCGGCTGCTGCGCTCGGGGTTGACCCCGGTCAGCCGTGCGTTGTGCTTTCCGCGGTGGTCGTGGGGGGTGGGTCCCCGGAGGGGCGGGAGAGGGCGCTGCGGGCGGCGGTGCTGCGGGTTGCTGCGCATGGCTCGCCCGCGTTCGCCTACCGGGAGGGTCAGGGTGCGGCGGGCCGTGTCCCGCTCTCGGGGCTCCGTCCCGGACCCCGCTCCTCAAACGCCGGAGGGGCTGGAAACGCACATGACGTCGACCGGTTCGACGTGTTGCTCAGCGACGCCCGGGCCGACGCCGCCGAGCGGCTCGCGCGCGACCTCGCCGCTGTGCTGCTCGGCGCCGGGGCCAAGCCCCTGGTCGCCGTGGGCCCGGTCGTCGGCGCACTGAAGGACGCGGTGGACTCGCGCGCCGGGGCCGCCGAGGTGCTCCGGGTGCTGCGCGTGCGCGGGGAGCCCGAGGTGGCGGGCACCGACGACGTGCGGTTCGCCCTGGACGCGCTGCGGGTGTCGGACGCCGTCGCCGCGCAGGTGCCGTCCGTCGGGGACGCCGTGGCCGCGCTCCTCGCGCACGACGAGCGGCACGGGACGGATCTGCCGCGCACCGTGGCCGCGCATCTGGCGTTCTTCGGGGACGCCGGGGCCACCGCCCGGTACCTGGGCATCCACGCGAATACGTTGCGGTACCGGCTGCGCAGGGCCCGTGAGCTGGGCGGCTTCGACCTGGCGGACCCCGACGTACGGCTCGTCGTCGAGCTCGGGCTGCGGCGGGCCGGGCTGATCCCGCTGCCGTGAGCGCGGCATGGGGAGGGAGGCAGAGGCGTGAGGGCCACCCGCATAGTGCCCCGCCACCACGCCCACCCACCCTCCGTCGTACCCACGCACTACGCGCGCCGCCCCGCCGCCCGCCCGTTGTGCCCGCCCACCATTCCTCTGCCCCGTACTTCGTGCCGGCGCACGCAGACACGCCGCCCCGCCGCACTGCACAGTGACGAGTGCCCTGAGCACCACCCCGTACGAAGCAGAAGAAGCAGAAGGCAGGCCACCCCCTGATGCCGCAGCCCCCCGCCTCCGCCGCCCGCCGCGACGCCGCCCTGTGCGCCGCCGTCGAGCAGGGGCTCGTAGGCCCCGAAGCGCCCGTGCTCGGGCTGGTCGACGTCGCCGGGGTCCGGGAGGCGGCGCGCGCGCTCAAGGCGGCGTTCGAGGGCGTCGACGCGCGGCACACCTTCGCGGTGAAGGCGTCCTCGCTCGTCCCCGTGCTCGCGCTCCTGAACGAGGAGGGCATCGGCGCCGAGGTCGCGAGCCCCGGTGAGCTGGCCCTCGCGCGGGCGGCCGGGGTGCCCGCCGAGCGGATCGTCTTCGACTCGCCCGCCAAGACGCTCGGGGAGCTGCGCGAGGCGCTGGCGGCCGGCATCGCCGTGAACGCCGACAACCCGCAGGAACTGGCCCGCATCGACGAGCTCGTCGCCGCGAACCCCAGCGCCTCGCCCGTCGGGCTTCGGGTTAACCCGCAGGTCGGCAGCGGTTCGATCGGCGCGATGAGCACCGCGACCGCCACCTCCAAGTTCGGCGTCGCGCTGCGCGACGAGGGTGCGGAGCAGTGGGTCCTCGGCGCGTACAAGGCGCGGCCGTGGATGACCCGGCTGCACACCCACACCGGCTCCCAGGGTGTCGCCCTTGAGCTGATGGCCGAGGGCGTACGGGCCGCGTACGAGCTGGCCGAGAAGATCAACGCGCAGGTCGGGCGGCAGCAGATCGACACCCTCGACATCGGCGGCGGCCTGCCGGTGAACTTCGATTCGGACGAGATCACGCCCGGCTTCGAGGAGTACGCGCGGATCCTGCGGGAGACCGTCCCCGGGCTCTTCGACGGGCGGTACGCGCTCGTCACCGAGTTCGGGCGCTCGCTCCTTGCCAAGCAGGGGTTCATCGCGGCGCACGTCGAGTACACCAAGACCTCGGGCGGTCGCCGGATCGCCGTGACGCACGCGGGCGCGCAGGTGGCGACTCGTACCGTCTTCGTTCCCGAGTCGTGGCCGCTGCGGGTCGGCGCGTACGACGCCGAGGGCCGGCCGCGCACGAGCGCCCCGCTGGTGCAGGACGTGGCCGGGCCCTGCTGCTTCGCCGGTGACCTCGTGGCGCGCGGTCGCGAGCTGCCCGAGCTGGAGCCCGGCGATCTCGTCGCGCTGTACGACACCGGCGCGTACTACTTCTCGACCCACTTCCACTACAACAGCCTTCCCCGGCCCGCTGTGTACGGATATGTCCGTGTAGAGAACGGGACGGAAGCGGGCAAGGTGACCTTCAATCCGATCCGGAGCGCGCAGTCGCTCGACGAGGTGCTCGCCGAGTCCGGTGCCGGGTACGCGGGTTCGCTGCTCGGGCTCGTGGATTAGTTGCCCCCGCGAACGGTTTAAGGTGGCGTGTCGTCGCGTGGTCCGCCCGCGGCACACTCCACCGGGATCCGTTCCGATCTCGAGGTTCGCCGGATCCGGCGAATCAGTCCTGTCCAACAGGTACGCCGCACACGCCTGCCCGCGTTCGCAACTGCGCTCCGCAACTGCGCTCGCGTACGCGTGTGTGCGTGCGGCATGCCGTTTTGCACGAACGTCGGAGAACCATGGAGCGCACAGCACAAGCCGAACGCAGTGTGGTCACGGGCGGCGAGGCCGAGGCCGGCAAGGCCGAGGGCGGAGCCGTCCGTGAGGGGGGTTACGCCGCCGGCCTGCGCAATCGTCAGGTCCAGATGATCGCCATCGGCGGCGCCATCGGCACCGGTCTCTTCCTCGGAGCGGGGGAGCGGCTGCACGCCGCGGGCCCGTCCCTGGTGGTCATCTTCGCCATCACCGGTCTGTTCGCCTTCTTCATCACGCGCGCCATGGGCGAGCTGGTGATGCACCGGCCCACCTCGGGCTCGTTCGTCTCGTACTCGCGTGAGTTCCTCGGCGAGAAGGCCGCGTACACGGCGGGCTGGGTCTACTTCCTGCACTGGGTGTGCAGCGGCATCGCGGAGATCACCGCGGTGGCGATGTATCTGCACTACTGGGCGATGTTCCGCGACATACCCCAGTGGACGCTCGCCCTGGTGGCGCTGCTCGTGGTGCTCGGCGCCAACCTGATCTCGGTGCGCTGGTTCGGCGAGTTCGAGTTCTGGTTCTCGATCATCAAGGTCGTGGCGATCCTCGGCTTCCTCGCCATCGGCTGCTGGCTGCTCGCGAGCCGCCACCCCGTCGACGGCCACAGCACGGGACCGCAGCTGATCACCGACAACGGCGGCATGCTGCCCAACGGTCTGCTTCCGGCGATCGTCCTGATCCAGGGCGTCGTCTTCGCGTACGCCGCGATCGAGATGGTCGGCATCGCCTCCGGCGAGACGGAGAACCCGCGCAAGGTGATCCCGCGCGCCATCAACTCCGTGTCGTGGCGCATCGTGCTGTTCTACGTCGGGTCCGTGCTGCTGCTCGTCCTCCTGCTGCCCTGGAGCGCGTACAAGGCGGGCGAGTCCCCGTTCGTGACGCTGCTCGGGAAGCTGGGCGTGCCCGGCATCAGCGGCATCATGAACTTCGTGATCCTGACGGCGGCCCTGTCCAGCTGCAACTCCGGCCTCTACTCGACCGGCCGCGTGCTGCGCTCGATGGGCCTTGCGGGCTCCGCGCCCGCGTTCACGACGAAGATGAGCAAGAAGGGCGTGCCCTACGGCGGCGTGCTCCTGACGGCGACCTGCTACATCGCGGGCATCATCCTCAACTACATCGTTCCCGAGCGCGCGTTCGCGATCGTCATCAACTTCTCCGCGATCACCATGATCGGCACCTGGGTCATGATCATGATCTGCCAGATGGTGCTGCGCAGGAAGGCGCTCAACGGCGAGCTGGAGCGGCCCTCGTTCCGCCTCCCGGGCGCGCCGTTCACGAGCTGGCTGACCATCGTCTTCCTGGTCGCGGTCGTGGTCCTGATGGTCGTCGGCGGCGGCGACTCGGCGATCTCGGTGTACTGCTCCCCGCTGATCGTGGTCGGCCTCGTGATCGGCTGGTTCGCCACCCGCAAGCGGGTGGCCGAGCACGCGGAGAGCAGCGCGAAGGCCGAGGCGTAGCGGGGTCCGGGGTCCTTCGGCGGGCGGTGTGCGTGGAGGTTCACGCACACCGCCCGCCGCGTTGTCCGGGACCGGCCGCGGCCGTTGGCCGGTGCACGTACCTTGACGTGGGTCGGGCCGCCGGACGTACCGTCCGACCATGGACGCTGATGCCGTGGATTCCGTGGAAGCGCTGCTGACCGCTCCGGGCGCCCCCTTCGCCGTCGTACGAGGCGAGGACGGGCGCCTTTCCTATGCCGACGGGCCCCGCACTCTGCGCGAGTTCGCCGAGACGACGTGGGCGTTCGGCGACACCCCCTTCGTCGTCTCCGAGACCGGGCGCATGACCTACGGGGAGTTCTTCGCGGCGGCGTGCGCCCTTGCCCGCCGCTTCACCGCCGACGAGAGCGCGGGCGGCTACGGGTTGCGGCCCGGCGACCGCGCCGTCATCGCGATGCGCAACCACCCGGAGTGGCAGGTCGCGTTCTGGGCGGCGCAGTTGGCGGGCCTGGTGGCGGTGCCGCTGAACGGCTGGTGGACCGCCGACGAGTTCGCGTACGCCCTCGACGACTGCGGCCCCAAGGTGCTGGTCGTCGACGGGGAGCGCTACGAACGGATCCTGCCGTGGCTGTCCGGGGCGGAGCCCCGCCCCTGGACCCTGGTCTGTCACGAGGAGGGCCGGGAGGCGCGCGGTGACCGGGTCGAGCGGTACGCGGACCTGCCCGCGCCCGACCCCCAACTCGGCCCGCCCGACGTGGACATCGACCCGTCCGCCGACGCCACGATCCTCTACACCTCCGGCACGACGGGCCGCCCCAAGGGTGCCGTCGCCACCCACCACGCCCACATGGGCGCTCTCACGGGGCCCCGCTACGCCGCCGCCCGCACGGCGCTGGCCAAGGGCGTCATGCCCGGCCAGGGCCCGGCCCCCGTCGGGCTGCTCACCTTCCCCTTCTTCCACGTGGCGGCGTTCACCGGGTTCTACGCGGCGATGGGCGTGGGCGGCACGATCGTGGTGCTGCGCAAGTGGGACCCGGACGCCGCGCTCGCCATGATCCGCGAACACGGCGTCACCAGCTTCGGCGGCGTCCCGGCCACGGCCCTCCAACTCCTGGAACGCGCCAAGGAGTTGGGCGACGAGCTCCCCTCGCTCACGGGATTCAGCACGGGCGGCGCCGCGGCCCCACCCGGCATCGTGGCCCGCCTCAGCGGCCGCTACGGGGAGCGGATCGAGCCCCGCAACGGGTACGGGCTCACCGAGACGCTTGGCGGAGTGCTCTCCAACGCGGGTGAGGAGTACCGGAGTTGGCCGGGCAGCGTGGGACGTCCGGCGCCGGCCGTCGAGGTGCGGATCACGGACCCGCTCGGTGAGCCGCTGCCCGACGGCGAGGTGGGCGAACTGTGCCTGCGCGGGCAGCCGATGATCCGGGGGTACTGGAACGCGCCGGAGGCCACCGCGGCGGCGTTCACGACGGACGGGTGGTTCCGGACGGGGGACCTGGCGGTGCTCTCGGAGGGGCGGGTCAGCGTCGTCGACCGGATCAAGGACCTGGTGATCAGGGGCGGTGAGAACGTCCACTGCGTCGAGGTGGAGGCGGTCCTCCACGACCACCCCGACGTCCTGGAGGCGGCGGTCGTCGGGGTCCCGCACCCGGTCCTCGGCGAGGAGGTCGCGGCCGTGCTCCGCACGCGACCGGGCTCGACGGCCACCCCCGACGACATCCGCGCCTTCGTGTCCAAGTCCCTGGCGGCCTTCAAGGTCCCGACCCACGTGGTCCTCCAGGACTCCGAACTCCCCCGCAACGCCACGGGCAAAATCCTGAAGCGAGACCTCCGGGAGGCGTTGGGGGGCGGCAAGTCAAGCCCCGCAGGGGGCACCTCCCAGCGGTAGCTGGGGGAGATTGAGGCGCGGGGTCCGGGGCGGAGCCCCGTGGCGTAGGAGCGGTCCAGCCGGCGGGGCCGACGAGTGGGCTACTTTCGGGTGACGTACACCTGGTAGTCGCCGGAACCCGTGATCCCGCCCACGGTCACCCGCAGGCCCGCGGACTTGTCCCGGAAGACCTTGCCCGACTGGTACGCCGCGTCGGACAGTTCCGCGTGGACGTTGGGCTGGTGCGTGCAGCCGCCGCTGTCCGGCTTCGCGTCCTCGACCTCGACCGGCCCCTGCCCGGTGTCCACATCCGCGTCGACCTTGTAGACCAGGACCCCGGACCGGCACACCGCCTCGTCGTTCCCCTCCTGCGTACGCACCTCGATCGCGTACCCCGACTTCCGGTTCAGCGGCACGAACACCAGCTTGGACCGGTGGTCGTTGCGGGCCAGCGGCGACAGCCGGTACTCCGTCGTGCCGGGCTGCGCGGCGCAGCCGACCTGGCTGTCGTCGAGCCACCCGAGCTTCCACTTGTGCCAGCCGAGCAGATCGTTCCCGGCCCCCCAGTCCTCGCTCATGATGTCCCAGTGTCCGGCGGCCCCACCGCCGTCCATCGTGTAGAGGTCCGGCAGCCCGAACACGTGCCCGTTCTCGTGCGGCAGCACCCGGTACCCGGTCTTCGCGTACGACCCGGACCCGTCGTCCTGACGGGAGTACACGAACGACGCGTTGGACAGCGGCACCCCGTCGGCGACCGGCGCCTCGTGGTTGCCGGCGAATGTCACGGACAGCACGGTGTCCAGCGCGGAGGGCCCCGCGTTCGGGGTGACGAGGATGTTCACCAGGTCGTACCGCCGGAAGTCCACCTCGGGGTCGGCCGCCGCCGCGATGTCGTCGGCGAGCTTGCGGTAGCCGGGGTCGAAGGGGGCGCCGCGGTCTATCCCGTACGCGGTGAACGGCTTGGGCATCCGCAGCCAGTGGTCGACCGGAGCCTCGGGAACGTAATTGAGCTTTCCGTAACTGCCGGTGCGGAACCAGTCCTGGGTCTGCGGGAAGAACTCGCCGAGCCGCTCCTTCGCGGAGCCCTGCCCCGGCGCGTCCGGGAAGTCGACCATGAGGTTGAGGGCGCGCACGGTGCCGGTCGAACGGGCGTAGCCGGGGGCGGTGGGCAGGCCCTCCGACATCTGGACGCCGAACGGGCCGCGGATCATGCAGGGGGTGAGGGAGGTCGTGCGCGAGACGGCCACGGGTCCCGCCGCGGTCGTCGAGTCGTCGAGGAGCCTGCCGGTGCTCGCGGTCATCGTCACGGTGAGCGCCACCGCTGTGCCCACCGCGAGCAGCGCCCCCCGCCGGCCCCTGCGTATCCGACGCATCCGCATCCGCACCGCCTCACGCTCGGGTCCCTTTCGATCACCCTGGGTCGGGGTGTCGCGGGTCGCTCGCTGGGTGCGCCGAACGTGGGTTTCCGAGGTCAGAGGCGTGTGAGGCAGGTCACATGAAGGCCGGGAAATAACCGGGGACGCTCTCCCCGTTTAGACCCGTGTCCGCACGAACCGGGGACCGGCTCCCCACTTCGACCGAAGCCCGTGCGGCCCGTACCTCCAGACCGTGAAGGAGACCGCCGTGACCACCGCGACCGACAAGCCGCAGCGCCGCGTCCCGCGCCCGCGGGCCGACGCCGTGCGCAACCGGGAGCGGATCGTCGCCGCAGCGCGCGAACTGCTGGTGGAGCACGGTCCGGTCCTGCCGCTCGACGAGGTCGCCCGCCGCGCCGGCGTCGGCAACGCCACGCTGTACCGGAACTTCAAGGACCGCGGCGAGCTGATGCACCACGTGGTCCTCACGGTCACCGACACCATCACCGAACACGCGGAGCGGGGGCTCGCCGCCGAGGACGCCGGCGAGACGACCGCGTTCGGCGCGCTGCGCACGTTCGTGCACGCCGCGGCCGAGGAGCGGATCGGCGCCCTGTGCCCGATGCTCAACGCCACATTCGACAAGGACCATCCGGATCTGGTCGCCTCCCGCGACCGGCTCACCGAAGCCGTCGAGCAGCTCACCGAACAGGCCCGTACGGCCGGTGAACTGCGCCCCGACGTCGGCGTCGGAGACCTGATGGTCGCCCTCTCCCAGCTCACCCGGCCGCTGCCCGGCACCGGCTGTCTGGACTTCGACCGCTACGTCCACCGTCATCTGCAGCTGTTCCTGGACGGCCTGATGGCTCCGGCCCGCTCGGAACTCCCGGGCGAGCCCGCGACCTTGGAGGACCTCCGCCAGGACTGACGTCCGGCCCCTCCACCTCTTCGTAGGGCTGCTACCAGAGCAACACCGCAGCACCCAGCTTCGTACCGACCCGATTTCTCACGCTTATTCATGACTTGGAGTCCCGCTGTGGGTACCCCCTTGCCGGAAACGGCACCCGATTCGCGGCGTTGGAAGGCACTCGCCTTCATCGCGCTCGCCCAGCTGATGGTGGTCCTCGACGCCACCATCGTGAACATCGCCCTGCCCGCCGCACAGCAGGACCTCGGCATATCCGACGGCAACAAGCAGTGGGTCATCACGGCCTACGCGCTCGCCTTTGGTGGCCTGCTGCTCTTCGGCGGGCGCATCGCGGACCTGTGGGGCCGCAAGCGCACCTTCGTCACCGGCCTGATCGGCTTCGCCCTCGCCTCCGCGCTCGGTGGCGCGGCGGCCAATGAAGCCATGATGTTCGGCGCCCGCGCGCTCCAGGGCCTGTTCGGCGCGCTGCTCGCGCCCGCCGCCCTGTCGCTGCTCGCCGTCATGTTCACCAATGCCAAGGAGCGCGCCAAGGCGTTCGGCATCTACGGTGCGATCGCCGGTGGCGGTGGCGCCGTCGGCCTGATCCTCGGCGGCTTCCTCACCGAGTACCTGAACTGGCGCTGGACGTTCTTCGTGAACATCCCGTTCGCGATCGTCGCCGCCGCCGGCGCGTACTTCGTGATCCGTGAGCCGGCCGGTTCGCGCAACCGCTCGCCGCTCGACATCCCCGGCGTGCTGCTCTCCACGCTCGGCCTGGTCTCACTCGTCTACGGCTTCACGCGCGCCGAGACCAACGGCTGGTCCGACGCGACCACCATCGGCATGTTCATCGCCGCGGCCGTGCTGCTGCTCGCCTTCGTCGCGGTCGAGGCCCGCGTGAAGCACCCGCTGCTGCCGCTGCGGGTGATCGCCGACCGCAACCGCGGCGGTGTCTACGCCTCGCTCGGCCTCGCCGTGATCGGCATGTTCGGCCTGTTCCTCTTCCTGACCTACTACCTCCAGGTCGTGAAGGGCTTCTCACCGGTGAAGACCGGCTTCGCGTTCCTGCCGATGATCGTCGGCATGATCACGGGCTCCACGCAGATCGGCGCCCGCCTGATGACGCGGGTCCGCCCGCGCCTGCTGATGGGCCCCGGCTTCCTGCTGGCGGCGCTCGGCATGCTGATGCTGACGCAGCTGTCGGTCGACTCCTCGTACGCCGGTCTGATCCTGCCCGCCGAACTGCTGCTCGGCCTCGGCATGGGTACGGCGTTCATGCCCGCGATGTCGCTCGCGACGATCGGCGTCGAGCCCCGGGACGCGGGTGTCGCCTCCGCGATGGTCAACACCTCGCAGCAGGTCGGCGGCGCCATCGGCACGGCCCTGCTGAACACGATCGCGGCCTCGGCCACCACCGCGTACATCGCGGACCACGCGGCCGGAGCCACGAACCAGCAGCTGCTCCAGGCGCAGGCCATGGTGAGCGGCTACACCCACGCCATCTGGTGGGCCGTCGGCATCCTGGCCGTCGCTTCCCTGATCGCCTTCACGCTCGTCAACACGGGCGTCCCGGGCACGGGTTCGCCCGCGGCCTCCGGCGACACGGAGGGCGCGGAGGACGAGGTGCTGGTGCCGGTGGTCGCGCACTGACCCCCGTGGGGAACGGGCCCTAGGGCTTGTCGTTTGGATCAGGCCGGATCAGGGAGCGGGGCCTGGTGCGTGCGATCGCAAGGCGGAGGAGGGAGGCGACGCGGAGCGTCGTCGACCGACGACAACGCCGCGAGCGTGCGTGCCAGGCCCCGCGAGCCCGGCCTGATCCAAACGACAAGCCCTAGCGGAGCCAGGGGAGGTCCGCCCCGGCCTCCTTCGGCTGAAGTCCCTCGGCGACGATCATCATGATCTCGCCGAGGGACTTCTGCTGTTCGGGGGTGAGCCGCGCGAAGAGCGCCTGGCGGACCGTCTCGACGTGCCCGGGCGCGGTCTTCTCCAGAACCTTCAGGCCGTCGTCCGTGAGGATCGCGAACTGGCCGCGCTTGTCGGAGGGGCAGTCCTCGCGCCGCACCCACCCGCTCTTCTCCAGGCGCGCGATCGCGTGCGAGAGCCGGGAGCGGGTGATCTTCGTTTCCCGCGCCAGCTCGGTCATCCGCAGCCGGCGCCTGGGCGCCTCGCTCAGGCGCACCAGGAGCCCGAAGTAGATGTGCGGCATCTTCGCGTCGCGCTGGAGTTGCCGGTCGAGGTGGTCCTCGAGGAGCGTGGTGGCATGGAGGTACGCGCGCCAGGTGCGCTGTTCGTCCTCGCTGAGCCAGGGAGCGGCCTCCGCACCCTTCGTGTCGCGTCCGTCGCCGGCCATGTGCTGCTGCTCCATGGTTCCCATCGTAGACCCCCTCCTTGAAGATTAAACAAAGAAGGCTTACTTTTGTCGGTAACAAGAGCTTGAAACTTCAAGGAGGTCGTCGTGAACCGGATGCCTGCGCTCTACCTCTCCCACGGTGCGCCGCCGCTCGCCGACGACGCCCTGTGGACCGGCCAGCTCGCCGAGTGGTCGGCCGACCTGCCGCGCCCCCGGGCGATCCTGATGATCTCCGCGCACTGGGAGAACGCGCCGCTGGCCCTCGGCGCCACCGAGACCGTGCCGCTCGTGTACGACTTCTGGGGCTTCCCCGAGCACTACTACGAGGTGACCTACGCGGCGCCGGGCGCGCCCGAGCTCGCCGAATCCGTGCGCAAGCTGTTGCGCGGCCCCGGCATTCCCGTCCAGGACGTGCCGGATCGCGGGCTCGACCACGGCGCGTACGTCCCGCTCGTCGAGATGTACCCGGACGCCGACATCCCGGTCCTCCAGGTCTCCATGCCGACGCTCGACCCGGCCCGGCTCATGGACATCGGCCGCCGCCTCGCGCCGCTGCGCGACGAGGGCGTGCTGATCGTCGGCTCCGGCTTCTTCACGCACAACCTGGCCGCGCTGCGGCAGGGCGGGATCCCGGCGTGGTCGTCCGAGTTCGACGACTGGGGGCACCGGGCGCTGGAGGCGGGCGACGTGGACGCGCTGCTCGACTTCACCCACAAGTCCCCGGCGGGCGCGCTCGCGCATCCCCGCACCGAGCACTTCGCCCCGCTCTTCGTCACGATGGGCGCGGCGGACGCCTTCGGTGAGTTGCCGGGGCAGCGGAGCGTGATCGACGGGTTCTGGATGGGGCTCGCCAAGCGGTCGGTGCAGTTCGGCGACTAGGGCTTGTCGTTTGGATCAGGCCGGGCTCGCGGGGCCTGGCACGCACGCTCGCGGCGTTGTCGTCGGTCGACGACGCTCCGCGTCGCCT
>NZ_JBITCS010000071.1:0-18926 GCF_044453445.1 Streptomyces sp. NPDC051684 | reverse complement strand
CGACGCTCCGCGTCGCCTCCCTCCTCCGCCTTGCGATCGCACGCACCAGGCCCCGCTCCCTGATCCGGCCTGATCCAAACGACAAGCCCTAGTGGTCAGGCTGCGCCTGCAGGGCTGAGGCGCGGCGGGCGCGGACCAGGAAGTCCTCCACCCGGGCGCGGTCCGGCTCCGCGGGCAAGGGGGTGCGGACCGCGGCCTCCTCGGCCTCGGCCGCAAGCCGCGTCATCCGGCGGTCCACCTCCGGCCACGGCACCTCGCCGCGCTTCACCGCGAGCAGCGGCTCGCGGTCCGGACCCACGTCGATCGCCAGCTTTCCCGTGCGCAGCAGGTCGCGGCAGGAGCTCAGCAGGCGCAACAGGTGCATCGCGTGCTTCCAGCGCGGGGCGCCGTGGGTGCGGACGTCCGCCTCGAGCTTCTTGCGCTGGCCCGCCGCGTAGCGGGCGAACGTCTCGTGCGCCCGGCGGGAGAGGAACGCCTCGCGCAGGGACAGGAGTTCGCGGCCGGTCTCCGTGACGTGCTCGACCAGCGGGGAGTGCAGGCACTCCAGTACGTTCGGGTTGGCGCGCAGCGCCAGTTCGCAGAAGCGCTCCAGCTCCCACGAGAACTGCTCGTCCGCCGGGCCCTCGACGTGCGTCGGCGGCTTCTCGAAGCGCCAGAAGAGCGGCGTCGGGGCCAGGTACACGCCCCGGCGGTCCGTATCGCTCGCGTCCGTGGCCAGGCCGAAGGCGCGTGAGCCCATGACGCAGGAGTAGACGGTGTGGTCGCGCACCAGGTGTTCCCCGTTCATGGGGTGAGCGTAGGCGCAGATGTCAGGCCAGCGTGATCGAGTCTCCGGTGACCTTGATCTGGCGGGGGTCCAGGGGGCGGGGCGCGGGCCCGCCCGCCACCGAGGCATCGGCGACCTTGAACTTCGAGCCGTGGCAAGGGCAGTTGATGGTGCCGCCGGAGACGTCCTTGACCGTGCAGCCCTGGTGCGTGCACACCGCGGAGAAGGCCTTGAAGTCGCCCTTGGCCGGCTGGGTCACCACGACCTTGTCGGCGGGGAAGACCTTGCCGCCGCCGACCGGGACGGCGGAGGTCTTCGTCAGTTCGTCGGCCGCGGGCGGTTTTCGGGATCCGGTGCCGCTCGGCTCGGAGGGGGCGGAGGAGGATTCCGGTGCGGAGGTCTTCTCGCCCCCGTCGTCTCCGCCGCCCTCGTCCCCGTACTTGCTGCAGCCGGCCGCCAGGGCCGCCGCGCCCGCGACGAGGACGCTCCTGCGCGAAGCGGTGCGCCTCATGTCGTCACTCCCACCGTCCGGAAGAACCACAGTGCCGACGTCAACCACACCAGCGTCAGGACCGCGAACGCAAGACCGCCCACCACCGGCAGCAGCCAGCCCGGCAGCCGCTCCGCGCGCAGCAGCAGCATCTTGGCGCTGAACGCCCCGAAGAAGAAGCAGCCGAAGAACGAGTGCCACATGACCCGCGTCGAGTACGTCTGGTAGCCGAGCGCGTAGAGGCAGTGCACCGCCACCGGCACCGCGAGCAGGAACGCGATCCGGCCCGACCAGCGGTGCAGCGCGGGCGCCCAGGACGGGCCGCGCAGCTTCCCGTACACCATGAACGCCGAGACGATCTGGACGAGCGCGAAGGCGAAGGCCGCCGTCCCCAGCCAGGACTTCACCGCGCTCGTGCTGGAGAAGCCGGCGAGGTTGAACGCCGTGCCCTCCGGGTCGTGCACCTTGCCGTACGCGCCGAGGGCCACGGCCACCGCCGCCGCCACGAGCGCGGGGACCAGATAACGGGCCGCGGACGGGCGGCGGTGGTCGGGGCTCGGGAAGTCCTGGGTGGCGGCGTTCGGGTCGACGGTCATCGGTCCCCCTCGTGACGAGCGGAGGTCGGTGGAAGCGGGGCTCGGCCGGGGAGCCGGCGGGTCACGGCACGACCGGGCGGGCCGTCAGGCGGTCGCCGTCGACCGTGACCCCGCCCGTGTTCGGGTCGATGCGCGGCGCGGCGGACGGCTTGTCCTCGCGGCGCACGATGCCCACCTGGCGGCCGTCGGGCAGCACGATCCAGCCGCCGTCGATCTTCGCGCCGCGTACCTCGGTGGTCGCCCGGTACAGGCCGGACGGCTTGACGGCCTTCTTCACCGTGAAGCCGTAGGGGTGCTTGTCGATGGTCGTGGTGCCGCGGACCCGGTCGCCGGTGAGCCGGCCCTCCAGCTTCGCGCCGTGCTTGCCGGACAGCTTCATCTCGCCGTCGTCCTCGACGTTCCCCTTCAGCCACGACTCCTTGGAGCGGCCGTCGCAGAAGTAGGCGATCGCCTTGTCGCCGCGTACGGAGATGGAGATCGCGGACGTGTCGTCGTCGGTGCGGCCCGCGTAGCTGGTCTTGGGGCGGGCGGTCCGCGTCGGGCTCGCCTTCTTCGCGGGTTTCGAGGGCGACGGGCGCGCCTTCGAGGGCGACGCGGACGCGGACGGCGTGACCGTCGCCGCGGGCGCCTCCCCGTACGACGAAGTGCCTTCGCCCGTCGTCGCGTTGAGCGACAGCATGAACAGGCCGAGGGCCAGTCCGGCGAGCAAGGTGAACAGCGGGCCCGAGCGCTTCATGACCGGGCCTCCCCCCGAGGCGGCAGCGGTGGCGCCTCCATGCAAGCAGCTCCGGCCGGGTGGCGACAGGGGGCGGTTCGGGTGACATTGAGGTGGTCCGGGTTTCCTCGCAGGTGAATGTCCCGAAAGGCGCGTGACCATGGCCGGTAACGATCTCGGCGGACTGCTCGGTGGTCTCCTCGGCGGAGGCGGCCGGAGCGGCGGTTCCGGCGGCGGCGACGTCCTCGGCTCGCTCCTGGGCGGTCTCCTCGGAGGCGCGGGCGGCGGGTCGAACCCCGGCTCCGGCGCCGGTTCCAATCCGCTGGGCGGTCTGCTCGAAATGATCACGAAGTCGGGCCTGGTCGACAAGGGCCAGCTCGACTCGTGGGTCGGCACCGGCGACAACCAGGCGCTCAGCCCCGATCAGGTCAAGCAGGCCGTGCCCGACGAGACCCTCGACAAGGCCGCCTCCGAGGCGGGCGTCAGCCGCGACGAGGCAGCCGCGCAGGTGGCGCGGGACCTCCCGCAGGTCGTCGACAGGCTCACCCCCGAGGGCCAGGTGCCGTCGTCCGGGTCCCTGGAGGACCTCATCAAGCAGCAGAAGCTCTGACCCGGCGGTACGCACCCGCGGTGCCCGTCTCGGCAGACGGGCGCCGCGCACCCGCGTCCGCCACCTTGATTACGCTGGCCTCCTAGACGAGTAGTTCCGAATTCCCGGCAGACAGGAATTCGGAACTACTCGTCTAGCGAATTACGTGTACGCGGAACACCAGCAAAGGGGCAGTGACGTGGCGGTACGAGCGGTCCGGGGCGCCGTCCAACTCGATCGGGACGAGGCCGGGCACATGGACGAGCAGGTGAGCGAGCTGCTCACCGCCGTCCTTGAGCGCAACGAGCTGACCGCCGACGACCTGATCTCCATCTGGTTCACGGCCACCCCCGATCTGCACTCCGACTTCCCGGCGGCCGCCGCGCGCAAGCTCGGCATCGTCGACGTGCCCCTGATCTGCGCGCAGGAGCTCGACATCGCCGGCGCCCTGCCGCGCGTCGTGCGGATACTCGCCCACATCGAGACCGAGCGGACCAAGGCCGAGGTCGCGCACGTCTACCTCGGCGCCGCGGCCACCCTCCGCAAGGACATCGCCCAGTGAGAACCGCACTCGTCATCGGCACCGGCCTGATCGGCACCTCCGCCGCCCTGGCCCTCGCCTCGCGCGGCGTCACCGTGCATCTCGCCGACCACGACCCCGGGCAGGCCCGCACCGCCGCCGCGCTCGGCGCCGGGACCGACGAGGCGCCCGAGGGCCCGGTCGACCTGTGCATCGTCGCCGTGCCGCCCGCGCACGTCGCCGCGCAGCTCGCCGACGCGATGCGCCGGGGCCTCGCCCGCGCCTACATCGACGTCGCCAGCGTCAAGGGCGGCCCGCGCCGCGAGCTGGAGGAGCTGGGCCTCGACCTCACCCCGTACATCGGTACGCACCCGATGTCGGGCCGGGAGCGCAGCGGTCCGCTCGCGGCCAACGCCGACCTCTTCGAGGGGCGGCCGTGGGTGCTGACCCCGACCCGGGACACGGACACCGAGGTCCTGAACCTCGCCCTGGAACTGGTCGCGCTGTGCCGGGCCGTCCCGGTCGTCATGGACTCCGACGCCCACGACCGTGCCGTCGCGCTCGTCTCGCACATGCCGCACCTCGTCTCCAGCATGGTCGCGGCCCGCCTGGAGAACGCCGAGGAGGCCGCCGTACGCCTCTGTGGGCAGGGCATCCGCGACGTGACAAGGATCGCGGCCTCGGACCCGCGGATGTGGATCGACATCCTCTCCGCGAACCCGGGCCCCGTCGCCGACCTGCTCTCCGCCGTCGCTGGCGACCTGGAGGAGACGGTGCAGGCGCTGCGCTCGCTGCAGTCCTCCGACGACGCCAAGCGCCGCGAGGGCGTGGACGGCGTCGAGACGATGCTGCGGCGCGGCAACACGGGCCAGTCCCGGGTCCCCGGCAAGCACGGCGCGGCCCCGGCGGCGTACGAGATCGTGGCCGTCCTCATCTCCGACCAGCCGGGCGAGCTGGCGCGGATCTTCGCCGACGCGGGCGCCGCGGGCGTCAACATCGAGGACGTGCGGATCGAGCACGCGACCGGGCAGCAGGCCGGATTCGTCCAGCTCATGGTGCAGCCGGCGCAGGCGCCGAAGCTGGCCGCCGCGCTGCGCGAGCGCGGCTGGGCGATGCGCCAGTAACGAGGCCCGCGGAGGCACGTAAGAAGGGGGCTTCCGGAGCCAGTAACCTTGTACGGGGCGTTTCCGCGCCCCGTACCCATGCCCCCGTGCACTGAGAAAGGTGTCCGTCACCTATGGAAACCGCCGCGACCGCCGCCGCAGCAGTGATCGTCGCCATCGACGGACCCTCCGGCACGGGCAAGTCGAGCACCTCCAAGGCCGTCGCCGCGCAGCTCGGCCTCAGCTACCTGGACACCGGCGCCCAGTACCGGGCGATCACCTGGTGGATGGTGAACAACGGCATCGAGCTGGACGACCCGTCCGCCATCGCCGCCGTCGCGGGCAAGGCCGACATCGTCTCCGGCACCGACCCGTCGGCCCCCACCATCACGGTGGACGGCACGGACGTGGCCGCCCCGATCCGCACCAGCGAGGTCACCTCCAAGGTCAGCGCCGTCAGCGCCGTCCCCGAGGTGCGCGCCCGGATCACCGAGCTGCAGCGCACCATCGCGCTCGGCGCCGAGAAGGGCATCGTCGTCGAGGGCCGTGACATCGGCACGACCGTGCTGCCCGACGCCGACCTCAAGATCTTCCTCACCGCCTCGCCCGAGGCCCGCGCCGCCCGCCGCTCCGGCGAGCTCAAGGGCTCCGACGTGAAGGCCACGCAGGAGGCCCTCGTCGCCCGCGACAAGGCCGACTCGAGCCGCAAGGCGTCGCCGCTGGCCAAGGCCGGGGACGCCGTCGAGGTCGACACCAGCGACCTCACGCTTCAGCAGGTCATCGAGTGCGTCGTCACCCTCGTCGAGGAGAAGCGGGACTCGAAGTGACCCAAGCGCCTTCCGAGCGGGGCGCCGAGGTCGGTCGGCGCATCGGCGTCGGCCTCATGTACGGGCTGTGGAAGCCGCGGGTCCTGGGATCCTGGCGGGTCCCGGCGACCGGCCCGGTGATCCTCGCGGTGAACCACTCCCACAACATCGACGGACCCATGGTCATGGGCGTCGCACCGCGTCCGACGCACTTCCTGATCAAGCAGGAGGCGTTCGTCGGACCGCTCGGCCGTTTCCTCGACGGAATCGGACAGGTGAAGGTGGACCGCACGAGCGCGGACCGCACGGCCATCACGCGGGCGCTCGACGTCCTCGCCGAGGGCGGCGTCCTCGGCATCTTCCCGGAGGGCACCCGAGGCGAGGGCGACTTCGCGTCGCTGCGGGCCGGACTCTCGTACTTCGCGGTGCGCAGCGGGGCGCCGATCGTGCCCGTCGCCGTGCTGGGAAGCACGGAGCGGCCCGGTCGGTTGATAAAGAAGCTGCCCCCGCTCAGGAGCCGGGTCGACGTCGTCTTCGGCGACCCCTTCGAGGCGGGCGACGGCAGCGGACGGCGTACCCGCAAGGCCCTCGACGAGGCCACCGTGCGCATCCAGGAGCGGCTCAGCGGCCACCTGGACCATGCCAGGCGCCTGACCGGGCGCTGAGCGAGACTTTCAGTAGTGGAACGCGGTACACGAAACGGCGGTCCACCGATCACCACGAATGAACGACGAGGTACGGACTTCATGAACGACCAGATCCAGCCCGAGGGATCCCCGGAACACGAGCACGGGGAGCTCGGCGACGCTGAGTACGCGGAGTTCATGGAGCTCGCCGCGGAGGAGGGCTTCGACCTCGAGGACGTCGAGGGCGCGCTCGACGCCGCGGGCCACGGGCCGCTGCCCGTCCTCGCCGTCGTCGGCCGTCCGAATGTCGGCAAGTCGACCCTGGTGAACCGCATCATCGGCCGTCGCGAGGCCGTCGTCGAGGACAAGCCCGGCGTCACCCGCGACCGCGTCACCTACGAGGCCGAGTGGGCGGGCCGCCGCTTCAAGGTCGTCGACACCGGCGGCTGGGAGCAGGACGTGCTCGGCATCGACGCGTCCGTGGCCGCGCAGGCCGAGTACGCGATCGAGGCCTCCGACGCCGTCGTCTTCGTCGTCGACGCCAAGGTCGGCGTCACCGACACCGACGAGGCCGTCGTGCGCCTGCTGCGCAAGGCCAACAAGCCCGTCGTGCTCTGCGCCAACAAGGTCGACGGCCCGAGCGGCGAGGCCGACGCCTCGTACCTGTGGTCCCTCGGCATCGGCGAGCCGCACCCGGTCTCCTCGCTGCACGGCCGCGGCACCGGCGACATGCTGGACGCCGTCCTGGAGGCCCTGCCCGAGGCCCCGCAGCAGAGCTTCGGCGGCGCGGGGCTCGGCGGACCGCGCCGGATCGCCCTGATCGGTCGCCCGAACGTCGGCAAGTCCTCGCTTCTGAACAAGGTGGCGGACGAGGACCGCGTCGTCGTGAACGAGCTGGCGGGCACCACCCGCGACCCGGTCGACGAGCTGATCGAGCTCGGCGGCATCACCTGGAAGTTCGTCGACACGGCGGGCATCCGCAAGCGCGTCCACCTGCAGCAGGGCGCCGACTACTACGCCTCGCTGCGCACCGCCGCGGCCGTGGAGAAGGCGGAGGTCGCGGTCATCCTGATCGACTCCTCCGAGTCGATCTCCATCCAGGACCAGCGGATCGTGACGATGGCGGTCGAGGCGGGCCGCGCGATCGTCCTCGCCTTCAACAAGTGGGACACCCTCGACGAGGAGCGTCGCTACTACCTGGAGCGCGAGATCGAGACCGAGCTCGGCCAGGTCGCCTGGGCGCCCCGGGTGAACGTCTCGGCGCGCACGGGCCGGCACATGGAGAAGCTGGTCCCCGCGATCGAGACGGCCCTGGAGGGCTGGGAGACGCGCATCCCGACGGGCCGGCTCAACGCCTTCCTCGGCGAGCTCGTCGCCTCCCACCCGCACCCGGTGCGCGGCGGCAAGCAGCCCCGCATCCTGTTCGGCACGCAGGCCGCCTCCAAGCCGCCGCGGTTCGTGCTCTTCGCCTCCGGCTTCATCGAGCACGGCTACCGCCGCTTCATCGAGCGCCGGCTGCGCGAGGAGTTCGGCTTCGAGGGCACGCCGATCCACATCTCGGTGCGCGTGCGGGAGAAGCGCGGCAAGAAGAAGTAGTTCTGCCTCAGCAGGAGCGCGGGCGAACGCCGCCGGTGGAGAGATCCACTCGGCGGCGTTGTGCTGTGCGGGGTGCGCGGGAGGTCAGTGTTCCCGGCGCGGCCCCGGCGGCAGGGCCGCGGGGAAGTGCCGTCCCGTCGTGTGCTGCTGGGGGTACGGCTGCCAGCGCGGCGGGTGGTGCGGGCGCGGGCCGTGGAGCGGGTCGAAGCCCCTGAACCCCAGGTCCTCCTCGCCGCTGCGGTCGCCGGGCAGCGTCCGGAAGGAGCGGCGCCACTCCGCGTACAGGGCGTCGAAGATCGGGGTCACCGATGGACCGCTCCCCGCGTGGCCACCCACGGCATGGCCGCCAGGCTGGTCCTCCGCGGGGCGCATCGACGGGATGTGGTTCTGATGCGGCTGGTGCCGTCGGGACGAAGGGGTGGAAGCGGACGCGGGGGATGAGGTGGGGTCGTATGGGTGCACGTATGTGCCAACGAACAGGGCCCCCGACGGATGCGCCCTTGGCCTGCGCTGTTGCGGGCTGTCAGCGGTGTGACCGGCGCATTCGTGGGGGCCCGTGGTGTGCGGCCGGGCCGGATCAGGTGCCGGCGAGCGGCATGGCGGCGGCCACCAGGCGGCCGTTCGCCGCCGCCTTGTCGAGGGCCTGACGGAGCAGGTCCTCGCGCGGCTGGTGGCCGATCGAACCGGCGGAGGCGGCGAAGACGAGCACCTTCTGCGTCTTGTTCGCCGCGGTCCGCCAGCCCTCCGTCACCTGGAGCGGCTGGTGCGCCTGCCACCAGGCGACCTGGGCGGGGGAGCCCCCGGTGCCGGGCTGGAGGATCGCGTGCAGCTGGCCCATGGCGAGCAGCACCGACCAGCCGCCGAGGACCGAGGGGACCCCGTCCAGCGTGGTGGCCGGCATGAAGCCCTGCTCGATCAGGAGCGGCAGGAAGTCGTCCCCGTCCGTGGTCGTGCCGGGGCGGGCGATGGGGCCCGTCGGCTCGACGACGAGGGCGGGGTGCGTCGTGTCACCGATCAGCACCAGGCCGCTGGTCACGCCGAGCACGGCCTGCGAGGGCGCGGCAGGGGCGCCGCCGTCGGGCTGCGCGGCCGCGGCGTCCTGGCCGCCGCCGATGGACTGCACGGCGCCCTGCAACTGGTCCTCCGCGACCTGGACGACCTGCGAGGGCAGGCAGGAGGCATGGGCGAAGGCGAGCACGGCGGTCTCGTCGCCGACGAACAGGACGGTGCTGGTCGGCTGCTGCTGCGAGTCGCCCGGCGTACGGCAGGAGGTGCAGTCGTAGCTGCCGGGGGCGTTGTCGCCGGACATCAGGCGGTCGGCTTCTTCGTCGCCGATCTCGGCGCGTACGTCGTTGCTGACGTCGAGCAAGCGAGGCACGGGGACTCCTCAGGGATCTGTTGGACCGGTCGGGGTGATCGGCCACGGTCAGGCGAGTGCTTATGAAGGGACAACGGATGATCTGTGTCCTCGGTCACGCCCGGATCGGAACGGAATCACCTCATCCGACGCACACCGTGAACGAACGCCCGGAACCCGTCACTCCACGCCAACTTGTTGGTTTTCCAAGGAAGTTGGATCGGTGAAGTGGGTCACAGGTCGTCGAGGTGACAGGTCGACAAATACTGAAATCCTTGTATCTATCGGTTGGCCTGAAATCGCCGGTACTCCGGGTAACGGCGAACTGGCCTGGCGGGACGGGCCGTTGGTTGCCGCGGCCCTCGTGGGCTGCCTAGATTCCACCGCCGTCCGCAACGAGCAGTCCACGAGAGGGATTCTCATGTCCGCGCCGATCCGTACGGCACGCACGACAGCGGTCCTCGCCGGGGTGGCCCTCGCCGCCCCTCTCGGTCTCCTCGCCCTCGCCGGCCCCGCTCCAGCGGCGGACGGCGGCGTGTGGGACCGCATCGCCCGCTGCGAGAGCGGCGGCAACTGGCACACGAACACCGGGAACGGCTACTACGGCGGGCTCCAGTTCTCGGCAGGCACCTGGCGCGCGTACGGCGGAGGGGCCTACGCGGCGACCGCCGACCGGGCCAGCAAGGGGCAGCAGATCGCCGTCGCGACCAAGGTGCAGCGCGCGCAGGGGTGGGGCGCCTGGCCCACATGTGCCGCACGGGCCGGGGCGTACGGCAGCGCGCCCGGCGTGCGGTCGGCACCCAAGGCCGTCCCCAAGGCGGCGCCCAAGGCCGCACCGAAACCGGCGCCCAAGGCGGCGCCACGGTCCGCGCAGCAGCCGCGCACTTCAGGCCACACCGACCGCGGTGCCACCCGCCGCGGCGGCTACGTCGTCCGCGGTGGCGACACCCTCGGCCGCATCGCCGCGGCCCACGGCACCACCTGGCAGCGCCTGTACGCCGCGAACCGGGCGGTGATCGGCGGCGACCCCGACCTGATCCTGCCGGGGCAGCGGCTGCTGCTGCGCTGAGCGCACGTGCGCCGCGCGGCTCCGCCCGGTCCGCCGACCGGGTGGGGCCGCGCGGCGGGCGCGGCGCGGCACGACGGGCCTTCGCGCACCGGCTGCCTAGCGTC
Source organism: Streptomyces sp. NPDC051684 (assembly GCF_044453445.1). Lineage (NCBI taxonomy): Bacteria > Bacillati > Actinomycetota > Actinomycetes > Kitasatosporales > Streptomycetaceae > Streptomyces > Streptomyces sp. NPDC051684. Next base: position 8,589 of record NZ_JBITCS010000071.1, on the reverse strand, counting down.
CGCGCTATGCATCTGACCGCTACGTTCCCGAAGGCGCACGGCCCGCGGCGCTGGACGACGGCCCTGCTGGGCGCGCTGCTCGCACTGGCCGCGCTGCCGGCCCTCGCCGCCCGGGCGGACGCCGCCGAGCCGTACGACTGTGCCAAGACCGAGTGGCCGTGGTCCTGCCTCGCCGAGTGCGAGAGCGGCAACAACTGGGACGAGAACTCCGGCAACTCCTTCTATGGGGGGCTCCAGTTCCAGCAGTCCACCTGGGAGGAGCACGGCGGCCTGAAGTACGCGCCGCGCGCCGACCTCGCGACCCGTGCCGAGCAGATCAAGGTCGCGGAGGAGGTGCTGCGCACCCAGGGCTGGGAGGCGTGGCCGGTCTGCTCCAAGCGGTACGGGCTCAAGGGCCGCGTCCATGTGGTGCAGCGCGGCGACACCCTGGCGTCCATCGCGCGGCGCTTCAAGGTGGAGGGCGGCGCGCAGGCGCTCTACAAGGCCAACCGCGACGTGATCGGTCCGCACCCGGACCGGCTCGACGAGGGGGCGACGCTGGTCATCCCCGAGCCGGGGAAGTCGACGGGGGCAGCGGGCTCCCAGGGCTGACCGGGGACGGCCCGCCCGGCGGGAGCTCGGTGGCCTCGCCGCGGAAGACGACCGTGCCGCGGCCGAGTTCGTACACGAAGGCGGGCCCGCCGAGCAGGCCGGGCGGCAGGCGCTGCTCGGCGAGGACCACGCAGGCGTCGAGCCCGCGCATCAGGGCGTACGTGCGGGTGGCGACCGGTGGGGCCATGCCCTGGGTGGGCTCGTCGACGAGGACGACGCGGGCGCGGGAGACCAGGGTCCGCGAGACGGCGAGCATCCGCTGCTCGCCGCCGGAGAGGGTGCCGGCGCGGCGGGCGAGGAGGGGGCGCAGCTCGGGGTAGGCGTCGAGGGCGGCGACGACGTCCCGCTCGTGCGCGGCAAGGCGGAGGTTCTCGGCCACCGTGAGTCCGGCGAATACGGCCTGCCGGTCGGGCACGAGGCGCAGACCCGCGGCGGCGCGGGCGTGGGCGGTGTGCCGGGTGACGTCGGCGCCGTCCCAGATCACGGACCCGGCGGCGAGCCGTACGGTGCCGGCGAGGGCGCGCAGGGCGGTGGTGCGGCCGGAGCCGTTCGGCCCGAGCAGTACGGTGACCGCGCGGGCGGGGGCGGCCAGGGTGACGCCGTGGAGCGCTTCCAGGGGGCCGTAGCGGACGCGGGCGTCGCGCAGTTGGATGCCGCCGGGTGCGGGCGTCATGAGGGCTCCGGGGCGCGTTCGAGGACGGATTCCGGGGCGCCCGAGCTCACGATGCGGCCCGCCGCCAGCACGTGCACGGTGTCCGCGAGTTCGGCGACGAGGTCCATGTCGTGCTCGACGACGAGCACGGCCACGCCGTCGGCGGCGAGCGCCCGCAGCAGCCGGGCGAGGGCGGCGACCTCCGCGCGGTCGAGCCCGGCGGTCGGCTCGTCGAGCAGCAGCACGTGCGGGTCGCCCGCCAGTGCGCGGGCCAGTTCGACGCGGCGCAACGTTCCCGTGGGCAGGCCGTCCGTCTCCTGTTCGCCCCGCAGGCCGAACAGGCGCGTCATCCGGGCGGTGGCCGCCGGGTCCCGTACGCGGCCGTGTTCGGCGCCGACGCGGATGTTCTCGGCCACGGTCAAGGAGGGGAAGACAACGAGTTGTTGGAAGGTGCGGGCGATGCCGAGTCTGGTGCGGGTGTGTGCGGGGAGGCGGGTAATGTCCCGTGGCCCGAGCCGGATCCGGCCCGCGTCGGGGCGGAGTGTGCCGGCGAGGCAGTGGAACAGGGTGCTCTTTCCGGCGCCGTTGGGGCCGACGATGGCGGTTACCTTGCCGGTGGGGAGGCGGATGGTGATGTCCTGGAGGACGGGGTGGGTGTTGTAGGTGACGGTGAGGTGGGTCGCGGTGAGGGCGGCGGGTGTCGGCTCCCGTCTCGTTGCGGTCGGCCGTCCGCCGGTCTCGGGGCTCCGCCCCGGACCCCGCTGCTCAATCGCCGCAGGGGCTTGAAAGGTCCGGCCCACCAATACCGCCAGCACGCCGATCGTCAGCGCCGCCACCCCGCCCTGTGTGCCCGCGTCCAGGCCCACCAGGAGGCCCGCGCCGAGCAGCGCGCCGAGGGGGCTGTCCGCGCCCAGGACCACCACCGCCGCGAACCACAACAGGCCCCGCACCGGGTCGTACGCCGACGGGTCGAAGGAGCGCAGGCCGAAGGTCAGGAGGCCGCCGCCCAGGGCCGCGAGTCCCGCCCCCACCACGAACACCGCGACCTTGAGGCCCGGCACCCCGACGCCCGCCGCGGCTGCCCCCGCCTCGTGGTCCCGGACCGCCGCGAGTGCCCGGCCCACGCGTCCCCGGCGCAGGTACGCCACGATCGCCAACGCACCGGCCAGCAGGGTGAGTTCGAGTGCGTAGAACGACCGGTCGTCCTCGAAGCCCGCCGGGCGCGTCAAGGCCGGGAGGGACGCCGCGTACGGCTGCGCGAACACGAAACGGCTCACCGCGACCCCCACGGCGAACGTCGCGAGCGCCAGCGCGAGACCGTGCCGCCGGATCGCGGGCGCGGCGGTCAGAAGGCCCAGTGGTGCCACCATCGCGACCGCCATCAAGAGGGCTGTCAGAGGTGGGAGTTGAGGGAGGGGCGGGAAGCGGCCCGTCGCCAGGAGCGCCGCGAAGAGTGCTCCAAGGCCCGCGAACGCGCCCTGACCGAGCGCTAGTTGGCCCGCCCTCCCCGTCGCCACCACCAACGACAGCAGGATCAGCGCCAGCGCCGGCACCTGGATCGACGTGCGCAGATCCGAGCCCGCGAACCCGAGCGGCAGCAGGAACAGCACCCCAGCCACCAGCCAGGTCCCCCGGGGCACGGCCCGCGCCCGCCGTGTCACCGCCATGGGCAGCGCCTCCTTCCCGCCCACCCCGGGCAGGACGAGCGCCGCGACCAGCAGTGCCACCACGAACAGGTTCGCCCCCACCGCCTGGACGAGCGGCTCGGCCCAACCGCGCGGATGCAGCCGCGTCAGCTGGCTCTGCGCCACGCCGATCGCGAGCGCCGCCCCCACCGCGACGCCGAGCCGCCGCATGCCCGCCGCGACCGCCACCGCCACGACCTCCATCACCAGCAACGGCAGACCGTACGGATCGAGACGTACGTACGGGGCGAGCAGCACCCCCGTCAGGCCCGCCGTGAACGTGCCGAAGGCCCAGCCCGCCGCCGCGACCCGGTCCGCGTCGATCCCGCCGAGCACCGCCAGCGGACGGTTGTCGACGACCGCCCGCAGCTCACCGCCGAACCGAGTCCACCGCGTCACCGCCCACACCCCGCCCCCGATCGCGCAGGCCACCGCGAGCTGCCCCCACGGCTCGCCGCCGATCAGCGTCGGCGCGTCCTCCTGCGCGCCCGTGCCCCACAGCAGCGCCGCCGTCCCGACAAGGAGGACGAACACGCCGATGGAGGCCACCAGGGTGCGTGCCGGGTCGCTGCCCGCCACGGCCAGCGGCCTGAACACCCAGCGTTCCAGGGCGAGTCCGAATCCCGGCGCCACCACCAGGAGCACCAGCGCCGCGGCCGCCCACAGGTGCACCTCCCACACCACCACCAACTGCCGCAGCAGATACCCGCAGAGCATCGCGACCGCGCCGTGCGCGAAGTTGAGGACGCCCGTCGCCCGGTAGGTGACGATCAGGCCGATCCCGGTGAGCGCCGCCGCCGCTCCCACCGAGAGCCCGGCGAGCGTGAGGTCGTAACTGAGGGACGACACGACCTCGGCTCCTCAACTCCCGGTGGGCGGTTCGCATATGGGGCACGGGCCCAGGCCCGCCTCCGTGATCGCGCCCGCGTCCGCGGGCACCGCCCGCGCCTTGCCCTCGACGAGCGGGCAGTCGGCGCGGTGCCACAGCGTGCCGCCGGGCACCATCAGCAGCCGGCCGCTGGAGGCGAGCGGGGGAGCGGGGTCCGCGTCCCCGGGCGCGGGCTCGGTGGCCACCAGCAGCTCGTAGAGGCGCTCCACGCGCGCGGCGGCGAGCAAGTCCTTGCCGTGCGTGAGGAGCACCGCGCCCGCCACGATCAGGGCGGCGCCCGGCACGGTGCAGGAGGCCAGATAGGGGACCTGGCGCTCGGCGAAGCGCTCGCCCGACACGCCGTACCAGCCGATCACGCAGAGCGCCGCACCGACGGCGAGCGCCGCGAGCCCCGCCCACAGGGCGGGGTGCACAGTACGTAGTCGGGCAGTCCGCATCGCCGGCCCCCACTGGTGCGCGCGTGTGTCTGGCCTTGTCCGCCGATCGCTTGCACTATGCCTTCTGGAGTCCAACTCGGAAAGCTCCGGGGACAGTTGGTCGATCCGCTCGATTCGCGCCGACCCCGCCCCGGACCGACACCCGGCGGTGATCCTGATGGTTCTCGGGAGCACACCTCGTACGGCTCGTGGACGGGGCGCGGCGCTCACCCTCGCCCTGGCCCTGCTTCTCGGCCCCGCCCTGGCGGCCTGCGGCGACGACAGCGGCGGCGACGACAGCGCCCCGCCGACGCCGACCTCGAAGGCGCCCACCAGCAAGGAACCCACCAACAAGGAGCCCACGAGCGAGGAGCCCTCGTCGGCGCGGCCCGAGGGCAGCGGCCCCGCCGACCGGGAGGCCGCCGAGAAGGAGATCAAGACCAACTGGAAGAAGTTCTTCGACCCGAAGGTGTCGATGAAGGAGAAGGAGGCTGTCCTGGAGGACGGCGCCAAGATGCGCCCGGTCCTGAAGAGCTTCAGCGGCGACAAGCGCGGCGGCCAGGTGGAGGCCGATGTCACCAAGGTCGCCTTCACCTCGGCGACCGCGGCCGACGTGACGTACGGACTCGCCCTCAAGGGCGCGACGGTGCTGCCCGACGCCAAGGGGACGTCCGTCGAGCAGGGCGGCACCTGGAAGGTGTCCGTCAACACGCTGTGCGCGCTGGTGCAGTTGAGCGGCAATGCGTCGCCGGGTCCGGGCTGCTGAGGCCCTCGTCGCGGGCCTGGCCCTGCTCGCCGTCGCGGCCTGCGGGTCCCGGCTGCCGGAGAGCGACTTCGAGGACCGCTCCGGGCCCGCGCCGCGCTCCACCGCGCCCCTGCGTGTCGGCATCATCACCAGCGCCACCAGCCCCGTCGGCGGCGCCACCTTCACCGACACCCGCGACGGCGCGCAGGCGTACTTCAGGACCCTGAACGCCCGGGGCGGCATCCAGGGGCGCCGCGTCGAGGTGCACCTGTGCGACGACGGCGGCAGCGGCGTCGGCAACACCTCCTGCGTGCACAAGCTCGTCGACGAGCAGAAGGTCGTCGCCCTGGTGGCCACCACCGCGCTGGACTACGCGGGCGCGGAACGCGTCTCCCACGCGCGCGTGCCCGACATCGGCGGCCAGCCGATCGGCGCCGCCTACGACACCTATCCGCACCTGTACGGGATCTACGGCAGCCTCGCGCCGCGCGACGGGACGTCGGGCTGGGACGGCAAGCTGTACGGCGGCACCGAGGTCTACCGCTACTTCAAGCGCGAGCACGGCGCCCGCACCGCCGCCGTCGTCTCCTACAACCAGGCCGCTTCGGCCGCGTACGCGCGCCTGGTGACGCGCGGGCTCAGGGCCGAGGGCTACCGCGTCGTCACCGAGCAGCTCGACTTCGCGCTGCCCAACTTCCGGGCCGCGGCCGCCGACCTGAAGGACGAGAAGGCGGACCTCGTCTTCGACGCCATCGACGCGCACGGCAACGCGCGGCTCTGCGAGGCCATGGACCAGGTCGGCGCCCGCGTCACCGCGAAGGTCACGAACGTACAGAACTGGACCTCGACCGTCCGGACCGCTTACAAGGACGCGCCGCACTGCCGCGCCTCCCTGTGGGCCACCGGCGCGAGCCGCAACTACGAGGACACCGGGCACCCCGCCGTCCGCGCCTTCCGTGCAGCCACGAAGAACCTGCGGACGCACTCGCAGTGGCAGCTGGAGGGCTGGGCCGCCGCCCTGTGGTTCACGGACGCCGCGCGGTCCTGTCGCACGGTCACGCGCGCGTGCGTCGACCGTTTTATGGAGCGCCGCGTACGGTACTCGGCCGATGGGCTGCTGATTCCCGTGACGTTCGCGAGGCACGCCGAGCCGCCGAGAACTCGAAAGACGTGCCTGTCCGTCGCGAGATGGACCGATGCAAAAGGCTGGATCACCCGGAGCGGTGGCATGACGCATACCTGTTTTGACGTTCCGCAGCTCTCCTACCAGCCATGACGTGAGACCAGATGGCGGATTTCGCGAGATGGTTCCCGAAAACGCCTACCAATCCGGCATCTGTTCAGGAACAAGATGGCGATGAGGAACAACCCTCGCCAGGCCATCTCCGTCTAACTACCCGGTAGGCGGAGAAGACGGACTGTTCAGGCAGATACGAGGGCGCATGCAGATTTCTTTCCTGATTCACAATGCGTACGGGATCGGAGGGACGATCCGTACTACGTACAACCTCGCCAGCGCGCTTGCCGACCACCACGACGTGGAGGTCGTGTCCGTTTTCCGGCACCGCGACGAGCCGGTGTTCGCACCGGACCCGCGCGTACGGGTGCGGCACCTGGTCAACCTGCGCAAGGGCACCGCGGGGTACGAGGGCGACGACCCGGAGTTCCGGCGGTCCGCCACGGTCTTCCCGAGCAGCGAGGGGCGGTACGAGCAGTACAGCGCGCTCACCGACCGGCGGATCGCCGAACACCTCGGCGCGCTGGACGCCGACGTCGTCGTCGGCACCCGCCCCGGCCTCAACGTGCACCTCGCCCGGGACACCAGGCGCGGAGTGCTGCGCGTCGGCCAGGAGCACCTCACCCTCGGCACGCACTCCACCGCCCTGCGCCGCGAACTGCGCGGCAGCTACCCCCGCCTCGACGCGCTCACCACGACCACGGAGGCCGACGCGTACGCCTACCGCCAGCAGTTGCGGCTCCCCGGTGTGCGCGTAGAGGCGATGCCCAACCCGGTCCCGCAGCCCGGCGTCGCGCCCGCCGACGGCAGCGGGAAGTGGGTCGTGGCGGCCGGCAGGCTCGCGCCCGTGAAGCGCTACGACCTGCTGGTGCGCGCCTTCGACCAGGTGCGTGCGGAGCGGCCCGACTGGCGGCTGCGCATCTACGGGGGTGGCAAGCAGAAGGACAAGCTGCGCACGCTCATCGACGAACTCGGCCTCTACAACCACGTGTACCTCATGGGGCCCGCCCACCCCATCGAGCCGGAGTGGGCGAAAGGTTCCCTCGCTGCCGTGACGTCGACGTACGAGTCCTTCGGGATGACGATAGTCGAGGCGATGCGCTGCGGCCTGCCCGTGGTCTCCACCGACTGCCCGCACGGCCCCGGCGAGATCATCGACAACGGCGTCGACGGCCGGCTCGTCAAGACCGGCAGCGTCGAGGCCATCTCCGGCGGCCTGCTCGAACTCATCAACAACGACACCCTGCGCCAAGAGATGAGCGCCCGCGCCCTCAAGGGCTCCGAGCGCTTCGACCCGGCGCGGATCGCCGAGCGCTACGAGGACCTGTTCGGCTCGCTCACCCACCGCGGCGGCTCCCTCGGGCTGCTGCACCGGGCCCGCGGCTCGCTCCTCGGCGGCGCCTACGCGGTGCGCGACGCCCTGCGACCGCAGCGGAAGGGACACCCCGCATGACAGCCCCCACGGCCCCGCCCCCGCCGTGCCCCGAAGACAGCGACAGGAGCCTTCGCATGCCGCCCCGAGCCGACTGCATCGCCGACTCCGCCGGCGGGCTCACCTTCGACGTCACCGACCACGGGTCGCCCGACCCGGCCCACCTGGTGCTCGTCGACCGGGCCGCGGGGCACACAGTGCGGCTGCCGCTCACGCCGACCGGCGAGGGGCGGCTGCGCGCGTCGCTGCCGATAAGCGTCTCCCTGGCAGAGGGCCGCTGGGACGCGTACGCGCAGGTCGCGGGGGACGAGCCGGTGCGGCTCATGCCGGGCGTCAACGATCTGCGCTCACTGGTGGACCGGGCCCCGAGCGGCTCGCGCGGCTACGTCGCCGTACGCATCCCGTACGCCACCAAGCACGGCAATCTCTCCGTGCGCAGCTGGCTGCGGGCGCCGCACGGGGAGGCCGGTGAACTGCTGATCGCCGACGGCGAGTTGACCGTGCACGGGCGGGTCTACGGCGCCGAGTTCACGGCCAAGGCGTACGCGGAGATCCGCTCCCGCGCGGTGCGCGGACCCGTCCTGCGCGGCGAACTGGCCTGGGATGGGCCCCGGTTCACGCTCCGCATCGGCTACGACGAGCTGCGCGAGGGCCGTTGGGACCTGTGGCTGCGGCCCGCGGGGGACGACGGCCCGCGGGTGCGGCTCGCCCGGCTGCTCGACGACATCGCCGACAAGAAGCCGATCTTCACGTACCCGCCCGCGCGGGTGACCGTCGCGGACCGCGGCGAACTGGCCGCGGAGGCCTACTACACACGGGACAACGACCTCTCCGTCCAAGTGACGACCGCCTAGGGCTTGTCGTTTGGATCAGGCCGGGCTCGCGGGGCCTGGCACGCACGCTCGCGGCGTTGTCGTCGGTCGACGACGCTCCGCGTCGCCT
>NZ_JBITCS010000070.1:0-18955 GCF_044453445.1 Streptomyces sp. NPDC051684 | reverse complement strand
GGAGGAGGGAGGCGACGCGGAGCGTCGTCGACCGACGACAACGCCGCGAGCGTGCGTGCCAGGCCCCGCGAGCCCGGCCTGATCCAAACGACAAGACCTAGTAGCGGAGCTACTCGGGCTTTTCGGCAACGCCGCGAGCGTGCGTGCCAGACGCCGCGGCGCAGACGGAAGATTGAAGACAGGCCCTAGGCGACACCGGGGACGGACACCGGGCGGCTGACGCGGACCGGGCGGTCGCGGTCGTCGGGTGCGGCGAGTACGCCCAGGCCGACGAGGTGGCGGACATGGGCCTCGGTCTCGGCGAGCGCGGCGAACCGCATCTTGCCGACCTGGTCCCAGGGGCGCGACCAGGTCAGGCCCGCGGTGACCTCCCACAGGGTGGGGCTGCCCGCCGCGTCGACCAGCGCGAGCAGTTCGTCGAGCCGCTCGGCGTGGTGCGCGCGCAGGTGTCCCGTGCGGGCGGCCAGGCCGCGGAAGCGGTACTCGTGGGCGGGCAGCGCCTCGTGGTCGTCCCAGTCGGCGAGCCGCTCCAGGGAGCCGAGGAAGTCGCCGAGCGGGTCCTGGCCGGGGCGGCGTCCGTGCAGGCCGATGTTGGGGGTGATGCGGGGCAGGATGTGGTCGCCCGTGAGGACGACGCGGCTCGTCGACTCGGCCAGGCAGAGGTGACCCGGGGTGTGCCCGGGCGTCCACAGGGCGACGAACTCGCGCCCTGCGAGCGGCAGCGGGTCCTTGTCCTCCAGGAGCACGTCGGGCTCGACCAGGCGGCGGGACGCGGACGGTACGGCCTTGGGGTCGGGGCCGAGCAGGTCGACGATGTCGCTCTCGGGCGCGCCCGCCTCCCGCAACCAGGTGTGCGGCGTGTCCGCCGGTGACGGCTCCGTGGCGGCGCGGCGCTGCGGGAGGCTGTCGCGTTCCGCGGGGTGCATGGCCACCCAGGCGTCGGAGGCCTCGCGCAGCCTGCCGGTCAGGCCGTGGTGGTCCGGGTGGACGTGGGTGGCCAGGATTCCCGTGACGTCGCCGGGTGACGCCCCGGCCTCGGCGAGTCCCCGGCACAGCGCGTCCCACCCCTCCTCGCTGGCCCAGCCCGGGTCGACGACGACGAGGCCGGAGTCCCCGGGGATGAGGTAACTGAGGGTGTAGCGCAGCGGGTTGGCCGGGATCGGCACCGGCACCGACCAGACGTCGGCGCTCAGGTGCTCGACGGGTGGCAGCACGCGCCTGCCCCAGGCGTCCTTCTGCAGGTGGCCGGTCACCGTGATCGCCGTACGGTCGCCGCCGTCGCCTGGCATGCGCATGGGGTGTGCCTTTCGTCGCCGTGGTGCGAGTCGCCAGATAAGGATGCAGGGCCCACGGATCTGGCGATACGGGTCAGCGGCGGGTGAGGCCCACGTCACGGGTCCTCAGCCCGCGGCCCCAGGCCCGGCATCGGCATCGCTCTCGGTCTCGGGAAGCACAGGCCGCATGAAGCTGCGCTCGTAACGCAGCACGCAGCCGCTGTCGTCCCTGATCCGGTCCGCCAGCGCCGCCCGAACCGTTCGAACGCCTCGGTCTCCGCCGGATCGATCACGTATTCGACTACACAAGTAATCATCACGACAGGCCAGGACTCGCACCCGAAGGGCGCCGAGCACCGCCGCCCCAGTCGTGGTGACACCGGCCCCGAGAGAGCATGGAGAGTACGTGTTCCCGGGCCTGCCGGGAACACGCGGGTCCATGGGAGGCAGGAGGGTTCGTGAAGTCTGACAACGGGCCGTCCTCCGAAGCCGCTGACGCGGAGACCGGGCCCCACGCGACGGCCATGCCGCCGGGCGGGCTGCTCGACCTGCTCAGCGTCGGCGCCGTCGTGCTCGACGGCGCCGGGCGCATCGTGCTGTGGAGCCCGCAGGCGGAGGAGGTCTTCGGGTACACGGCCCAGGAGGCGCTGGGCCGTCCCGCCGCGCCGCTGCTGCTGGACCAGCGGCACCAGGACATGGCGACGCAGTTGTTCACCGACGTCATGGACACCGGGGCCAGCTGGGCGGGCGCCTTCCCGATCCGGCGCAAGGACGGCAGCACCCGGCTCGTGGAGTTCCGCAACATGCGGCTGCTCGACGACCGCGGCGACGTCTACGCCCTCGGCATCGCCGCCGACCAGCGGCTGCTCCGGCGGGTCGAGACGAGACTCGCCCTGTACCAGCAGCTGGTCTTCCAGTCCCCCATCGGACTGGCCCTCCTCGACCAGGACCTGCGCTATCTGCGGGTCAACCCGGCCCTTGAGCGGATCAACGGCGTTCCCGCCGCCGACCACATCGGTCGCCGTCCCCGTGACATCCTCACCTTCCTTGACGTGGAGGCCATCGAGGCCAGCCTGAAGCAGGTCCTCGCCACCGGGGAACCGATCATCGACCGCAAGGTCGTGTCCCGTACGGCGGTCGACCCGGATCACGATCGTGCCTGGTCGGTGTCGTTCTACCGCCTGGAGGGCGCCCAGGGGCAGATCCTGGGCGTCGCCAACTCCGTCGTCGACATCACCCCGCGTCACCGCGCGCAGATCGAGGCGGAACGAGGGCGCCGCAGGCTCGCGCTGATCGCCGCCGCGTCCACCAGCGTGGGAACCACCCTGGACGTGGGCAGAACCGCGCAGGAACTGGCCGACGCCGCCGTACCGGAACCGGCCGACATCGCGGCCGTGGACATCCTCGACTCCGCACTGGAGCTCCGCCCCAGCACGGACAACGGCGAGGGGCCCCGCCGCTTCCGGGCCATGGGGCTTGCGACGGCGTATCCCACGGAGGCCGCCGACGCAGCGGACCCGATCGGCCTCCCGGCCTCGTATCACGCGGACCGGCTGGTCACCCGCTGTGTCCGCACCCGTGAGCCGGTCCTCGTGCCCCGGCTCACGCGCGCCGACCTGCCGCGCATCGCCCGCGACGAGCGCGCCGCGCAACGCCTGGCGGACGCGGGGGTGCACTCCTACCTCGCGGTGCCGCTGACCGCCCACAATCACGTGCTGGGCACGCTGGCCCTGGCCCGCGCCCGTACGCAGCCCCCGTTCGACGAGGACGACGTCGTCCTGGCCGGGGAGCTGGCCGCCCGGGCCGCCATCGCCATCGACAACGCCCGCTGGCACCAGAGCGTCCGCAACTCCGCCGAGACGCTGCAACGCAGCCTGCTGCCCGACCCTCCGCCTCCCCTGCACGGCCTGGACGTCGCCTCCCACTACCAGCCCGCGCAGGCCACCTCGGCCGTCGGCGGCGACTGGTACGACGTCATTCCCCTGGACCACGACCGCACCGCCCTCGTCATCGGCGACGTCATGGGTCACGGCATCGACGCGGCCGCCGCCATGGGCCGCCTGCGCACCGCGACCCAGGCGTACGCCGACCTGTCCATGTCGCCCGACCAGGTCCTGCACCACCTCGACCAGACCACCGTCAAGCTGGAGACCCACCTCGCCACCTGCGTCTACGCCGTCTACGACCCCCACAACCACACCCTTCGCATCTCCAACGCCGGCCACATGCCGCCCGTCCTGATCCGCGAAGGACGCCGACCGCGGCTGCTGCACCTGCCCACCGGGGCGCCCCTCGGTGTCGGAGGAGTCGAGTACCGCACCATCGAACTGCCCCTGAGCCCGCACGACCGGCTCGTCCTCTACACCGACGGTCTGGTCGAAACGCGCCACCACCTCATCGACGACCGCCTGGAACTCCTCCTGCGGCTCCTCGAGGACAGCAGCGCCCCCTCGTCCGCCACCTGCACCCGGCTCGTCGACACCCTGCGCGACGGCGACGCGATGGACGACATCGCCCTGCTCATCGCCCGCGCGCTGTAAATCCGGTGCCTCGCCGGTCACTTGTCCTGGAGCACGCGCGCCACCCGCGGGCCCAGCCAGCGCTTGAGCGAGCGCAGGGCCTGCGTGTGCTCGACCGCCCGGTCGACCCGGTAGTAGAGCTGCGGCGGGACGTACGGCAGCAGCGGTGAGTGGCGCTGGCCGAGCAGGGCGAACATCTGGTGCGGTGCCAGGTGGATGTAGCGCGTCAGGTTCTCGTACCAGTGCGCGCTGTGCCGGGCCGCGCTCTGCAGGGGCAGCAATTCGCGGCGGCGTTCGCGTTCGTAGCGCCCGAACGCGGCCGGGAGCGACCCGGGTTCGCGCAGGGCACGGGCCAGCGCAATCGCGTCCTGCATCGCCAGGGTCGTGCCGGCGCCGATGGAGTAGTGCGTGGTGTGGGCGGCGTCGCCGAGCAGCACCAGACTGCCGCGGGACCAGACGCGGTTGGTGACCGTACGGAACTGCTGCCACTGCGACGGGCCGTCGGTGTCGGTGCGGCCGATGAGCGGATGCCCGTCCAGCACATCCGCGAAGAGGCCCTCCAGGAGTTTCAGGGCGTCGGCCCGCTCCATGGTGTCGAGGCCGAGCCCCGCCCAGGTTCCGGGTGCGCATTCGACGATGCAGGTGCTGTGCGTGCCGTCGAACCCGTAGGCGTAGCACCACAGCCATCCGTGGTCCGTCTCCACGAAGGCGAAGGTGAAGGAGCGGAACACCCGTGTGGTGCCGAGCCAGATGAACCGGTTGTGCCCCAACACGGTGCGGGTGCCGAAGCATTGGGCGTGCTCTTCGCGCAGCGTGCTCCGCGCGCCGTCACCGGCCACGATCACATCGCCTTCGAGGCCGGAGCCGAGCCGCGGGGCCGGCCGGCCGAAGCGGACGTCGACGCCGAGCGAGTCCGCGCGCTCGGCGAGGATCTCCAGCAGGCGGTGGCGGCCGATCGCGAAGCCCTCGTCGCCGTGGTGGGTGGTGACGCGGTCGCGGACATGCGCCACGCCGTCCCGCCAGCGGACCGAATGCGCCTCGATGGCGCGCGCGGACACCTCGTCGTGCGCCGCGAGCAGGGTGAGCATGTCCGGCCAGTACGTGACACCCCAACCGTAGGTGGAACCCGCGGGGTTCTTCTCGTGCACGGTGATGTCCCGGCCGCGGTCCTGCAGCTTCAGGAGGATGGCCAGGTACAGGGACGCGGGCCCTCCGCCGACGCAGTCCACCTTCATGGTGCGGTCCTCTCCGCCGCGAACGCGGCGCTCTCTTCAGGGGTTCGACAGGGCCCGTGTTCGCCTGTTGGGACCCAATTCCTTGGTTTTTTCGCGAAGTATCCGTGTATCAGCCGTGACTGTCCGTGGTGAACGCCGTTGAATGTGCCGACGGCTGCGATCACGCGGCCGCACCTGCAGAACAGAAGGAGAACGTGATGTCTCGCATCGCGAAGGCAGCCGCTGTCGCGGTCGGCACGGGCGCCGTGGTGCTCAGTGGCGCTGGTCTGGCCATGGCTGACGCGGGTGCTCAGGGCGCAGCCACCCACTCGCCGGGCGTCCTGTCGGGCAACCTGGTCCAGGTCCCGATCCACATCCCGGTCAACGTCTGCGGCAACACCGTGAACGTCATCGGTGCGCTCAACCCGGCGTTCGGCAACACCTGCGTCAACGGCGAGAAGGGTGACGGCGGCTACGGCGGCTGACACCCCCTCACCTCTGACGACGGCCCCCGGCACCCCGTGCCGGGGGCCGTCGTTCGTGCCGGCGCTCATGCGTACTTGTACAGCGACGCGTGGTCGAGCATGTCGCGCAGCGGGGTGTTCCACGGCGGCAGCGTGTCGCCCAGGGCCAGCACCTTGCCGTACTGCGCCTCCCCGAGCTCGGGGGCCTGCGCGGGGAGGTAGCGGGCCGCCTTCGGACGACGCTGCCGCCACCGCGACCAGCACAGGTCGACGAAGGCGTGGTGGAGCCAGAAGACGGGGTCGTTGACCGAACCGGCGCCGAGCATGTGTCCGCCGACCCAGCGGTGCACCAGATTGTGGTTGAACCATGTGTGGTCGCCACGCCGGACGGGCCAGCCCTCGAGTCTGTTGCGAAAACCGCCGGGTGCCAGTGAGTTCCACGGCTGTACGTCGTACTCCGTCTGGTTCATGGCGTCCGCGAGGTCGTCCTTGCTGGGCAGGTCGATCGGGGACTTCGGCCGGCCGAAGTCCCGCATCAGGAAGTCGCCGTCCGTGACGGCCTCCGTGATCCTCCAGTGCCCGTTCCGGTACGCGAAGGGGCCCGAGGTCACCTGGCGGTCGGAGCGGCCTCCGTTGCCTCCCAGGAAGTCCTCGCCCCACAGGGAGACGGCCGGCGTGCGGTCCGCGGTCCAGTCCCAGTAGGGCACCGTGACACCCGGGTCCACCTTCTGCAGGGCCCGCTCGAACTCCAGCAGAAACTTTCGGTGCCAGGGGAAGAACGACGGCGTCATGTGCGCCACGCGCAGCCGACCGTCGCCGTCCCCCACGTAGAAGTCGATGTGCATGCGCACGAACTCGTCGTAGCGGCCCGACCGTTTGACGGCGAGCACCGCGTCCACGAAGCGCCGCTTCTGCGCCTTGGTGAGTGTGCGCTGGTTCTGACGTGTGTGCACCATGGCCTCACATCTCCCTGTCGTGGGGCCGCAGTTGCTGGTCGCCGAGCTCCGTCACGGCCTCCTTGGCCGCGGCCAGCGGAGTGGGGCAGGACATGTAGTGGTCGACCATGCTCAGGTACGTGCCGTCGGCGCGGCGCATGAGGTGCAGGGGGCGGCCGTCGACGGTGACGTGCCACGCGTCCGCGCGCGCACGCGTCGACCCCGACAGCCGGGTCCCGACGATGCGGCGGCCCAGGTACGTCTCGTCGAAGGACTCGTCGCCCTCGGGTTTGGGATCGTCCCGCGTGGACGGTCTGGCGTGGAGGACCGCGGCGGCGCTGACGACGGACCCGAACAGGATCAGGCCGGCGCTGCGTCTGGTCACTGCGGGACGCCGTTTCAAGATGGTCGTCATGTTCACAACTCCACCATAACTGTGGAGATGACGAATACAACGAATACCGATGCCCCACGCATACGACGGAAAGAGCCGGGGCGAGACCCTCAGAAATTGACCGTGAACATGCCATGCGAGCCATTCCGTTTTCGCATGAACACACGTCCCACGTACGGAAAGTCGGTACATTGCCCAGCGGCTTAGACGCGTGTCGCACGAACAAACGCCCGGTCACCGCGATGCGCCACGACGTGCCGTCACGCCACACGTGAAAGTTTCACAACTCATACACAATGGTGTATTAAGTGAAGTCGCACTTCCGGTACCTTCACGAGCACCCCGCTCCAGGCGCCGCCCCCTGCCCAAGTCGACGGGAACGTACGACTTTCTTCATTTCGCTCCTCCCGGAAAGGGAAGCAGGCCGTGCCCTATTCGAAAGGCTGTTTCCTGCGCCGCACTGAACCGGCCGAATCCAAGCAACCGACTTCCC
Organism: Streptomyces sp. NPDC051684; assembly: GCF_044453445.1. Taxonomy (NCBI): domain Bacteria; kingdom Bacillati; phylum Actinomycetota; class Actinomycetes; order Kitasatosporales; family Streptomycetaceae; genus Streptomyces; species Streptomyces sp. NPDC051684. The sequence continues at coordinate 11,662 of NZ_JBITCS010000070.1, read as the reverse complement.
CGCCCTCCGCGCCGCACGTCCTGCACGTGACGCAACCCGCCGACGGCGGTGTGGCGCGCGTGGTGACCGACCTCGTGCGCGGGCAACGGGCCGCCGGACTGGCCGTGTCGGTGGCCTGTCCCGCCGACGGCGGCCTGCGGCACAGCGTGGCCGGCCTCGGCTGCGAGGTCCTGGAGTGGGAGGCCTCCAGGTCCCCGGGCGCGGGCCTGCTCCGTGAGGCGACCGGGCTCGCGGAACTGCTGTCGCGCGTACGTCCCGACGTCATCCACGCCCACAGCGCCAAGGCGGGCCTGGTCACCCGGCTCGTGGTGCGCGGCCGCGTCCCCACTGTCTTCCAGCCGCACGCCTGGTCCTTCGAGGCGGTCGACGGCATCAGTGCACGGCTGGCCCGCACCTGGGAGCGGCGCGGCGCACGCTGGGCCTCACGGCTGCTCTGCGTCAGCGGCGCCGAGCAGCGCGTCGGCCGGAGCCACGGCATCGAGGCCGACTGGCGGCTCGTGCCCAACGGGGTGGACCTGGAGCGCTTTTGCCCGCAAGGGCCGTCCGAGCGCGAGCCTCCCGGTCGCGCGACCGCCCGCGGCGGACCGCTCGTCGTGTGCGTGGGGCGGCTGTGCCGGCAAAAGGGCCAGGACGTCCTCCTCGCGGCGTGGCCGGAGGTCCGCCGGGCCGTGCCGGGGGCCCGCCTCGTGCTCGTGGGCGACGGCCCGGAGGCGGCACGGCTGCGGGCCGCCGCTCCCGCCGCGGTCACCTTCACCGGGGCGCTCGACGATCCGGTCGGCTGGTACCGGGCCGCGGACCTGGTGGTGCTGCCGTCCCGGTGGGAGGGCATGGCGCTCGCTCCCCTGGAGGCGATGGCCTGCGGGAGCCCGGTGCTCGCCACCGACGTGGGCGGCGCCCGCGAGAGCCTGCCGCCGCATCTCGCGCCCCGGCTCCTGACACCACCGGACGATCCGGCCGCCCTGGCACGCGCGTTGACGGATCTACTGCGCGACACCGAGGGCCTGCGCGCGCTGGGCGACGACGGTTTGCGGCACGTGCGCGCACACCACGACATCCGGCGCACCGCCGCGGCGGTCGAGGACGTGTACCGAGAACTTCTGGGGCTGGAGAGCATCGAGTGCAGAGAGCCGATCACGACGTGAGCCGGGAACGAACCGTCTCCTCGCCCGCCCGGCAGCTCGCCGGGGACGACACGGGTGCGGCCGCCGTCGTCGTCACACAGCGGATTCCGGGCACCGGCAGGGTCGCCCCGACCGGCGGCCCGCCCTCGGGCGCACACCGGCTGCTGCTGTTCGTGACGGACGGCACGGCCGCGGCGCTCGGCGCGCTCCTCCTGGCTCCCCTCGCGCAACACCGCTGGCTGGTGGCCGGGTTCGTCCTGCTCGTCCTCGTCCTGTTCGCCGCCGCCGGTCTCTACCGGCTCCCCCACGAGCAGCACATGCTCGACGACTGCCCCGCGGTGATCGGCCGTGCCGCCGCCGCTTGGTGTGTCCTCACGGCGGCATGCGCGGTCCTGTCCCTGCTCCACCGGATTCCGGGACAGGACCTGCTCCTGGGGTGCGCGGCCCACGTCGTCCTCGTCCTGCTGGGGCGGGGGTTCGTGCACTGGCGGCGGCGGATCGCCCTGGTGCGCCGGCCGTGCACGGCCCTCGTGGTGGGGCCGGAGCCGGCCGCCTCGCGCGTCGCCACTGCGCTGCAACGGCACCCGGGATGCGGAATCCGGGTCGTGGGCACCGCCGGTGACGGCGCCGGGCAGCAGGACGGTGCGGCGTCGGCCCTCCCGCGGCTGACGACCGTGGAGGACCTGAGGCGCGCGGTGATCCAGACCGATGTGCGGCGGGCGCTGTTACTCGGCAGCGCCGGTGCCGCCCAGCACCGGCCGTGGCTGCGCGCGCTGGCCGAACTGCACTGCGACATCTGGGAGTTGGACCCCGAACCGTCGCCGTACGTGCCGCAGCTGCGCGAGCGGGTGCGCTACCTGGCGGGGTTCCGCTGCCGCCCCCTCGTGGGCCCGCATCTGCCGCTGCCTCGCGGAAAGCGTGCGCTGGACGTGGTGGTCTCCGCCCTGCTGCTGGTGCCCGCGGCGCCGCTGCTGGCGGCGTGCGCGTTGTGGCTGCGCGTCAGCGAGGGGCCCGGCGTCGTCTTTCGGCAGGAGCGGATCGGCAAGGACGGCCGTCCGTTCACCCTCCTCAAGTTCCGCACCCACCGCCCCACCGACGCGATCGAGTCCGCGACGCGCTGGAGCGTCGCCGGCGACCACCAGATGTCGTGGTTCTGCGCCTTCCTGCGCCGCACTTCGCTCGACGAGCTGCTCCAGCTGTGGAACGTCTTCCGCGGCGACATGAGTCTGGTCGGCCCGCGCCCCGAACGCCCGTATTTTGTCGGGCAGTTCAGCGAGTCGCATCCCGGCTACGGCGACCGGCACCGCATGCCGACCGGGATCACTGGGCTCGCCCAGATCAACGGACTGCGCGGTGACACCTCCATCGAGGACCGCTGCCGGTACGACAACGCGTACATCGCCGACTGGTCCCTGTGGCGGGACATCACCATTCTGCTGCGCACGGCCTCCGAGTTCTTCCGGCCGACGGGGAGTTGACGCCGTGACCGTTGCAACTGCCGTCACCGGCCCGCATCCCAGTCCCCTGGCCGCGGCGTGGCAGCGCGTGCGTCGCGCCGGGCCCGTGCTTCCCGTGCTGCTCCTGGTCGCCATGCTCGCCCTGCCGCTGGGTGCGGGCGAGGGCGAGGGCGGCGGGGGCACGCCGGCCGACGCAGTCTCCGGACTCGTCGTCGTCCTGTGTGCTCTGAAGCTCGCGCGCGACCGGCAGCGCCCGCTGACACGCACCGGCCTTGTCGTGCTGGCGCTGCCCGTCGTCGCCGTCCCCGTGGCCGCCCTCGGAGCGGCCTCCCCGGCCAACGCCCTTGAGGGGACGGCGCGTTACTACCAGATCCTGGCGCTCGTCCCTGCCGCCGTGCTGCTGCTCGTGCGCGATCGGGAGCGCTTCCGGCTGGTCGCCTGGGCGCTGGTGGCCCTCGGTCTGTGGCAGGGCGCGATCGGCGTCCACCAGTACCTGACCGGGACGGGCGCCTCGTACGCGGGGCAGGACATCCGGGCCGTCGGCACGTTCGGCGCCTCGGACGTGATGGGCATGTCCACAGTGGTCTCCTACGGGCTGGTCTGCGCGGTGGCCCTGGCGCTCGGCGGGCCAACGCCGCGCGCGCGGATCGGCGCCCGGGTCTGCGCCCTGGCGCTCGTGGTGCCGCTCGCGCTGTCCTTCAGCCGCGGGGCCTGGATCGCCACGGCCGCTGTCTGCCTGCTGCAACTCCTGCTCGGCGGAGTGCGCCGCGCCGTCCGGCTGCTCGCCGCCGCGCTCGCCGCGACGGTCGTCCTCGTCGGCGGTTTCGGCGTCGGGACGTCGATGCTGGAGGAACGACTGAGCAGCATCACGCAGGTCACCGCGGCGCCCGACCAGTCCGTCACGGACCGGTACACGATGTGGGCGGCGGCCATCGACATGTGGCAGGAGCACCCGGTCACCGGGGTCGGGCTCAAGAACTTCCCCGCCCACCGCGACAGCCATGCCTCGATCGCCCTGTCCGCCGGGAGCGACGTGGCCGGCGCCGGAGCGGCGTACCACCGCCAGCCGTTGCTGTCGCCGCACAACATGTATCTGCTGGTGCTCAGCGAGCAAGGGCTGCTCGGCCTCACCGCCGTCGTGGGGTCCTGGGCCGTGCTGCTGGTGTGCGGCGCGCGGCGGCTCGCCGGGGCGCACCGCAGGGGGCACGGGCTCGACTGCGCGCTCATCGGTTGCGGCCTGCTCGCCTGGCAGCTGATCGACTTCGTCTACTCCGACATCGGGGGGCCTTCCACGGTGCTCACCGCCATCGTGTTCGGCCTGGCCGCCTGGTGGGCCCTGTCCCCGGCGGCGTCCGAAAAGACGGGCGGGCGATGAGGCGCGTCCTGTCCACCGGCCGGGGCAAGGCCCCGCTCTCCCGCGTCGTGCCGGCCCAGGCCGATCCCGGCCGCGGCGACGACGGGCACCGCGCGGGCGCCACGTCCCTGGCTCGCTTCGCCCTGCTGACCGCCGGGCTCTCGGCCGCCGGGTCACTGCTCGGCCTGGGCCGCGACCAGGCGCTGGCCCAGCTGTTCGGGGCGGGGCCCCAGACGGACGCCTTCCTGGTGGCGTGGACCGTGCCCGAGGTGGCGACGACGCTGCTCATCGAGGACGGGCTGGCCTTCATGCTCGTGCCCGCGTTCAGCGCCGCGATCGCCGCACGCGCCACGGCCGGGACCACCCTTCGGGCGCCGGACCCGGTGCGGGCCCTGGTCGCCGGTTCACTGCCCCGCCTCGCACTGGCCTTCCTGGCGTGCTCGGCACTACTGATGGCCGGCGCGCGCCCTCTGGTCGCCCTGCTCGCCCCCGGACTGCCCGATCCGCAACTGGCTGTCGACTGCACCCGGTTGACCGCGACCTGTGTGCTGACGTTCGGCCTCGCGGGGTACTGCAGCGCCGCCCTGCGCGCCCACACCAGCTACCTGCCACCGGCCGCCATCTACGTCGCGTACAACACGGGCATCATCGCCACCCTGTTGGTGCTGGCCGACCGCTGGGGCGTGCGCGCGGCGGCCGCGGGCGTGGCCGTGGGCGGCTGCCTGATGGTGCTCGTGCAGGCGCCGTCGCTGCGGCGGCGCCTGCGGAGCGCGCCCCTGGGAGCCGTCCCGGACGCGGCGGACACCAGGCCGCCGGGCAGACGGTCGATCAACCTGACCATGATGGCCGTCGTCCTGCTCTTCGCGCTGTGCCGGCAGTCCCAGGTCTTCATCGAGCGCTTCCTCGCCTCGTCCCTGCCGTCGGGGGCCATCTCGCAGCTCAACTACGCGCAAAAGGTCGCGCAGTTGCCGATGATGCTCTCCCTCATGCTGTGCACCGTCACCTTCCCCGTCGTGGCCAAGGCCCTGGCGCGGGGAGACGTCGAGCAGGCTCGGGACCGCGTCGAGCGTGACATCGCGCTGGCGGCCTGCATCGTCCTGTCGGGCGCGGCCGTGGTGTTCGCCTGCGCCCCGCAGATCATCCAACTCCTCTTCCAGCACGGCGCGTTCACGGCCGCCGACACCGCGGCGACCGCGGCCGTCATGCGGGTCTACTCCCTCGGCCTGCTCGGGCACTGCCTGGTGGGGGCACTCGTGCGCTCCTACTTCTCCGCCGGCCGACCCACCTGGTACCCCGTGGCCTCGATGGCCGCGGGCATGCTCCTCACGGCCGGCGCGGGGGTGTGGGCCGTCGGTGTCTGGGGGGTCGGCGGCATCGCGGCGGCCAACGCGCTGGGCATCACGGTCACCGCCCTGCTGCTCCTGACCGCCATGGGCCGGCGCAGTGTGCCGGTACGCATCTCCGTGGTGCTGCTCGAACTCGCCAAGACGCTGCTCGCGGCGGTGGCCGCCACGGCCGCCGGGCTGCTGTGCGCGGCCCGCGTCGAGCAGCCGCTCGGCTCCCTCGCCGCCGGCTGCCTGGCCGTCGGAGCCGTGTTCGGCCTCCTGCTGTGGGCCCTGCGGGTCCAGGCGTTCTCGCCCGTCGTCCTCCTCGCGACCAGAAAGCTCCGCCATGCACGTTGACCCACCGTTCCCGGAATCCTGCGGGGCCCGTCCGGGCGTCCCGCTGACCGGCAGTTATCCCTGGGTGGCGATGTACCACTCCGTGGACGACTGCTCCGACGACCCGTACAACGTCACCGTCTCCCCGGAGCGCCTGCAGCAGCAGCTGAGCTGGCTGCGCTCGCGCGGGCTGCGCGGAGTGGGCGTCGCCGAGCTCCTCGACGCCCGCAGGCGCGGCGCCGGGCGCGGCCTGGTCGGGCTGACCTTCGACGACGGCTACGGCGACTTCGTCGAGAACGCCCTGCCGCTGCTGCGGCACTACGGGTGCACGGCCACGGTGTTCGTCCTCGCCGGCCGGCTCGGCGGCGACAACGCGTGGGACCCCGGTGGCCCGCGCAAGCCGCTGCTGACCGCGCAAGGGATCAGGGCGGCCGCGGCGGCCGGCATGGAGATCGGTTCGCACGGCCTCCTGCACGTCGACCTCACCCGGCTCGGCGAGCGGGAGCGCCGGGCCGAGATCCAGCGCAGCAGGGCACAGATCGCCGAGCTCACCGGCGGCACGGTGCACGGCTTCTGCTACCCGTACGGAAGCATCGACCGGCCGACGGTGGACGCGGTGCGCCGCGCGGGCTACCGCTACGGCTGCGCCGTCTCACCGGGCCCGCTGGCCGGCATCCACGCCCTGCCGCGCGTCTTCGTCGGCCAGCGCGACACCCCGTGGCGGCTCGAACTCAAGCGCCGCATCCGCCCCGGCCGACGGCAGGCCCGGCAGGTCGAGGAGGGCGTCCGGTGAAGGCCCTGCACATCATCACGGGCCTGGGGGCCGGCGGCGCGGAACAACAACTGCGCCTGCTGGTACGCCACTTGCCGGGCAACCACGAGGTGCTGACCCTGACCGACCCGGGGCAGGTCGCCGCCGGACTGCGCCGGGACGGGGTGCGTGTCGCCCACCTCGGCATGGCGGGCAACCGGGACGTACGGGCGCTGCCCCGTCTGGTGCGCTTCATCCGGGACGGGCGCTACAACCTCGTCCACACCCACCTCTACCGGGCCTGCCTGTACGGCCGCATTGCGGCACGCCTCGCGGGTGTACGGGCGGTCGTGGCCACCGAACACTCCCTGGGCGACGGGCAGATCGAGGGGCGCGCGCTGACCCCGGGGGTGCGCGGCCTGTATCTGGCGGGCGAGCGGCTGGGCAGGGCGACGATCGCCGTCTCCCCCGCCGTGGCCGAGCGACTGCACCGGTGGGGCGTGGAGCGGCATCGGGTCCATGTCGTCCCGAACGGCGTCGACGTCCCCCGCTTCGCCTTCGACGCCGCGGCCCGCGCCGCCGCACGCCGCGAACTCGGCCTGGCCGACGGCGCGTTCGTGATCGGCGGCGTCGGGCGGCTCGTCGCGGGCAAGCGGTTCGACGTACTGATCGACGCGCTGCGCGAGCTGCCGGGAGACGTTCGGCTCCTGCTCGTCGGCACCGGGCCCGAGGAGCCGTCCCTGCGCCGGGCCGCGTGCCGGGCCGGGGTGCAGGACCGCCTCGTCCTCGCCGGAGAGCGCCCGCACACCGCCACCGGACCGTCCGGAACCGTGACCGACCTGCCGGCCCTGATGTCCGCGATGGACGTGCTGGCCTCCCCGTCCACCGATGAGGCGTTCGGCCTGGCCGTGGTCGAGGCGCAGGCCGCCGGGCTGCCCGTGCTCCACGTCAACTGCCCGGCCCTCGACGACCTACCCGCCGGGATCGGGGCCCACGCCGTCCAAGTCCCTTGCGCACCCGGCGCGTTCGTCCGCGAAGCCACCGCACTGCGTGTCGCACCTGCGGGCCCCAGGAAGCCGTCGCAGGCCGCAGTCCACTACAGCATCGCCCGCAGCGCCGCCCTGCACCACGAGGTGTACGCGACGGTCCTGGGCGCACCGACATCAGCACCTCAGGAGTGATGACGTGAAGACCGAAGCCGACCTGAAGACCGCGACCGCACCGGACGCCGCTCCCTCCCGCACGCCGTTCGCCCGGGTCACCTCCAGCGCGCGGAGGGTGCCGCGGTGGTGGCCGCTGCCACTCGGCCTCGTGGCCGGCGCACTCGCCGGCGGTGTGTACGGCGCGGTGAGCACGCCGCAGTACACGGCGACGAGCTATGTGATCGCCGTACCCACCAAGCAGTCCGACCCGATGTCGGCGATCGGCTTCGCCCAGGCGTACGGCAGGGTGGCCACGCAGGTCGCGGTGCTGGCCGACGCCCAGGACGCCGCGGGCGTGTCGGTTCAGGCGCTGAAGTCGCAGGTGCGCGCGGAGACCTCGCCGGACGCGCCCATGGTCGCCCTGTCGGCGTCGGACACCGACCCCGCCCGCGCGAAGAAGCTCGCCGACGCCGTCGCCCGCGCCCTCACCAGCAGCGCGAAGCAGGCGAAGCCCGACACCCACGTGAAGCTCCTGCGCTTCAGCAAGGCGGCGCGACCGACCGAGCCCTCGACGCCCTCGACCGCGCTGACGACGCTCGTGGGCGGGTGCGCGGGCGGCCTGCTGGGAGGACTCGTGCTGCTGGTCCGGCCACGCCGCGAGCCCGGCGCGGCCATGGTTCCGGCTCCCGCGGCGGCGGGCGGACCGCGGGGTGACGCCTGATGGCAGGGATCGCTCCCGAACCCGTCGTCACGGTGTGCACGGACACCGCGGCCTTCGGGTCGCTGCGCGAGGAGTGGAACCGCCTGCACCGGTCCTCGCCGACCGCGACCCCCTTCCAGAGCCACGCCTGGCTGCACTCGTGGTGGCTCTCCTACGGCCGCCCGGGCCGGCTGCGTGTCGTGCTGGTCCGCCGGGGCGGCCGTCTCGTCGCGGCCGCCCCGCTGATGCTGCGCCCGCTCCCCTTCCCCGTACTGACACCGCTCGGGACGGGCATCTCCGACTTCGCCGACGTACTCGTCGACGAAGGGGACACCGAATCGGCTCAGAGCGCGGTCCGGGGGCTGGGCGCGGGACTGTGGCGGCTGGCCCGGGGCGCGGTGATCGACCTCCGGGAGGTCAGGCCGGGCAGCGCGCTCGACACGCTGCACGCCAACTGGCCGGGCCCGAGCCGCCGTTACGACGACTCGGCGTGCCTGGAACTGCCCGCCCTACCGATGGACGAGTTGGTTCGGCGCCTGCCGCGGTCCACGGCGCAGCGCGCGCGGGCCAAGATGCGCAAGCTGGACGCCGCCGGTCTCGAACGCCGGGTCGTTCCCGCGACGGAGGCAGGACCTTCGGTGCGCCGACTGCTCGCGCTCCACCAACTGCAGTGGCAGGACCGGAAAGTGACGGCCGAACACATCACTCCACGCTTCACCGAGCACCTGTCCCGCTCCGCCGCCCTCATGGCCGAGACGGGGGACGCGGTGGTCACGGAGTTCACGCTCGACGGCAGCGTCGTGGCGGCCGACCTGACCCTCGTGTCACCGCGGCTCGCGGGCGGCTATCTCTACGGCGCCCACCCAAGCCTGAGGGAACGCAAGGTCGATGTGGCCACGCTGCTGCTGCGCTCGTGCACCGAGCACCTGCGGGAGGCTCCGCGGGCGACGGTGCTGAGCCTGCTGCGCGGCACCGAGCCGTACAAGCTGCACTGGCGGCCCGAGCAACTCGTCAACCAGCGCCTGCTGTTGGCGCGCCCGGGTTCCGCGCCCCAGCTGGCAGCGCTCGTCGCCGGGCTCCGGGCCCGCGCGAGTGCCAAGCGGGTGCGGGACACGTGGCGGGAGCGCGGCGGCGGCCGAGCCTAGAGGCCGGGCCGCCGCCGTCGTCGGCTTCCTGTGAACGGTTCTACCGTTCGCGGTCGAGCCGGTTCACGAACTCCGCTCCCACCAGTCGAAGCGGACACACACCGTGCCGCCGAGCCAGCGCTCGACCCAGTCACCCAGGCGGATCGGGTGACACTTGGGCGGGTGCGCGGGCGCCGTCGGCTTCGGCGGCTTCGTGGGCGTGGCCGGCTTGGTCGGGGTGGCGGGCGGCGTCGGCACGATCACCGTGTCGCGGCCGTTCAGCGTGGCCCGGTAGACCTTCGACGCCTTCGGGTTCTCGTCGCACTGCCACACACCGTGCGGGCAGTAGTCGGTCAGGGTGTTGTAGAGCGGCTTGTGCTTGTCCATCCAAGCGAGCATGCGCCGCATGTACTCGGGGTTGTCGCCGTTGCGGAACAGCCCCCACTCCGGGTAGGAGAGCGGCTTGCCGTGCTCCTTGGCGAAGTCGACCTGCTTCTGCAGCCCGTAGGGCTCGGACACCTGCTCGTCGAAGGACCTGCCTTCCGGCTGGTCGTACGCGTCCATGCCGACGATGTCCACCACGTCGTCGCCCGGGTAGCAATCGGTCCACGGCACGGCGTCCCGGCCGCGGCTCGGCGTGAAGTCGAAGCGGAACTTCTGCCCCGGCACGGACCGCATCGTCGTGACGATCCGCTTCCAGTACTTCTTCCAGGCCGCGGGATCGGGGCCGCAGCGGTGCGTGTAGGTGATGCCGTTCATCTCCCAGCCGAGCACCACGACGGTGTCGGGCACCTTCAGGTCGACGAGGCGCTCGGCCAGGACCTTGAAGTGGGCGTCGAAGTCACCGGCCGCGCCGCGCCGCAGCAGCGTGCGCACCTCCGCGTCGGGCACACGTGCCTCGTTGCGGTCCAGCATGGGCACGTTGAGCACGAACAGCCTGTCGTCACTCGCGCGGCGCCACTTCGCCCAGCTGTCGAGGAACGTCGGCGCGCCCTCGATGTTGCTCCACCGGTCGCCGGGCAGATAGGTGTGCCCCACGCGTACGTCGGCCCCGCCGAGCCAGTCCGACAGCTTGGTCATCCGGGTCACGCCCCGGGGCCCGTAGTCCAGGTAGGCGCCGAAGGCGGAGAACGTGCGCTCGGTGTCGTCCGCGGCGGGGCTCTCCGAAGCGGAGGCACTCGGAGATCTGGAAGATGTGGGGGATGCGGCCGGGCTCGGGGGCGGGTCTGCCGGGCCGGACGGGCTCGGAACGTTGCGCGGGCTGGCGTCCGCACGCTCGATGGACACCGGCCCCGACGCGACGACCAGCGGGATCAGCACCCCCGCCGAGATCAGTGAAATCCGTCTTCGATTGGCCCATCGGGGTCTGCTGCCGGCCATGGCTTCTCCTTGGTTCGCACGTCCTCCATTCCTGACAATCAGTCACACGTACGCGCACGGCGCCATTCGTGAGCCGCCCGGCGACGCCCTTCCCTCACCCTGTTGGATCAGCCGCTACGGTCCCGTCCCGTGCGCCTCGCGAACCCGGGTGTGGGCGGTGGCCCTTGCCGGACATGGAGCCGGATCGTCGAGGGAGGGGACGGCGCCTACACCCCGCGCCCCATTTTGGAGTGACACTGCGGGCGAACGGGTGAACACGCCCCTTTCGGCGGCCGCGACGGTGGTCCACTGGACCCTGGCATGCGAGTGCCCGCGCTGCCTCCCTCCCAGCCGTCGGCTTCACGCCGCGAGGGAGGCACTCGATCGCTTCGCCTGCGCTGCCCGGCAGTTGACCCGCGTCCGCGGCCGCCGCGGGATCGAACCCCTCCGGGTGCGCCAGGATCGACTGCACAGCGAGCTGCGCGGTCAGGCGGCTGCCCGCGCCGTCGCCCGCGTGCCGGGCGATCGACTCGGCAAGGGCGCACCGGGCGGCGGGGTCGGCCGTGAACGGCACTTCAGGGGCGCCGAATTGGGGGTTGAGAAGGGCGTCGGCCTGCAGCACGAGCCGTTCGGGGTCGGCCCACTCGGGGGGCGTCGAGGTCGATGATCCGGGCGACTCCGGGCGGCAGCCCCGCGGCGAGTTCGGCGGCGGACTCGCGGGGCACGTCGGCGAGAAAGCGTAGGGACTCGACGGCGGCGAGGGGCTTGAGCACGTCCCGCACCAGGCGCGCGGGCTCCCCGCCCCGCGCACCGGTCCGGCCCGGTCGACATCCGGCACCACACCGCGGGCGCGGGCAGGTCCGGCGGCACGGTCGCCGGATCGAACGCGTCCAGGTCAAGGGCTTGTCGTTTGGATCAGGCCGGATCAGGGAGCGGGGCCTGGTGCGTGCGATCGCAAGGCGGAGGAGGGAGGCGACGCGGAGCGTCGTCGAC
>NZ_JBITCS010000069.1:0-19498 GCF_044453445.1 Streptomyces sp. NPDC051684 | reverse complement strand
CCAGTCGTGCTGATCACTCGTGTGGTTCATGACGAAGTCGATGACCACGCGCATGCCACGCTGGTGCGCGGCGTCCACGAACTCGACGAAGTCGGTCAGATCACCGGCCTCGGGCAAGGTGACGATGTAGTTGGCGACGTCGTAACCGTTGTCCAGCAATGGTGACTTGAAGAACGGCGGGAGCCAGAGGCAGTCCACTCCGAGCCACTGGAGGTAGTCCAGTCTCGCCGTGATGCCCTTGAGGTCTCCGACGCCGTCGCCGTTGCTGTCCTGGAAGGAGCGGACCAGGACCTCGTAGAAGACCGCGCGCTTGAACCAGTCCGGGTCCCGAGGCTTGGCGTCCTGTCTTTCAGGCAGCATGAATTCTTCGGTTGTCATGAGGGCCCTCTCCCTCGCTTGGTCGTGCCGGTTGCGGTAGAGCGCTTTCCTGACTCAACCGATGGTGAAGATGTGCGCGGGCGCCTCGCCCGGCGTCAGACACACGTAGTTGGTGGCACCCCAGGTGTACGTCCGGCCGGTCAACTCGTCGCGCACACGGAAGGCGCTGTCCGGCGGGACCTCGATGGCCGCACAATCCAGGCGGACCGTCGCCTCCTGGGTGTGGTGCGGGTCGAGGTTCACGACCACCAATACCGTGTTCGAGCCCTGTGCGGATGCGGTGGTCTTGGAGTACACGAGCAGCGCGTCGTTGTCGGCCTCGTGGAAGTGCACGTCCCGCAGCGTGCGCAGGGCCGGATTGCGGCGGCGGATCGCGTTGAGCGCGGTGATCAGCGGGGCGATCGTGCGGCCCTCCCGTTCGGCCGACTCCCAGTCCCGCGGCACCAGTTGGTACTTCTCCGAGTTCAGATACTCCTCGCTCCCGGCGCGCAGCGGGGTGTTCTCGCACAGTTCGTACCCGCTGTAGAGGCCCCAGGTGGGCGCCAGCGTCGCGGCGAGGACGGCGCGCAGTTCGAAGGCGGGACGACCGCCGTCCTGGAGGAACTCGTGCAGGATGTCGGGGGTGTTCACGAACAGGTTCGGCCGCATGTAGGACGCCGCCTCACCGCTCAACTCCTGCGCATAGTCCGTGATTTCCGGCTTCGTATTGCGCCAGGTGAAGTACGTGTACGACTGCTGGAAACCGACCGCGGCCAGGGTGTGCATCATCGCTGGCCGGGTGAACGCCTCCGCCAGGAAAATCACGTCCGGGTCACTGCCGTTGATGTCCGCGATCACCTTCTCCCAGAAGACGACCGGCTTGGTGTGCGGATTGTCCACGCGGAAGATCCGCACCCCGTGCCCCATCCACAGGCGCAGGATCCGCGTCGTCTCGGCGATCAGACCCGGCAGGTCCGCGTCGAAGGCGAGCGGATAGATGTCCTGGTACTTCTTCGGCGGATTCTCCGCATACGCGATACTGCCGTCCGGACGGTGATGGAACCAGTCGGGATGCTTGTCCACCCACGGATGATCCGGCGAGCACTGCAACGCGAAATCCAGGGCCACCTCCATGCCCAACTCCCGCGCCCGGCCCACGAAGTCGTCGAAATCCTCGAAAGTGCCCAGGTCCGGATGGACCGCATCGTGCCCGCCCTCGGGCGAACCGATCGCCCACGGCACACCCACGTCGTACGGACCAGGCGACAGCGAATTGTTGGGACCCTTGCGAAACGTGGTGCCGATGGGATGCACCGGCGGCAGGTACACCACGTCGAAACCCATCGCCGCGATGGCCGGAAGCCGCCGGGCCGCCGTACGGAACGTGCCGCTCACCGGCGGCTTCCCCGGCTCGACCACGGCCCCCTCCGAACGCGGAAAGAACTCGTACCAGGACCCGAACAGCGCCCGCTCCCGCTCGACGAGCAACGGGAAGGGCCGGCTCTCGGTGAGGCGTTCACGCACCGGGGCATCGCTCAACGCGACCCGCACCGCGGGGTCCGCGGCCGCGGCCAGCCGTTCCAGCGGGCTGCGGGCCGCATCGCTGAGCGCGGCCACGGCTGTGCCCAGAACCTCGCGCGTCTCCTTCTTCGCGGCGCGCGCCAGCGCCGCTTCCAGGTGCACGGCCCCCTGTTCCAGCGTGATCTCACAGTCCACGCCGGCGCCCACTTTGATCGTGGCGTCCCGTATCCAGGTGGCCACGGGATCACACCAGGCCCGCACGCGGTAGCTCAGCCGGCCGGGCGTGTCCGCACACACCTCGGCACTCCAGCGGTCCGTGCCCGGAGCCATCGGTGTCATCGGCCACCGGCCGACCTCGCGCCCGTCGGACGCACCCAGCACGACTTCGGCGCCGAGGACCCCGTCGCCCTCGACGAACACCAGGGCCGTGACCGTGAAGGACTCCCCCACGACCGCCTTGGCCGGGCGTCGGCCCCCGTCGACCGTTGGCCGCACGTCCTCGATGGGGACGGGGACAGCGGTGTTCGACAGCGTCGTCATGCGGTCTCACCCTTCTCGAAGGGAAGCGAGCGGCCGGAGCGCTGCGCCGCTTCTGCGGCCTCCCGGCCGCATCGCTCGCCTGTGACACGGCACAGGTCGGCGACGGCGCGCTCGAAGTTCATGCGTGCCTCGGCATCGGCCGGGGAAGCGAGGAATCGACGTTCCCAGAAGCGGTAGCTCGCCAGGCACCGGCCGACTCCTCCGACGACTCGTGGTGTCTCCATGGGTGGCCTCCCGGCCTCACGACGCCGAGCCCGGCGGACTCGTGGGGGTCGTTCACGGAGAGAGTTCACACCGTTACCGTCGGCGTCTCCTTCACTCATGTTGCGACGCCGTCGGCGATCCGTCCTGTTGAACGGAAGGTCGTCGCGCAGTCACGTCCGGTTGCACGAATGGAGTACAGCGCACACGCTGATCCATGACTCTCGATTGCCCCATGCTCACGGTCCGTGCGCACGGCTCCGCCGGCCCGGCGGTCCGTGAGCCACACGGTGAGGAGCAGGAACCATGCATCAGGCAACGCCCAGCTACTACCACGTCGCCGTGGAGGCGGCCCCCGAGCGCGTCGGCCAGATCCAGCGCATCGTGGCCGCGCACACGCGCTACTGGGGGCTCGAGCGGCTGACGCCCTCGGCGACCCGTGGTCTCGGGCTCCTGCTGGACCTGGCCGTCCAGGGGCACCCCGGCAGCCGTATCGAGGTCGAGTCGTGGTGGAACGGGCAGCACTTGATCAACGCCGTGTCCTACGAGGACCCGGTCGGTGGCGCCTCCCGCGAGTTCCCTCAGCGCTGCTCCGCACAGATCGCGGCCCTGAGTGACGGATGGGGCAGCTGTGCGCAGGACACCCGGCACATCGTGTGGTTCTCCCTGCGCAGCAGGACCGAGGTGCGCGAGGTGCTGGTGCCCAAGCTTCCGGTGCCGGATTCCAGCGAGGCCCTCCAGCTGCCGCGCTCCGCGGCGCCGGCCGCCCCTCCGCAGCCCGTGCTCGTCGACGCGGCCCCCGCTTCATGACGGCACGCCCGGCGGACGCCGCTCGTGTGCTCAGCGGGCGACCCTATCCGCTCGGAGCGACCTACGACGGCCACGGCACGAACTTCGCCCTGTTCAGTGCCGTGGCCGACCGGGTGGACCTGGTGCTCCTCGACGCGGACGGCGCCGAACGCACGGTGCCCCTGCCCGAGGTCTACGGGTCCGTGTGGCACGGCTACGTACCCCACGCCGCGCCGCCCCAGCAGTACGGATACCGCATCCACGGCCCGTGGGAGCCGGCATCGGGGCACCGGTGCGATGCCGGGGCGTTCCTTCTCGATCCCTACGCCAAGGCCGTCCACGACCGCGGCGGCGCGGGAGGTGTCGACGGGGAGGGCCTGTGCGGTGTGGTCGTCGACACGGCCTTCGACTGGTCGGGCGATGCTCCGCCGGATCACGCCTACGCCGACTCCGTCATCTACGAAGCACATGTGCGGGGCCTGACCGCGAGGCATCCCGGTGTGCCCGAGGACCTGCGGGGCACCTACGCGGGCCTGGCCACGCCCGCACTCCTCGACCACCTCACCGACTTGAAGGTGACCGCGGTCGAGCTGCTCCCCGTCCACCAGTTCGTACAGGACGGCTTCCTGCGGGACCGCGGCCTTTCCAACTACTGGGGCTACAACACGATCGGCTTCTTCGCGCCGCACCACGCCTACGCCGCACACGGCACGCTCGGCGAACAGGTGACCGAGTTCAAGAGCATGGTCAAGTCGCTCCACGCGGCGGACCTCGAGGTGATCCTCGACGTGGTCTACAACCACACGGCGGAGGGGAACGAGAACGGCCCCACGCTGTCCTTCCGCGGTATCGACAACGCGTCGTACTACCGTCTCGCCGACGACGACTTCAGCCGCTACTACGACACCACGGGCACCGGCAACAGCCTCCTCATGCGCCACCCCAATGTCCTGCAGTTGCTGATGGATTCGCTGCGGTACTGGGTCACCGAGTGTCACGTGGACGGCTTCCGCTTCGACCTGGCGGCCACCCTGGCCCGCCAGTTCCATGAGGTCGACCGGTTGTCGGCCTTCTTCGACCTCATCCAGCAGGACCCCGTGATCAGCCGCGTCAAGCTGATCGCCGAGCCCTGGGACCTCGGCGAGGGCGGCTACCAGGTGGGCAACTTCCCGCCGCTGTGGTCCGAGTGGAACGGCAAGTACCGTGACTGCGTCAGGGACACCTGGCGGGCCCGGGACCAGACCCTCGCGGAGTTCGCCTCCCGGCTCACCGGGTCCGCCGACCTCTACCAGCACGAGCGCCGCCGCCCGCGGGCCAGCATCAACTTCATCACCGCGCACGACGGGTTCACCCTGCACGACCTCGTGTCGTACAACGACAAGCACAACGAGGACAACGGCGAGCACAACAACGACGGTGAGAGCGACAACCGGTCCTGGAACTGCGGACAGGAGGGACCCACCGACGACCCCGGTGTGCTGTCCCTGCGCGCCCGACAGCAACGCAATCTCCTGGCGACCCTGATGCTGTCCCAGGGCGTGCCGATGCTGAGCCACGGCGACGAACTCGGTCGCACCCAGCACGGCAACAACAACGCCTACTGCCAGGACAACGCACTGACATGGGTCGACTGGAACCTCGACGGCGAACGCGCCTCCCTGCTGGCCTTCACCCGCGACCTCATCGAACTGCGCGCCGCCCACCGGGTGTTGCGCCGCCGGCGCTTCTTCCGCGGCGAGGCGCCCGCCGGCCACGACCACGGCCTGCCGGACCTGGTCTGGCTCCGCCCCGACGCGACGGAGATGACGGAGGAGGACTGGAACCGGCCCGACGCGCACGCCCTGGCCGTGTTCGTCAACGGCGACGCCATGGTGGAACGGGACAGCCTCGGAGAGCGTGCCGTCGACGACTCGTTCCTGTTCCTCTTCAACTTCTACTGGGACGCGATGGAGTTCCAGGTGCCCGACACGTCGCACGGCGTCTCCTGGACGACACGCATCGACACGGCGGAGGCCGACGGTGTGCCGGACGAGTCCGAGTTCAAGGCCGAGGCGACCGTCCGGTTGGAGGCGCACTCCCTGGTCGTCCTCTCCCACCGCACCGGCATGTGAGCGGCCGCCCCGTCGCTTCACATCGCATCGCTTCGCATCGGCGAGTCTGGGTACACGGCGGCTCCGGTGCACCGAAAGGAAACGTGACGCATGCGCAGTGTCGGGGTGGAAGAGGAACTGCTGCTCGTCGACCGTGACAGCGGAGAACCACGCTCGATGTCGAGCGCGGTCATGGCCGTGGCCGCCCGCAGCGGCGACGCGGCCTTCGAGGCCGAACTCCACCGCGAGCAGCTGGAGTTCGCCACGCACCCGCACGAGGCGATGTCGCAGCTCGCCGAGGACATCGCCCACTGGCGCAGGGCCGCCGCCGACCACGCGGAACGGCTGGGCTGCGCGGCCGCCGCTCTCGCCACCTCCCCGCTCCCGGTGAGCCCCACCGTGGGCAGCGGTGCACGTCACCAGTGGCTGGCGGAAGAGTTCGGCCTGACCACGCAGGAGCAGCTCACCTGCGGCTGCCACGTTCACGTGTCCGTCGATTCGGACGAGGAGGGCGTCGCCGTGCTGAACCGGATCCGTCCCTGGCTGCCCGTGCTCGTCGCGCTGAGCGCCAACTCACCGTTCTGGCAGGGCAAGGACTCCGGGTACGCCGGCTATCGCAGCCAGGTGTGGGGGCGATGGCCGTCGGCGGGTCCTGTGGAACTCTTCGAGGACGCCGCCGCGTACCACCGCCAGGTCGAGGACATGGTCGCCACTGGTGTCGTACGGAACGAGGGGATGGTCTATTTCGACGCCCGGTTGTCGGCCGCCCACCCGACCGTCGAGGTGCGCGTCGCCGATGTGTGTCTCGAGCCGTTCACGACCGTGCTGCTCGCCATGCTGGTCCGTGGTCTGGTCGAGACGGCGGCGCGCGCGTGGCGGTCCGGCGAGCCCGCTGCCGACCACCCCGTGGCGCTGCTGCGCCTCGCGGCCTGGCGCGCGAGCCGCTCGGGCCTCGGCGACCGGCTCGTGAGCCCTCGACTGATGCGGCCCGTACCGGCCCGGGCCGCCGTGGACGCGCTCCTCGAACATGTCCGGCCGGCGCTGGAGGACGCCGGTGACTTCGAGGAGGCCCGCGCGCTGGTCTCCCGGCTGCTGAGCGACGGCAACGGCACCTACCTGCAACGCGAGGCCTTCCGGCGTACGGAGAGTCTGCGGGAGGTGGTCGCGGAGTGTGTGCGCAGGACCCACAGCGGCGTGTGACACACCCGCCTGTCGGTCCGGTACGGCTACGTCCCCGGCTGACGGTCCTGTACGGCCACCTCAGGTCTGCCGGGAGTGCACCGGATCGTTCTCCAGCTCCTGCGGGCAGCTGCGATGGGCGCCGCGGGCGGACCGGTCACGTCGCCAGTCGAAGGTGGCGAGCACCAGCGACGCGATCATGCCGAGCAGGGCGGCCCCCAGTGCGACGGCCAGCGCGCCCCGATAGTCCTCGCCCCCACCGAGCACCAGGTAGAACAGGCCGGGCAGGGCCGCCGTTCCCACCGCCGCGCCGAGCCGCTGCCCGGTCTGCAGGGCGCCGCCCGCCGCGCCCGCCATCCGCACCGGCACATCACGCAGCGTCATCGTGATGTTCGGTGAGACCACGAAGCCACTGCCCGCCCCGCCGATGAAGAGGACCGGCGCGGCCAGCCAGGGCGCGATGTCCAGCGGGGCGAGACGCAGCAGCAGGGCAGTACCGCCGAAGCCGAGGATCACGCAGGTCAGACCGCAGACCGTGAGCAGCCGCCCGAACCGGTCCACGAGGCGCCCCGCGACCACCGACGCGCTCGCGGAGCCCAGGGCGAAGGGGGTCACGGCGAGGCCGGAGCGCAGCGGCGAAAAGCCGAGTCCGTGCTGGTAGAACAGCGCGAACACCAGCCACACCCCGCTGAACCCGATGAAGTAGAGGGTGCCGACCCCGGCGCCGACGGCATAGCCGCGCACGGTCGTGAACAGGCGTGGGTCGAGCAGCGGCTGAACGCCGCGGGCCACCAGGCGACGCTGCCACACCGCGAACACGATCAGCAGCACGGCACCGAGCGGGAACATCCACCACAGTCGGCCGAGACCACCCGAGTCCGCCTGCACCAACGGGTACATCAGCGCGAGTACGCCGAGCCCGAGGAGCACGACGCCGACGACATCCACATGACCGCGGCCGGAACGCCGGACGCGCGGCAGGAGACGCAGGCCGAGCAGGACGGCCACGAGGCCGATGGGCACATTCACGTAGAAGATCCAGCGCCAGCCGTCCGGTCCTGAGGCGAGGCCGAGGATCGCGCCGCCCGCGAGGGGGCCGACGGCCGAGGAGATGCCGACGGTCGCGCCGAAGAGACCGAAGGCGCGTCCGCGTTCGGCGCCGCGGAACAACTGCTGGATGAACGCCGAGTTCTGTGGGGCCATGAATCCGGCGGCGAGGCCCTGGGCGAGCCGGGCCACCACTAGCAGGCCGACGGTGGGGGCGGCCCCGCAGGCGGCGCTGCACAGGACGAAGCCACCGAGTGCGAGCAGGAAGATACGGCGCCGGTCCAGGGCGTCGCCGAGGCGGCCGGCCGTCACCAGCGCCAGAGCGAAGGCGAGTGCGTAGCCGGAGACCACCCACTGCACCTGTGCCGGTGAGGCGCCGAGGTCACGCTGGATGGTGGGCAGCGCCACCGCCACGATCGTCACGTCGAGCAGGCTCATGAATCCGGCCACCAAGGTGACCCACAGGGCCCGCCACCGTTGCGGGTCCGGTGTGTATCCGGCGTCCTGGCCCGCCACCCGACCACCCTGGCCGTCGCCGCCCGAGGGCGCCTTCGTCATACCGGGCTCCTTTCGTGCGCGGCGTACATCGGCTCACACCCCCGAACAGATCGGTTGACCTCCTTCGCCCACGGCAAACTCCCGGTGCCGTTCCGCGTCGGACACCCGGCCGACGGGCGCCCCTGGGATCAGCCATATGTTGAGGCTCGGAATCCTGGTCATCGGTGTCACGGACATCCCCCGCGCCGTCGCCTTTTGGACGCAGGCGTTGGACCTCGTCGCCACCGAGGAGTGGCGGAGCGACACGTGGCGCACGCTCGACCACGCCGACGGCTCCGGCCGCGCGCTCGGCCTGCTGCACAGCGACTCACCGGCAGAACCCCGCCCTCGCCTCCACCTGGACCTCTTCACGGACACCAGGGAGGAACAGCGGCGGAGGTCGACCGGCTGGCGTCACTCGGGGCGCAGCGGGTCGACTGGCCCCTGTACCCGCCCGAGCCCGACTTCGTCGTCCTCGCGGACCCGGACGGCAACCTGTTCTGCGTGGTCGACCTGAGCCATGCGCCCAGCGGCGGCGGCGTTTCGACCTGACAGACCGCGTGGCCCGGTCGGTCAGGTCGGTCAGGTCAGGTCAGGTCAGGTCAGGTCAGGTCAGGTCAGGTCAGGTCAGAGGACTCAACCGCTCCGGCCGCCACTCCCGCCTGATCAACCCGTACACCCACGAGTCGGACACCTCGCCGTCCACGACGCAGTCCTCCCGCAACGTCCCCTCACGCACGAACCCGATCTTCTCCAGCACCCGAGCAGACCCCGCGTTGCGCGTATCGGCTTCGGCCTGGACCCGATTCAGGTCCAACGTGTCGAATGCCCATCGCACCAGGGCGTGCGCGGCCTCCGTCGCGTAGCCGCGCCCCCACATCGCCTCGCCGAGGCAGTAGCCCAACGACGCACTGCGATACTCCGGGTTCCACGCGGTCACCCCGCACCAGCCGACGAAGGCCCCATCGGATGCACGGTCGATGGCCACCCGCGTCCCGGTGCCTTCCTCCGCCACCTCCCGACACTTCACGATGAAGCGCTCGGCGCGGGCCGGGTCGTCCCACGTCGGGGAATCCCAGTAACGCATCACGTGGGCACTGCTGTGCATCGCGAAGAGGCGCTCCGCGTCGGCGCCGGTGAAGGGACGCAACCGTAGGCGAGTGGTGTGCAGCGTGGGCGTGGCCAGAGTCATGCGCCCATACTGCGACCGCACGGTGCGGGCGGGACACCGAATATGTGGCCGTGATCCGGTCCTGCATGCTGCGTGCGGCAGTGCCCAATTGCTTCGGGGGCAGGAGGCGGCCTCGGCCACACCTCCGGCGCCGACGTCGTCCACGCCCCACCTGAACTCACCGGCGAACCGGGTCAGCCCTGCTTCTCGACCAGTGTGACCTCGAACTTCCTTGCCCCGGCGATGTTCCCGGCCGCGTCGATCGACCGGTACTCGATCGTGTGCGTGCCGTAGCGCGGCGTCGGGTCGCCCCACGGCACCGCCCTGGCGTCACCGATCTTTCCGTACACGAGGTCGTCGACGACGGTCCCCTGCGGCGTGAACCGGAACGGCGCGTCCGCGTCCGTCGGCCAGCCGTAGTACGTGTACCAGCCGTCACCGTCCACCCGGAACTGACTGACGACCGCGCCCTCCTGGTCGTCCCACCCGGTGAGCTTCATCGTGAAGGGGCCGTCGTACACGTAACGCGTCGGCTGCCCGGGCTTCTTGACGGTCCGCAGCGGCGCTGACAGCTCGTACGAGGTGACCGCGGGCTTCGCATCGACCGTCCAGGTCAGGACGGAGTCACCGGTGCGGGCCGTGACGGTGTGCGGGGTGCGACGGAGCCCGCCGAGGTCCAGATCCCGGTCGTTGCCCGGGTTCGCGACGTGCTTGCCGTCCACGGTCCAGCGCACGCGCGGGACGCCGGTCACCGGATGGGTGGTGTCCGCGTGGATCACGGATCGCGCGCCGACAGGGGTGTCGGTCGCGGTGTGGTGGGTGAACTCGGCGTCGGTCGCATCCGGTTGGGTGGTGAGCGTGCCGTCCACGGTCCATGCGACGCTGCGGGTCAGCGCCTGGGAACCCCGGATCTCGGGATCGCGGACGAACGGCGTCCGGTCGGTGACGGTCGCGGTCAGCTTGTGCTTGCCGCGCCCGATGCCGAGCTTCCTGAGGTCCAGGCTGCGGACGCCGTTCGCGACCGGCTTCCCGTCCAGCCGCCACACGGTGTCGAGTGCACCGCCGACCGGGTGCATGGTGTCGACGAACACGGTCCGGTCCGCGCCCACCGGGGTGGAGTCGGGGGTGTGGTCCTGTATCAGGTTCACCTTGCCCGAGATCGCCTTGACCATGACCTCTCGGCCGACCTGATCGAAGGCGTAGCCAAGGGTCTTCATCATCGAGTGCCTGCTGGGCCGCCAGACACCCTTGGCGCTGTACATGCCGCCCTCGTACGCTCCGATTTTGCCGCCCGCGAGGCTCTCCTCGCCGAGCCAGCGCCACCACTTCTTCTTGCGGGCGGCCAGCTGCTCGGGGGTGAGCACGGTGTGGTGGGCCGAGGCGGGCTCGCCGCCCTGGTAGGCGTCGCCGGGCTCGCCGCGGCCGTAGTAGTCGTACTCGTCCTGGAGCTTGCCGAGCGAGTGACCGATCTCGTGCGGCGTGATCAGCGAGGACAGGGCGTTGCCACCCGACGCGGTCGCGTAGGTGCCGCCCGCGCCGCCGTAGGTGTCGCTGTTTCCGAGCGCCACGATCTGCCGGTTGGCCGTGGTCGTGCCCGCCACGAGGTCGGCCTGCTCGGTGGCGGCCGCGCTGTCCACGGTCAGCAGCCGCTGCACGCTGTCCGCGCTGCAGCCGCCCCAGAACCCCATGCCGAGGCGGGTGTCACGGCGGGGCGCGTCGAGGCCCGGGTCGCAGTCGACGCCCGACTCCGCGGAAGGCGCCTCGACGGCCCAGACGTTGATGTAGGAACGGTAGGAGGCGAACGGCTCGATCGACCAGAGCACGTTCATGTGCCGCTCGACGTCCGCGCGGAACTCGGGCATCTCGTCGGCCGTGTAACCGTCGCCGAGCACCACCATGTTGAAGCGCTTCTCGGTGGGTCCGGTCTGCTGGATCGGCACGACGGTCGCGTTCGCCGTCGCATCGGTGGCGGACGCGGGGGCGGGCGTGGCGCTCAGAACGCAGCCGGCGAGGAGGGCGGCCGCGGCGGCCAGCGCCAAGGGTCTCCTTTGGATGATGGACATGGAACGGGAGCGTATGGGGGTGCCAACAAGCCGTAAAGGGACAGGAGTTCACTCGTCATCGTGCGCACGACATCGGTCGACCTGCTCGGGTCCAGCGAGATGACCTCGATGGCCCTGGTCTGGACGCACGAGCAGGGTCGGCCACAGCCGGTGAGGTCTCACTCGGCCGTGCCAGCGGGTGCTTCACTGCTCGGGGAGGCGGGAGCCGGCTGGTGTGACGGGGGCCACCAGTGCGGCGCCGGCATTCTGTAGCGTCTCGTACCTGTTTTACGTACGCGGCAAAGTTTCCCCTCAGGACGGTTCGACCCCCAACTGCCACCCATATGTGGCAGTCTCATGAATCTGGTTCAGATCACCGTGGAGGACCGTGGTAGCGCAGAACCGATCCGAGTACGAAGCATCGCTCGACCTGGGCACCTCCATGACCGACAGGACTTCGTGGACGCGCTGCGCGTCGACAGTCGGGCGGCGACGCTCTTTGCCGAACTCGGTGACGAGCGACGCATACGAATCGTCGTCGGAGGGCGGGTTCCAGCGGACCTCGGTGGTCCCGACGCAGTCCGCGTCCGGCACGGCTCCCGAGCCGAGCACGTCCAGTGCCTCGGCCACGTCCCGCATCCCGGGCTGCTCGTGGTCGACGCGCTCCAGTAGCGTCCGGGCGTTGGCGAGGTCGCCCCGTTCGAGGTGGACGAGGCCGAGCGCGTGCCGGGCGGGCCAGGCGTCGTCGGTGTCGATGCGGACGGCGTCGAGGTCGGCGACCAGCTCCTCGTCGGTGATCTCGCCGTCGCGCCACCGCCAAAGGCCGGAGTTGAGGGTCGCGTCGGCGTGTTGCGGGTCGGCCGCCAACGCCGCGGCGAAGGCATCGGCGACCTCCACGTCGCGGTCGAGGTCGAGCAGGGACAGCGCCCGGTTGTTGAGCTCGTCGGCGCGCAGGTCGGCGGCCTTCGGCTCCAGACGCCAATACCGGTCACCAGTCAACTCCCGGTACGTGTCGGCCAGTTCCCTGGCGACCGCCGCCATCGACCCCGGCCGCTGGTCGGGATCCGGATCGAGACAACGCTCCAGCCGATCGCCCAACTCCGGTGGCAGCGGCAGCAGTCCAGGACCGTACGACGCGCTCCCGTGCCGCTCCCTGACCGTGTCGTTCGCGAACGGCCCGCTGCCCCAGCGCGGGCCACCGGTGAACATCTCCAGGACCGTGACACCAAGGCTGAAGACGTCGATGCGCTTCCCGACGGGCCGGTTCGAAAGCTGCTCGGGCGAGGCGTACGCGGGCGTCCGCCCACCTGCCGAGACCGGCACACCGGCGCCGTGCGACGGACCCCCGTCATCCTCGACGGCGATCGGCCGGCTCCGCGCCAGGCCGAAGTCGGTGACCTTGGCGACGAGGTCACCGTCCTGGATGTCGAGCAGTACGTTGGCGGGCTTGACGTCGCGGTGCACCAGGCCCGCTGCGTGCGCGTGCCCCACGCCCCACGCCATCTGGACGGCCAGGTCCACGATCCGCGCCACGGCCACCGCCGGACCGCCCTCGTACAGGCGGCGATCGGCGATCCAGTCGTGCAGGCTGCCGTCCCCGACGCACTCGGCGAAAAGGTAGGGAAAGCCATCGACGGCACGCACGTAGTGACACCCGCAGATGTTCGGATGCAGCCCGAGCGCCACCCACGCCTCGGCCTCCCTGACGAACCGCTCGCGCTGCTCATCGGTCCCGAACGCCTCGGGTTTCGGTGTCTTGACCGCCAGATCGATCCCCCACTGCCGGTGCAGAACGCGCAGCACCCGCCCCATCCCACCCTCGCCCGCGCCCCCCCCTTCACCTCGTAGCGATCGTCGAGCACCTCCTCGATGCCCCTGTCCCCCATGGCCCACACGCCTTCACCGAATCGACGGCACCGTACTGCCCATCAGAGACCGGGACGGTGCGGCGTGCATGGGCAACGGGGCATCTTCTGGGGCGAGTTCACGCTTGCGTCAGCAAGATCTGTGCCAGCTCGCGCGGCTGGGAGTACATCGGCCAGTGTCCGGTGTCCATCTTGGCCAACGACCAGTGCTCGCTGTTCAGCAGCTCGGCCACGTCGTCGTCGAGCTCGGCCCCGCCGAGCAGACACTGGATGTACGTCGCCGGAAGCTCACCCAGCGGCCCGGCGAGCAGGGCGGGCTCGGTCAGCGTGGCACCCGGGTGCGGCGTCGAGCCACGCACGAGGCGTGCGATCGTGCACACCGTGGCCGGCCTCATGCAGATACGGCACCACCTCGTCCCACGCCCACGCCCCGAGCCGCGCACCTGCCACCAGCACGAAGTTCACCATGCCCGCACCGTAGGCCACGACCCGTCGCCACGCGCTAGGTTCCCCGGCCCGCCGGTCCTTCCAGGGCCTGCAGTGTGCCCGCGGGGAGTCGGTCGTTGCCCCAGCTGCGTTCGATGTAGCCGATGATCCCCGCGACGTCCTCCGCCGGCACCCGCTCCGGTTCGCCGTGTTCGAGTGGGTCTGCGTGGAAGATGTAGAGGCGCGAGGCGAACTGGTTGAACGGTAGGGAGGCCTCGCCGAAGCGTTCGCCGTTGCCCGCCGTGGAGACGACGACGCCGTCGCCCCAGTCCTGGCCGCTGTCGTTGTTCGGGTTGAAGAAGTAGACGCGCATGATGTCCTGCGGGTCCGGTGCCACCCGCAGGATCGTGATCGCGTGCCAGCCGATGTAGCGGGCCGCACTGTCGGTGACGGCGACGCCGGCCGGCTGCGGGTGGATCAGCGGCTGCTCGCCGTTGTAGGTCGGGTGGTAGCTCACGTGGAACTGGCGCAGGAAGTCGTCGAGGTCGACCAGATTGCCGGTCGCGACGTCGACGTTGATGTGGAACCCGCGCGCCGTCCACCAACCGTGGAATTCGGGGTTGACCCACCGGTGCGGGTCCCCCGGGCGATCGACGCAGCGCCGCCCCATCTCGGCGTAGATCCGGTCCAGGTGGGGCACCACGAGCAGCGACACGGGGTCCAGGCCCGTCGGCAACGTGCTCGCGACTCCGCCCTCGCTGTCCTTGGACGAGATCGGCAGGCCCTCGAAGTGCATGAGGATCTCGTCGTCGCGGGCGGCCCAGACCACCACTTGCAGCAGGTAGTCGGGGTCGTTGTAGGCCCACATCGACAGCGCGCGGGCCGACTGGCAGGTGGGGTTGTCGCCCTGCCCGACGCCGAGCGGCAGGCCCAGCATCGAGAGCACCCCCGCGACCAGCCGGGCCCGCGGCTCCGGCGTCTCGCCGAAAGCCGTCGCCAGTCGCTCGCGCGCGACCGGGTGGAGTTCGAGCGACAGCTGGCGCCACAGCGCGGGCACCACCGGCGGCTCGTAGAGGATGCCGCGGTCGAGCAGCAGCGCGAGCCCGTAGATGCATTGCGCGGTCTGCGAGTGCACGGCCACCTCGATGAGCCGGTGCACCAACTCGCTGTAGCGCAGCAGGCAGTTCCGGCCGGTGTCGGAGAGGCCGAGCGCCTCACCGAGGAGGTAGTCGCTCTCGCGCAGCAGGAACCGGAGCAGTTCCGCGTGGTACGGCGACACCAGGCCGGTGTCGTGCATCGCCCGCGCGAACCCCGTCGCCTCGTACTGCAGGCCGCCGGCGTCCATCGCTTCGAGCCGGGAGCGGAAGATCTCCATGCCCGGGTCGTCCCGGCACGCCTCGGTGGTTCCGAACAGGCTCGTGATGAGCCGGTCGATGCCCTGCCCCGACGACACACCGAGCGCGCCGTCCGGGTCGTTGCGGTAGACCGCGATCCGGGTGATCAGGGCCTGTACCGACTCGACCTGGATCGGCCGCTGGCGCAGGATCCGCCAGATCTCGTCGACGAGGTTGTCCAGGACGCTGTCGTAGCCGATCTCCTCGGCGAGATGCCGGAACAGGTCCCGGATCAGCTCCGCGGTACGGCCCTGCTGGACCCGCTCCGCCTCGCTGGGGGCGCTGAACAACAGTTCCAGGTTGGTCGCCAGGACCTGGGAGAGGAACTGGCGGGCGTCCTCGGCCGGCAACGTCGGGTGCACGTAGTCCCCGCGGGCGACCGCGAGCATCCGCAGCTCGCTGGTCGCCTCCATGACGACGGTGTCCGCGTCCGCGCTGTGCAGCCCCGGACCGACCAGCGCCGGAATGAGGATCTCCGGTGACGCCCAGTCCGTCCCCTGGAAGAGCCCGGCGTCCTCGATGGCCTGCGCCCTGTCCTGGATCGCCGCGGCACCGCCCGGCTGCTTGAGCACCCGCCGCAGTGCTTCCAGGACCCGCCGCAGCTTCGTGTGCTTGCCGAACTCGCGGGTTTCGGCCATGGCCTGGATGGCGTCGTCGAGCGAGGTCACGCGCTTGTCCAGCGTCGTGGTCTCACCGTTGACGTCGACGGTCGGTTTCAAAGGGTTTCCCTCGGGTTGGCCTCCTGCGTCCACGCGGTCGTCAGACGTAGAAGTCGAGCTCTTCCTGCTTCTTCAACAGATCGCGCATCCGGTAGGGGTCGTCACCGAAGAAGTACACCAGACCCCAGTGGGTGCCGAACGCGGTCCTCTTGGTGACGGTCTCCTCGAGCGGGGTCGAGAGGTCGTGGGACTCGTAGTAGTCGTCGTCCTCGGTCTCCTCGGGGATCTCCAGCTCGCTGACAACACGGCGGCGCGGATAGACGCCGAAGCAGCCGGCGACCCCGGACGCGTCGACGACCTCGCGCGGGAAGAAGGCGTCGATCTCCTCCTCGGTCGTCTTCGGGTCGAACGCCAGGACCAGCGCATGGTAGGCGTTGAAGCCGTATGCCCGCTCGAGCAGCTCGAACACCTTGAAGCCCGGCGGCCGGTAGGCGACCTCGCCGAAGTACATCTCGCCGTCACTGGTGACGAAGTACTCCGGGTGCACGAAGCCGAACTCGATGTCGAACGTCTTGATGAGCTTCTCGATCTGCGCCGTGATCTGCGGGCGGTAGCGCTCCAGTTCCGGGGTCGCCGGCACGAACACCGAATATCCCAGCGTGACGTACTCGGAGATGTTGAGGAACTTGATCTTCCCGTTGTGCACCCACGCCTCGACCGCGAACTCCCAGCCGTCGAGGTGGGATTCCATGAGGACCGGGAACTCCTCCTCCGGGATCGAGTCGATCTCGTCGGGGGTGCGGATGACGCGGTGCCCGAGGCATCCGGCCTTGTCGAACGCCTTGAGGTGGATCGGGTCGTTCGGGTCGCCGTCCAGCTTGAGCAGGGTCTGATTGACGCGCTTGAGGAACCGGATCACGTCGTCCCGGTCGTGCGCCTCCTCGAAGATGCCGACCCGGATGCCACCGAGTTGGGCGCGGCGCTTCATCAGCGCCTTGTCGCGCAGCAGCATGGCCTGACCGTACAGACGCGGGTTGCCGAGGAGGACGGAGTTGATCGCCCCCGCCCATTCGACCGTTTCCTCGTACAGCGGGATCGCGACGTCCACGCCCTCGTTCTGGAGTGTCTCGGCGATCTCCATGGAGCGGTCGTTGAGCCGCTCGAAGTTCCATGGCACGTACGGGATGTCGTGCTCGACGCAGTACTCCTCGGCCCACTCCGGGGCCACCACGACGTATCTCCGATCGAACCGGTCGAGGGCTTCCACTGCGTTCAGACTCCAGCCAAGAAGCGCTACGTAGCCCTTGTCCGGGTTCCTGGTGACCGGTTCGCGCTGCGGCATAGACAGTGTTCTCCTTCGGCGCGTGCGCTGCGCCTGTCGGGGGTGTGTCCGACTCGCCTGCCCGACGATCCGGTGCACAAACGCCGAGCGTGATCTCGTCCGGCGGAGACCAACCCCGCTGGTGTGCACGTGACTTGAGCGGACCTCCCCTGCGGGCGGCTGCGAGCTCCGGTCACTCGCCCCGGCGTTGGGCGGCGAGCGGTGCGATGCGGCCATGGACGCGGAAGCGGCCGACGGCGCTGCTCGCGGAGGGCTGCAGGTGGACCGCCACGGGGCCGGCGAAGGTATAGCCGGACTCCGCGGCGTGGCGGCGCACCTGGAGAGCCAGATGGCGGCCCAACTCGCCGCCGTGTTCTGTGAGTTGTTCGTGCACCAGCGGGGGCAGTTCGACGACGAAGCGGTTGGGTACCAGGACCCGTTGCCGGCCCAGGATCAGCGCCTGCTCGTCGCACCGCCTGCGCAGTATCGACACCACCTCGCCCTGCTTGCGCCGAGGCGGCAGCAGCAGCCTCCACAGGGCGTTCGTCCAGCGTTCCATCGTTTCTTCCACGTCGGTGACCACTCTCATCACGCTCGGCTGCCCGCCCTCGTACACAGGACACTCCCCCGATGGGGTGGCACGACGCCGTGCCCTCTTACGCGAGTGCGAGCCGCGTTTTCGGACGCGTGAGACCGGTGTGCGGGTGGTAGACGGACTTCCATCCCCGCGTCACGGCGGACACCTCGCCAGGTCGCAGGCGCAAGCGCTGGACGGGCGGAACCCCTGTCCGGAAAGGATGTGTGAGGCCCATGCCGGAGGAAGACCGGTCGATCGTTCATGATGTGTCGCTCGCGGCGGCCGTGGGGCGCCGGGCCCTGCCGATGAGACTGTGCACGGCGTTCGCCGAATCGCTGGGAGCGCAGCACGTGACCATGTCCCTGCTCCCGAGCTTCGAGCAGTGGCAGTTGCTGTACGCCAGTGACGAATACGCACTGCGCGCCGAGGCAGCCCAGTTCGCCCATGCGGACGGGCCCTCGATCGACGCCGCGCTGGGGACGCGGACCGTCCTCGTCCCCGACGTCCCCGGTCAGGCCCGTCATGCGCGGCTGCGCCGCTGGGCCGACGATCTCCCCGCGCTCCGGCACGTTCTGGCGCTGCCGCTGCACCGGCAGCGCCAACGGCTCGGCGTGCTCTGCCTGTACTACACCCGCTCCGCCCCGCCGGCCCCGGCACACATCGCGGAGGCCGAACGGGCCACCGCGCTCGCCCGCGAGGAGATCCTGCGCTGGCGCCCCGTGCATGCCGACGCCGACAGCCCCGAGCCGGTGTGGGCCACCGACACCCGCGCGGCGCGTTGGGAACGCGTTCACCGGGCCGCCGGTTACATCGCCGCGCGCGAGGAGTGCCCGGTCGCCGAGGCACTGAACTGGCTGCGGGTCACCAGCGTGCGCCGGCATCAGTCGCTGCTCGACACCTGCGACCACGTGCTGCAGCCGGTCGGCGCGCAGGTGGGCGTGGACCGGCGGGCCGCCCTCACGCGCTGAGCCCCCGTACCCCAGACACAAGGAGGGTCCAAGAGTGCGCACGCAGCAGGTACGCACGGAAAGCGAGACTCACGAACACAGCGACACTCGCGAACAGAACGACACTCACGAACAGGGCGACGTTCACGAACAGGTGGCGCTGCGCAAGCGGCCGGAGGCCGCCGCCGATGCCCGGCTGACGGCACACCGCTTCCTGAACCGACTGCGGCCCACCGTGGGCGAGCAGGACGCCGCCAGTGTCGAGCTCGTCGTCTCCGAACTCGTCACCAACGCCGTCCGCCACGCACGCGGCAGCCGCTGCTCGCTGCGGCTGCGGGCCCGAGCGGACAGCATCGTGATCGCGGTGGGCGACGCGGACCGGCGACCGCCCCGTGAACGTTCTCCGGACATGGTGAACGGCACCGGTGGCTTCGGCTGGCCCATGGTCCGTCACCTGTCCCGCTCGGTCACGGTGACCACGGGCCCCGGCGGCAAGACGATCCGGGCGACCTTGCCCCGGAGCGGCGCCCGCGTGAGCGAGTAGTCGCGTGGCCGTGTGGAGGCCCGGGGAAGCGGAGTGGCTCCGCCTCCCCGGGCCGCACAGGGTCGGGGGTGGCCGCACGGGTCGCGCCGTCCACGCGGAACGCCTCGCACCGCGGCACCGGCAGCAGGCTGTCCAGCGGAGGCCCGTCGGCCGCGGCCTAGGCGGTTTCGTTTAGATCAGTCGGTCGTTGGTCCGAGTGTGCCGTTGACTGACGCGCAGTGGGCGCGGATCGAGCCATTGCTCCCGGACCGGACACCGAAGCGGGGTGGCCGGTGGCGAGACCATCGCGAG